>ONSC01000136.1 GCA_900320365.1 uncultured Bacteroidales bacterium
CCGTCTTGGGGTGGAGAAGGGAAGGAGTGAACATGGAGTAGCCTCTCCTCGGATCTATGGCTCCGTAGACGACTCTGCCTATTTGTGCCCAATTCAGTCCTCCAGCACACATTGGGCATGGTTCGACGGTGACATACAAGGTGCAGTCATTCAGGTATTTCCCTCCCATCGCCTCAGTGGCTGCCGTGATCGCTATCATCTCGGCATGCGCCGTGGGGTCGTGGAGCCGCTCGGTCATGTTGTGTCCCTTGCCGATGATTCTTCCCTTGAAGACCACGACCGCACCAATCGGAATCTCTCCCTCATCCAATGCCGCCAAAGCCTCCCTGAGAGCCTCACGCATGTATTTCTCGTCAATGTCCATCTCTCATGAATACAAAAAAAGCAGGCCTTGAAGGACCTGCCGTAAGAGTCACCAGACGATTACCACCTGTCCTCAGATGATACCGTAAGCTTCTTGCGACCATGGCGGCGACGGGAAGCGAGAACGCGGCGTCCGTTGGGGGTGGACATTCTCTCACGGAATCCGTGCTTGTTCACGCGCTTGCGCCTTGAGGGTTGGAATGTTCTTTTCATATCTTCTTTATTTTATATTTTCCAAAAAGGGAGTGCAAATTTAAGCCTTTTACTGAAAATTACAAAATATTTATCACGAATTTACCCTCGAAATAATTGTCTAGCAGCCATGAACCGACCGGCCATGTGGAAACTGAACTTTTTCTCATCTTGTGGCGGGACATCAAATCGTTTATCTCCTCATTGATATCTCCTCCTTTCAGGTACAGGATACCTTTGGTGTATTTCCCCTTGACCCAAGGGTAGAAATCAGAGAGAGAGGCGACAGCCCTTGACACCACATAGTCAAATTTACCCGGCAGAGACTCCGCTCTGGCATTAACGACCTCCACATTCCTCAGCCCGAGACTAGCCGCTACCTCTGAGGCGACCAGAGTCTTCTTACGGATTGAGTCACAAAGGGTGAAACTGGTTTCCGGGAATAAGATCGCGAGGGGAATCCCCGGGAAGCCTCCTCCTGTGCCCAGGTCCAGAATGCGGACCCCATTTCGAGGTGACAGCAGGGACGAATAATCCTCCGGCTTCCTGATCTTAAGATAATAGGCTATGGCTAAGGAATGGAGCACATGATGGTCGTATATGCCATCCAAGTCCTTGCGTGAAATGACATTGATCTTGGAGTTCCAGTCCTTGTACAACTGTTCCATCTGGCGGTACTTATCCAGTTGATCGCCAGTTATTTCCGGGAAGGACTCCCGGATAATCGCCTCAAATTGGCCGAAATCTATCATATTCCCTCATCCTCCTCTTCGTCCGCCCGGAGGGCGTCTATAATCTGTTTGGCGCGTCTGATCCGGGTCTTGACTGTATTGAGTTCCAGATCCATATTCTCAGCTATCTCATCGTATTTCATGCCATCGATGAGCCTTTTGCGGGCGACTTCCCTGTATAGCTCTGGCAGGCGATCGATGTACTTGACACGCTCTTCCTCAGATTCTGTCTTGATCAGGGTGTGCAAGGCATCCTCGGACTGGTCAGGTATTCCCTCCAGCCCGGATGCCTGGGTCTCGTCGTCGAGATAGACTATCTGGTTTTTGGGATGTATCCGTTTCTCTTTGTCGAGAGTGTCGAGTGTGGTGTTCCTGGCTATCGTGCATAGCCAGGTGAGGAATTGACTCTTCGAGTCGTCGTAGTTATGGATCTGCCGGAAAGCTTTCTCAAAGCTACGGGAGCAGATGTCATCGACATCATAGTCGTCGATATTCTTGAAACGAGTCTTGATGTACGAGCGGAGCTGGTCTATGTGGCGATCCCATAAGGCGGTGAAAGCCAAACCGTTACCATTTCTCGCTAGAATCACCAGCTCATCAATGGGCTTCAAGCCAGTTTGCGCCATAATTACATTCGACTGTGAGCGGAACGCTCAGTTTAACAACATTTTCCATGTTCTCCACCACAATGTGCCCCAGGGTATCGACCTCTTCCGGTATGGTGTCGAAAACAAGCTCGTCATGGATCTGTAGCACCATCTTGGATCTCAAGCCGTTGGCCGCCATTTCTTTGTCTATGGCAATCATGGCCAGTTTGATGATGTCCGCTGACGTGCCTTGTATCGGGGCGTTCACGGCATTCCTCTCAGCGAGGGCCCTGATTGTGGCGTTCTTGGAATTGATTTCGGGAATATATCTTCTTCGACCGAATATGGTCTCGACATAGCCGGTTTCCCTGGCCGCCTCCTTAGTGTCCTCGATGAACGACCTGATTGACGGGAATCCGGCGAAATAGTCATCAATGATTTTCTGCGCCTCTTTCCGGCCTATGCGAAGCCTCTGCGCCAGACCGAAGGCTGATATGCCGTACATGATCCCGAAATTGGCGGTCTTGGCGATACGTCTTTGGTCCGCGGTTACTTCCTCATGTGGTATGCCGAATATCTTGGCGGCCGTCGCCGCATGGACATCAATCCCATGCTTGAAAGCTCCGATGAGGTGCTGGTCACAACTGAGATGAGCCATGATCCTCAACTCAATCTGGGAATAATCAGCCGACATGATAAGGCCATCCTTGGCGCTCGGGACAAACGCTTTCCTGATCTCGCGACCACGGTCTGTACGGATCGGAATGTTCTGAAGGTTCGGATTGGATGAGCTGAGCCTTCCGGTGGCCGTGAGAGCTTGATTGAATGTGGTGTGTACCTTGCCGTCCAAGGGGTCGATATAAGAGGGGAATGGCTCTATATATGTCGAGAGGAGCTTTTTCACAGCCCTGAACTCGAGGATCTCATCCACGATTGGATGCTTGTCGGCTATGTCCAACAGGGTCGTTTCGTCCGTGGAATATGTCCCGTTGGAGTTTTTCTTTGGTTTGGAAGCAAGTTTCAGCTTGTCGAAAAGAATCTCGCCGATCTGTTTCGGGGAAGAGACGTTCAAGGCTGGCTCTCCGGCCAATTCCTTGACTTTCTTCTCTCTCTCCACCATCTCCGCCTGGAGGTGGGCCGTGTAGTCCTTCAATGATTCGAGGTCCACCCTGATACCGTTTCTCTCCATTTTGGAGAGGACCCGGATCAGTGGCTCCTCCATGGTTATGTAGAGCTCTTTCAAACCCCTGCTTAATAGCTCATTCTCAAGTTTTTCCCCGAGCATCAGAAGGATGACGGCCTCTCTGCTCCTGTCTGTGCCGGCATCGTCTGCCGGTATCTCATCGAAGAGTGATCCGGTCTTGGCGACCTCGGCAATAGAGTTGGTCTCGACCGGGATTCCAAGGAGACTTTGAGACAGCACTTCCACTTTGTGACTCTTCTCCGGGTCTATCAGATAATGCATCAGGCCTATGTCCCGCAGAGATCCATTTAATGATATTCCCGCAGCCACCAGTGTGTTCATCTGTCGCTTGAGGTCGTCTCCTCGCTTGGCCACCCCACCATCCTCGAGGAGTGCCGTGAAGGCTTTCGCGCCACCATCGGCGACAAGGTACTCATCGCCGGCTCCAGAGGCGGCCGAGACAATCACACGGGTCCTTTCAGCGATTACAGAGCAGACACCGGCCCTCTTTGCGGCGGTGATGACCTTAGAAGGAGTCACCTTGTTGATTTCCAACTGTTTCTCCTCAATCTCGGGAGCTGCGACATGGCCTAAAAACCTTTGTAGTGAGTTGAACTCATACTTCTCGAAAAGATCAGCTAAAGCGGGACCATAGGCTTTGTCAACCTTCATGTCCTCGGTGGCTACCGGGACGTCGATGTCTGTCTTGATGGTGACAAGTTCCTTGCTCAGGTATATGTGGTCAAGGGCGGCGTTGAACATCTGCTGCTGCTTTGGGGTCAGTTCCTCCAAATGTGCATAGATGTTTTCCAGGGAGCCGTATTTGCTTATCAGCTTGCCGGCGCCCACCTCACCTATGCCGGTGACGCCTGGCACATTGTCAGAAGCATCGCCGCAGATTGCCAGCATATCTATCACCTGTACAGGGTCCAGGATGGAGTATTTGGCGCATATTTCGCTTATGCCCACCACCTCAGCATCTCCTCCGGCCTTGCCGGGCTTGTACTGCCAGATGTTCCTTTGTATGAGCTGGCCGTAATCCTTGTCAGGGGTTACCATATACACGTCGTAGCCTTCCCTGGCGGCCTTCTTTGCGGCAGAGCCAAGGACATCGTCAGCCTCGTAGCCCGGAATCATAAGCACAGGCACGTTCAGCGCCTTGCATATCTGGATCAAGGGGTCAAGGGCGTCTATGACCAGTTGCGGGGTCTCCGCCCTGTTGGCCTTGTATGGCGGATACATCTGGTTGCGGAAGCTTCCCCCGGGAGGGTCGAAGCCAATTGCCAGATGGGTGGGCTTCCCCTTCTCTATGAGTTCCAGGACATATTTGGTGAATCCGTACAGAATGGAGACATCCGCACCCTTTGAGTTTACCATAGGGCGCCTCAGAAAGGCGTAATACATCTTGAAGATGAGGGCGTGGCCGTCAATCAGAAACAATCTTCCCTGCATAACTTTCAAAGTTAATCAAAAAACTTATATTTGTGCCGATGGAAAAAATACAAGAAGATATCAATTTTATGAAGCAGGCGCTGACCGAGGCAAAGGCTGCCGGCGCCGAAGGCGAAGTGCCCATAGGCGCCGTCATCACCTGCAACGGACGCATCATTTCCCGAGGCCACAATATGACGGAACGCCTTAACGATTCCACGGCCCACGCAGAGATGATTGCCATTACCGCGGCCACCGAAGCCCTTGGAGGCAAATACCTGCAGGACTGCACTTTATACGTTACGGTGGAGCCTTGCCCTATGTGCGCCGCCGCAACCGCCTGGGCCCAGCTGGGCCGGCTGGTTTACGGCGCGCCCGACCCCCGGCGCGGCTACTCCCTCTTCTCCCCTTCCCTGCTTCACCCCAAGACTCAGGTAAGCTCCAAGATCCTGGAAGACGAATGCAGCGCCCTCGTAACTGATTTTTTCAAGAATAAGAGATAATTTACTATCTTTGCGGCCTGGGACTGAGGTATGGTGTAATGGTAGCACTACAGATTTTGGTTCTGTCTGCCCAGGTTCGAATCCTGGTACCTCAACCATCAAAAAGGGCGACCCTTGAGGGCCGCCCTTATTCGTTTAGAAAATCAGCTGGGCGAAATTGTATAGGCCGTATTTCCATACGACAAAGTTATGTCCTTCACCTGGATAGTTGATCAGGGTGCAGGGAACACCGTGCTCGTCGCAGAAGGCTTTGAGCCTGGAGCTGTTGTACATAAGGTTGTCCTCTCCACCGCAAACCATCCAAAGGAGAGAATTCTCCGCCTTTGTCTTTTCAACGTCCGGGATAAGGGCCTCGGGCATATTGGTGTTTGGCGCGGAAGAGAAACCTCCTACAAAGGCGAAAACATCCATATTGGCAAGTCCGAAATTGAGGGACTGGCCACCGCCCATTGAAAGGCCGGCTATTGCGCGGTGCATCTTATCTGTGTACACGCTGTACTTACCCTCTATGAACGGGATGAGGCTTCCAATAAGGTCCTTGTCAAACTGTGCGAAAGCAGGGAAAGAAGCCATAACGTTGCCTTCCTTGCTGTCATTTGCCTGCGCGCGGCCGTTAGGCATCACTATGATCATATCTTTGGCCTTGCCGTCGGCGATAAGGTTGTCAAGGATGATGTTGGGAACGCCGTCCAGCCATTCACGCTCGTCACCACCAATTCCGTGAAGGAGATAGAGAACAGGATACTTCTTGGAAGCATCATACTTGGGAGGAAGGTAAACTGTTGCCTTGCGAATGGTCCCTATGGACTCGGACTTGTACTCTACGGTCTCAAGCGTGCCGTGAGCAATGCCGGGACGCTCTACGTCAAAGCCGGCGGGAGCCTCCACATAAGGATCGAAAGTCACTTTAATCTCAGGCATCTGGCCGAAGCCCATACCCATTACAGGCTGCGCCTGCGCAATGAAAAGTCCGCAGGTAAGCGCAAAGATTGTCAAAAAGATCTTTTTCATATCTACAGTTTCTGCTTGATTTCAACGATGTGGAAGGCCTCTATGATATCTCCCTCCTTGATGTCATTGAAGTTCTCGATTCCCATACCGCATTCCATTCCGGCCATAACCTCCTTCACTGAATCCTTGCCCCTCTGCAGGGATGAAAGGACTCCGGTGTATACCACGATGCCGTCCCTGATAAGGCGCACCTGTGATTTCTGGAGCATCTTGCCTTCACGGATGATACATCCGGCAATGGTTCCAACCTTGCTGATCTTGAAGGTCTGCTTGACCTCAGCGGTAGCGATGACTTCCTCTTTCTTCTCAGGCTCAAGCATACCCTCGATACCGTCCTTGACTTCGTTGATAGCATCGTAGAT
>ONSC01000206.1 GCA_900320365.1 uncultured Bacteroidales bacterium
GCGGGCAGATCTCTCAGAAGCCCGGCGTGCTTACCACCCGGAATCATTGCTGTCAAAACCAGAACATCCCCAGATTGTAGCGAATAATATACGGAGGATAATCAGAATTTGTTTCATCGGGAATTTGATTAAATTTGTAAGATTCTTCGCTTCGCTCAGAATGACAAGAACTAAGGAAATATTCAACAGGACAGCTTTACTGCTAGGTGACGACGTGATGGAGGCTCTCGCCAAGGCGAGGGTTATCATATTCGGTGTCGGTGGTGTCGGGAGCTGGTGTGCCGAGGGTCTTGTCAGGAGCGGGGTGACGAATCTGACGATTGTCGACCCTGATGATGTGAGTGTCACAAACATCAACCGCCAGTTGATGGCCACTACGGCCACGGTTGGGCGAAAGAAGGTTGAGGTTCTGAAGGAGCGCCTGCTTGAGATAAATCCGGAGGCTGGAATTGTGGCCTTGGAAGCAGTCTACAACGAGGAGACTGAGGCGGAGTTCGATCTGTCTTCCTATGATTATGTCATCGATGCCGTTGATTCCCTTAAGAATAAGATTCTTTTGATTCTCAACGCCACCGCCTCTGGGGCGACCTTTTATTGCTCTATGGGTGCCGCATTGAAGGTGGATCCCCGGAAGGTCAAAGTCGCCGAGTTCTGGAATGTTCGGGGGTGCCCGCTAGGGGCGATGATCAGGAAAAAGATGAGAAAGGCAGGCACATTGCCTTCCAAGAAATTCCTGTGTGTATATGACGATGAGGTCCTTCCCAACCGTGGAAGTGATGGAATAGTTGAGACAGACACATTTAATAAGGCCCAGATCAACGGGACAACCGCACCTGTGACCGCCATCTTCGGAATGACGCTCGCCGGTCTTGTCTTGGAGGATATTTATAAAAGAACAAGAAGATGAGCCAGGTCTGGGATCCTTTGAGGAAGAAGATGGTAGCCCTGACGCCCGAGGAGAAGGTGCGTCAGTGGTTTATCGGTGTATTGAGGGATGAGCTTAAGGTCCCGGCACACATGATGATGAGCGAGGTTTCATTCAAATATGGAGGTAAGCCATTCAGGGCGGATATTCTCGTCTTTGGAAGGGATATGAGTCACCTGATGGTTGTGGAGTGCAAAAGGGAGGATGTGGAAATGGATAGGGAAGTCCTCGAGCAGGCTTTGAGGTATAATCTGGCACTCGATGTCAAATACATTGTCATCACCAATGGGCAAAAGACTTTCGGATTCAAGAGGACTGGGATGGCCGGTCAGGCCGGCCATGACGGTGGAGAGCTACCTCCTTTTGAGCTGATGACGGAATTCCCGGATTGGGAAGAAATGCGGAAATAATTGATTATGAGCGCTACGATAACACAAGGGTTTCTTGAGAGTCCGATATTCGGGATAGTCTCCGACGCCGCTGAGAGGCTCGGAGTCAGAGCTTTTGTGATCGGTGGTTATGTCAGGGATTGCTTCCTTGGACGCCGCAACGACGATATTGATATAGTCGTTGAGGGTAGTGGAATTGAGCTAGCCGAAGCGGTGGCCGCTTATATTGAGGAGAAGGAGCATCGGCATTGCAATGTCTCGGTGTTCAGGACGTTTGGAACGGCCATGCTTAAATGGCATGGTGCTGAGATCGAGTTTGTAGGTGCCCGCAAGGAGTCTTATAGGCATGATTCCAGGAAACCTATTGTCGAGGATGGTACCCTTGAGGAGGATCAGCTCAGAAGGGATTTCACCATCAATGCTATGGCGTTCAGTCTCCAGAAATCGGATTATGGTGCCCTGGTGGATCCATTCGGTGGCATCCGCGATCTCGCTGCCGGCATTATAAGGACTCCACTGGAGCCGGAACAAACTTATAGCGACGACCCCTTGCGAATGCTCCGGGCAATTCGTTTCGCCGTCAAGCTGAGTACTCCGCAGATGCGTTTCACGATAATTCCGGAATCCATCAAGGCGATGAAAGCCATGAAGGAGCGGATGACGATACTCTCTCAGGAGAGAATAGCGGAGGAGTTGAATAAGATTCTTGTATGCCCTAAGCCTTCTATGGGATTCGCTCTGATGGAGGAGACAGGCTTGTTGGAATATATTCTTCCAGAGCTGATTAAGCTTAAGGGAATCGAGTCTATTGACGGTAAGGGTCACAAAGAGATATTCTCCCATACCCTCCAGGTCCTCGACAATGTGGCGTCAGCTGAGGTCGCCGCGATTGAAGAAGGGACGCTTAAGGACTATGTCCCTGAGGAGGATGGTGACGGCTTCATTGAGTCAGTGCGGACCGCACCAAATGTGTGGCTGCGCTGGGCGGCCCTACTTCACGACATCGGGAAACCTGTCAGCAAGCGATTTGATCCTTCCGTTGGCTGGACATTCCATGGACATGAGGTGGTGGGGGGCAGAATGGTTCCTAAGATTTTCGGCAGGCTGAAAATGCCCCTGAACGAGAAGATGAAATATGTCCAGAAGTTGGTTACCCTTCATCATAGACCGGTGGCCCTTGTGGACGAGGAGGTTACTGACTCTGCCGTAAGACGGCTCCTTTTCGACGCGGGAAATGAGATTGACGATTTGATGCTTTTGTGTAACGCCGACATAACCTCCAAGAATCCGGTGAAGGTGGCCCGCATAAAGGAGAACTTCGAGCTTGTGAAGCGCAAACTGGTTGAGGTTGAGGCGAAAGACGCCATACGCAACTGGAAAAATCCCATCACTGGTGATTACATAATGGAGGTGTATGGGATCCCGCCATGCAAGGAGATCGGCGACTTGAAGGAATATGTCAAGAACGCGATTCTTGATGGGCAGATAGGGAACACCTTTGAGGAAGCTGATGCGTTGATGCGGGTCAAGGCCGCGGAGATGGGACTGAAGGAAGTCTGACCGGTTAGTCCTGACTTTTTCCTTTTTTCCAATACCAGATCTCGTCGCCACCGGCGTATTCGGGTGTTTCCCCGGATGTCAATACAGGGATGGCGGCGACGCGTTTAAGTCTTGGCGAGACCACTCCGAAACTGTCCATAGGGATATTCATGAATCCGCCGGTGCGGATAGCATCTGAATC
>ONSC01000170.1 GCA_900320365.1 uncultured Bacteroidales bacterium
CAAAAAAAAATAACAAAAGATGATGTATCGAAAGTTGATTTATCAAAAGAAGTAATTAATGGGAAAACTCCGTTAACGCATTTGTATAGGCGGATTCATACAGTTTGACAGCAGTTTTATTATTCTTTTCGTATTTTTGTTAAAATGAAAACCAATACGCCAAATATGAGAAACAGATCATTCTTTGGAATCGCACTCGCTTCCGCCGCCTTGTTATTATTATTCGCAGCTTGCTCGTCATCGGTTGTCTCTGTCCCCTCTCCCGACAAGAACCTTGTCATCAGCATCAGCGAAGACACTGGCCAGTTGCTCTTATCCATTGATTATAAAGGCGAAAGGCTGATCTCCCCTTCCCCTGTCGGGATGGAGTTTGAGGAAGGATCTTTCGGAGCCGGAGTAAAAATGAAACCAGGGAAGCTGGAAAGCGTCACGGATGATTACGACATGCCCGTTGGTAAGGCCAGCCATATTCATAGCGTCTCAAACCAGCGTGTTGTTTCTCTGACATCACCCGACGGTCGCAAAGTGGATATTTGCCTGAGGGCATTCAATGATGGTGTCGCCTTCCGCTACCTGTTCCCAGAGCAGGAAGGTATTGATAGTCTGCGTATTCGCAGCGAGCTAATGGACCTTCATCCGACAGGTGATCCTATTCTCAAAGCAATGTATCTCCCAGGGTTGGTCTGCTCCCACGAGTCCCCCTACACCACTCTTCGTCTAAGCGAGCACAACGTTGGGAAAACCGCTGATATGCCAGTGCTGCTTTCTTATGACAGCGGCGCTTTCCTCGCCCTCACGGAAGCGATGGTTGTTGACTTCGCCGGCATGCGTGTCATGGCAGAAAACAGCACACTGAAAGGTGTCCTGACTCCACGAATGGACAAGCCGGAATACAGCGTCTTGGCAGACCTGCCCCACAGGTCTCCTTGGAGGGTGTTCCTTGTCTCTGACCGTGCTGGAGCGCTGATGGAGTCAAATATTCTGACCACTCTTTGCGACCCTTGCGAGGAGACCGATCTGTCTTGGGTTAAGCCAGGCAAAGCGACCTGGCCGTGGTGGAACGGCTATCAGTCTTCCCCTGAGGCGAAAAAAGGCGACCTCCAAACCGTCAATTTCAACATCAGCAAAGAGTATATTGACTTCTGCGTCGCTAACGGCATTGAATATCACTCAATATCCGGAATCCTCAATTCAAATGGATCCGAGGTCGTCTGGTATGCGAAAGTAGACAGGGTGCCAGGCGCTCCCGGAGATGAAGACTGCCCGACAGAAACCTACCCCGGTTTCGATATCAAGCCAATCTGCGATTATGCCAAACAAAAAGGCGTGGATATGCGTGTCTGGGTACACTGGGAGGCACTGGCTAATGATATTGAGGGATCTTTCAAGAAGTTCCAGGAGTTAGGCATTAAGGGAATGATGGTGGACTTCATGGACCGTGACGACCAGGAAATGATCGAATACCAGAAACGGGTTCTTGAACTTGCTATGAAATACCATCTCCACATTCAGTTCCACGGCGCCAGTAAGCCCTCGGGCCTGCAAAGGACATATCCGTGCGAGTTCACTCGGGAGAACACTCTCAACTATGAGGTTTACAAGTGGGATTATGCCCGCCAGATGGGAGCCGACCATGACCTGAATATGCCGTTCACACGATGCCTGGCCGGTCCCGCGGACTATCATCTTGGAGGTTTCCTGTCTTTGCCGTATGACGACTACAAGGTTTCGCCTCTTCATCCCTACGTCACCAGCACTCGCTGCCACATGCTTGCCATGTACGTGACATTGGAGAGCAGTTTGCACCTGGTCTCAGACGCCCCCGCGAACTATGAGAATCAGCCCGGGTTCGAGTTCATCAAGGAGGTCCCCACGGTTTGGGATGAGACTATTGTACCTCAGGCCAAGCTCGACGAATATGTTGTCACTGCTCGCAGGAAGGCTGATAAATGGTTCGTAGGAGCCATCGGAAATCATTCAGCGAGAGATATTTCCCTCCCGCTTGACTTCCTTGGAGATGGTGAATACACAATGGAGCTATTCACCGATGCCGAAGACACCGATACGGATCCTAACCACCTGGAAAAGAAAGTCCTTCAGGTCAAAAAGACCGACACAATCGATGTCCATCTCGCCGCCTCCGGAGGATTCGCCGCCATCCTGAAGCCGTAATAGAATTCTTTTTCTTTGTTTTTAACTTGCCCATGGGGCGAAAATTATGATAGGATTATGAAAAAGAACCACGGCCTTTTGATTGTTTCACTGATACTGAATCTCCTTCTCATCGGGAGCACAATCTTCATCGGTGTTAAGACCGGTTTCTTCCGCAGCCCTGGAGACGAGGAGGATATCAAAGAACCGGATCCGAAACCAAGAGCCGACTTTTGGTGTATTAAAGGTTGGAATAATTCTTTCTTGAAACTGGGGGTGGATTTTGATGTTGTCTTTTTTGGCAACTCCATCACTTACGGAAGTGATTTTCGCAAGTATTTCCCTTCGGTAACTATTTGCAACCAAGGATATCCTGGCGATAACATGGACGGAATGTTGCTCCGGCTTCCAGCTGTCCAAAGCGTTCATCCCAAGAAGGTCTTCGTGATGGCTGGAATCAATGGCTTGAGTAGTCAGACCGAAGAGGTATTCACCGAAAAATATGAGGCATTCGCCGCCACTCTATGCGATTCTCTCCCAAACACAAAGATATTCTTTCAAAGCATATTACCGGTTAATAACAATGACTTCGGAAAGTATATCTGTGATAATCAGAAAATCAAATGGGCGAACACCGTGATCAAACAAATCGCGGAGAGCCATAATTGTGAGTATATTGATTTGTTCTCTGTGCTAGCCGTGAATGATGAGCTACCTAAAGAGATATCTCGGGACGGTGTCCATATTCTTCCGGAAGCCTACGACAGATGGGCGGAAGAAATTAGGAAATTTATGTAAACAAACACATAAAAAGAAAGCGAGGAACTTACTGTTTATGAGCACGATACTCGTTACAAAAATCAGCCTGCTAGCATTTAGTCATCGATGTCGATGAGCTTGCCGTTTTTGTTGAACTTCAGTTCCAAATCATTTCCAAGTTCAATATCAACTCCGTTGGGTTCTTTGTCAATTTTAACGATAACCTGACCGGGGAAACTAGTCTCGACGTATTCAGCGATTATGGCTGGAATAAGTTGGGAAGGCACAGCTGACCTCTTGCAATCCACTTTATCCCATTCTCCCTTCGCATTGAAGTCAATCTCGGTACCGTCCTGAAGGGTGACTTCATAGGTTGTTTTCGTTAGTTCGCGGTCTTTTTTAGCGAATAAGACCGATGAATCCGGGAAGTATTCACGGATGAAGCTTTGGGCCGTGGCGGGCAGCTCTTTTACTGTGATGATTCTGTCCTGACAAGAAACGAGTGGTGCGGTGATAAACAAGACCGCGAAAGCCACAAACAGTTTTAATAATGATCTCATAATGCTAAAAAATAAAGTTTGTATTATTTAAAGATATATCGTGGAACTGATTGTTTATAAGCACGATACTCGTCGCCAAAATCAGCCTCCAAGCGCTTCTCCTCAGATCGGACTTGCAAGGTAAGCAGTACTATCTCCAGCGCGAAGACAACCAGGGGCCACCAACTCTGCAGCCATAGCAACACGCCAAGGTCGTAGATATAAATTCCGACCAGCATAGGGTTGCGTGTGTACTTATATGGGCCGTCCGTCATAAGATGCTTGGTACGAGGTGCCAATTCATGGTTATAGGCATCAAAGGGATTGCCCTCGCCCACTTTCTTCATGTGGACAATGGACCATATGCTCAGCACCAAACCTGTGACCATAAATACGGCAGCCAATATAGCCCACGGCAGTGCTGGTGCCCAAGGAAAGAGCCGCCCCGAAACCAACCACATCAATGCGGGTATCCCAGCGACAAATACCAGGAAACCAAGAATATATCCGACAAAATTTCTCATTGGTAGCGAAGCTCTTTTGTTTCTGTATCCCGTGAATAATGGCGGAAGAAATCCCAGATAAGACGGGCGGCGGGTTTGAAATTCCAATGCCCGTAATTATTGATGACCATAAGGCGGATCATTGGCTTTTCCCCTTTGTATAGCTGACCGAACTCAATGGTGATGTCCTCGCTCTTGCCTGTGTGAATCTGCTTCCTGTCGCGAAGCGCGATGCCGAAGGTCGGATCCACGTTGAAATCCAGGTCTCCAGTCACGGGCATTCCATTGATCGTCTCATAGATACGCCAGACATTCAGATAAGGATTGCCTTTCCAGTTGTCCTTATTGAAGAAACGGATCGTGTCATCGTGAGTGCCAACGACTGAACAATAAGCGACTTCCACGTGTCCCCTCTTCTGAATCGCCTCATTCATCAGCGGCTCGCTTCCATAGGCATAGTAGCCGAGTCCATTTCCCGAGAATATTCCGCCCGAATGACCGGCGACCGCCGCGAAGAGATGGGATTTACGGACTCCAAGCATATTACTCGTCATAGCTCCGGCCGACAATCCTTCAGCATAAATCCTTGATCCATCGATCTGGGGATACTTCTCACGCAGGACACTTATCACTGCCTCGATACCGTCAAGACCCATTGGAACGTAGCCGTTACTCCCCTGCCATTCCATCTCCACAACTATAAAACCTTCTTCCG
>ONSC01000067.1 GCA_900320365.1 uncultured Bacteroidales bacterium
ATAGTCCAGGGAGCCGTTCTTCGGGAAGTCCTCAAAGACCCCCTCGATGGGCAGTTTCAGACCTGCCATATCCTCGTTGTAAATCTGCCTGCCGATAACGGTGGAGATGTCATCCTGAGCGGAGCGAAGGATCTTCTCCGCAAAACTCCGGCTCACCATCACACCACCCCATTTCCCAAGGATTTTCACGGGGTTACCAGCCAGAATCGGCCGGTCAAATACCTTGAAGAAGCAGGTATCGGCACAGACCAGAGTAGCCTTCAGTTTATTGCCTTCCTCGTCCAAATAGGTATCGCCATTGAAGACAAACGTGGTGCGCGTGCCACATTCAACGCCCGGGACCTCTTCCATAAAGCCCACGGCCACGGCACCGCTCACCTGGCCATAGTCCTTCTCATTCCCCTGCATGGAGATCCAGGTATTGATGGTATACACCCTGTCGATGTCCTTGTAGAAGCTGTCATAACTCAGTTCAAAGAACACCTTGGCAATGAGTACGATGCCCACGGCCAGTCCGATGCCCAGAGAGAGGACCTTGATTAGAATATCTGAGTTCTTTTTCATTAAAGCTCGTTCTTTACGTCTGAGACGATCTGGCCGTCGAAGAGGTCAATCGTCCTCTGAGCCTGAGCCGCATCCTTCTGGGAGTGAGTAACCATCACGATGGTGGTGCCCTCGGCATTCAGTTCTTTCAGCAGGTCCATTACCTCCTTACCGTTTTTGGAGTCGAGGTTACCGGTGGGCTCGTCCGCGAGGATCAGCTTCGGGCCGGCCACGACTGCACGGGCGATGGCCACACGCTGCTGCTGACCGCCGGAGAGTTGCTGCGGGAAGTGCTGGGCACGGTGGCTGATGGCCATGCGCTTCATGATCTCCGTAACCTTGGCCTTACGTTCGCTGGCGCTGATGTTCAGGTAGCGCAGCGGCAGCTCGATGTTCTCATACACATTGAGTTCGTCGATCAGGTTGAAGCTCTGGAACACGAAGCCGATGTTTCCCTTGCGGAACTTGGTGCGCTCCTTCTCTTTGAGCTGGCCGACCTCGGTGCCGAGAAGCTCATAGCTTCCGCTGGTCGGGTTGTCCAGCAGGCCGAGGATGTTCAGCAGGGTTGACTTGCCGCATCCGGAAGGGCCCATGATGGCGACGAACTCGCCGTCTTTGATTTCGAAAGTGACGCCGTTAAGGGCTGTGGTCTCGATCTCCTCAGTGCGGAAGATCTTGGAAAGGTTGGTAACTTTAATCATAACTTTTTGATATTTATTTGTTTAACTATTCATTCTTCAATGATTCCACCGGATTGGCGTTGGCGGCGCGCCAACTCTGGATGGTGACGACACCGAAGGTGACCGCCGCCACGAAAGCGAGGGCCGCTATGAATATCCACACCGGCACAGGCGCCTGATAGGCGAACCCTTTCCGCCAATTAGTGATGATCAGATATGCCACTGGTGAGGCGATAAGGAAGCTTATTCCCGCCATAATCAAGTATTTCCGGTTGATCATTCCAAGGATGCTCTCCACAGTGGCGCCATTGACACGGCGAACCGCTATTTCCTTGCGAAGGAACTGAGTCTCGAAGAATACCAGGCCGATTATGCCGATGATAGCGATGAGCAGGGCCACGAACGAGGCTATGGTGATGAGTTTTCCAAGCGACTCTTCCTCTTTGTACATATTCTCGATCCATTCGTCGAGATGGCGGACATTCACCTGGTCCGGCTCCCTGGTCTGGTCAAACTCACAGACTGTTTTTTTTATGAACTCGGAGACTTCCTTGAAGTCGGCTCCAGGAGCCATCCTGACATACATTGTGCCGAAGTCGCGCCACTGAGTCTTGCCCCAAACCAAGAGCATAAGCGGCTCCATCGGATGCTGGAGACTCTTGAAATTGAAGTCCTTGACGATTCCGACAATCTCGGTTTTGTCCACATGGCCGCCAATCTGGCTGCCCAAATGGTACTGCGGAAATTTCTGGATAAAGTTCTCGTTGGCGATGAAAACACCGGTCTCACTCTGGTTGTCAGAAGCCTGGAAATCACGACCTTCCAATATCTGGAGGTCAAAGAACCTCAGGAAGTCATCAGTGACTGGAAGCACCTCGAAGAAGACCTGTTTCCCGTCGTCGCCCGTACGGCCCCAGCCCATCTTCTGGTTGGAGACAATCATGTTGTCAGAGAAAGTCGCCGCCTCAATCGAGGGGTTCTGCAACAGTTTGGATTCCAACGCTTCATGCTGACCTCCGGCGTAATACCCGCACCAGATTTGCAAAACTCTGGCCTGATCGAATCCCATGTCCTTGCGGATCATATACTTGGTCTGGACCGAGACGTAAAGCGCCATGATTATGAATATGAACGACAGCACGAACTGGAGCGCCACTAGGGCGTTTCTCAGAGCACGTCCCTTTACGCTAGTCCCGTAGGAGCCTTTCAGCACTAGGGCAGCGGGTTGCGACGTGGAATACAATGCAGGGGCGATTCCGGCCACGACAGCGGAGACCAAAGCCACGCAAAGGGTCAGGGCGAGTATTCCTGGAATATCATTAAGCTTCAGGGAATCAGAGACGTAGGATGCCCAAGAAGTCCCTGAGACAATGTGAACGGTCAGGCAGGCGACTCCGAATGCCGCCAGGGCAATCAGCCCGGCGTGGGCAAGTTGACGGCCGATGAGGGACCCTCTGCCCTCACCAAGAACCTTCCTGGTGTTGATGTTCTTAATCCTGAATGGAATCTCGGCGAAGGCGAAGTTGATGAAATTGATGATGGCAATGAGAATCAGCAGGATGGCTATTGCCGCAAGGGTGATGGTAATTGCCTTGTTGGCGCTGGAAACATCAGCCTTCACATCCCTTTCAAAATGGGCGTCGTGGATTTGTGAAATCCTGAATCCTTTACGCGATTCTACCTGGGTCTCTTCATCGGACGATATGTATTCCTTGAGAGCGGTATAAATCGCATCCTCTGTCTCCTTAGCCAGAGAAGGATCTTTCAACTTGAGGAAAGAACCGTAAGACCATTCGCTAAATTCCTCCAGATTATTGTCCCCGATGTTCGCGATAATCCCGCAATGCATACTGTAGTTGCGCGGCGTATTCTTGAATACACCAATAATACGGGAGGAGATGTCACCGGTATGAAGCGTCTTTCCAATGGCGCTTTCTTCCCCGAATATCATTTTGGCGAAGGTCTCATTCAGAACAGCGTTACCTTGGACGGTAAAGTCCTTGGCCGAACCTTCCACCCACTCGAAAGGGAATACCGAGAACATGGTGCTATCCACAAAAACAGCAGGAATGGTTATGGCTGATTCCTTGTCGCCCTCCCTGTAGAATATCTGATTCCCTTGGTCTGATATCGTACCCACGGCTTCGATATTCGGGCTGGCATCACGGGCCCTTTCGATGAACGGCCGGCTGATATGTGTGCTGAAAAGCCCCTCATCGATCCAGTTGTTTTCCATCCGGAACACCTTCTCGTGGCCCTCGAAGTTCTTATTGTAAGAAGTGTCCCAGTGCACCTGCACCATCAGGATCATCGCCGCCGCTAGAGCGACCCCCATCCCGATGACGTTAATCACCGTCGAAACCCCTGTCTTTCTGAATATCTTCATTTCGCTCTTTTAAAAAACCAACACATCGCTGTCACCGTAGGTGTCGTAGCCGGAGGTGATGACCTTCTCTCCGGGCTCAAGACCTTCCAGAACCTCGTAATATTGAGGGTTTTGGCGTCCGATGCGTATCTCTCTCTTGACGGCCTTGTTGCCATCCTTGTTAACCACATATATCCATTTTCCGCCGGTCTTCTGGTAGAAGGTGCCGCGAGGGATGATGACCGCTTCCTCAGGCTGCCCGAGCTGGAGGTTCAGGTAATATGTCTGCCCGGCCCTGATGTTGTCCGGCTGCTCGCCCTCAAACTTAAAATCGGCTTTAAACTTGCCGTCACGCACCTCGGGATAAACCTTGCGGATGCTGGTGGCGTATGTCTCGCCCTGGCGCTCAAAGGTGGCCTCCAGGCCTGCGACAACACGGTCAATATAATGCTCATCTATCTGGGCCTCAACCTTATAGGTGCCCACGGAGTTAATCTGTCCGATCTTGGCTCCGCTGGCGATTGTCTGGCCAAGGACCACATCCAACAGTCCAAGCTCGCCGTCAATCGGAGCCTTCACGATGAGGTTCCCCTTACGCTTGCGGATCATCTGCATATTCAGAAGCATATTCTCAAGGCTCTCCTCCATCCTGTCCACCTGCGTGCCGCGGTATAGGCTGTCCTGGCGGGAACGCTCACGGATAAGGTCATATTTCTTGAGCGAGAGCTCATAGTCCTCCTTCGCCTTGAGGTAGTCCTCACGAGCGATGAGCTTGTCCTCATAGAGGGCTTTCTGCTGATCGTAGGCCCTGCGGAGTTTCTCCACGTTGGTACCGTACTCAAGCTCGTTCTGACGCACGTCCAGCTTCTGCTGCTCCATCTGTATCTGCGTGTTTCTCAAGATATTCTCCTTCTCGGCAAGCTCGGCCTCGGCGTTCAGGATCTGGAGGTCCAGGTTGTCGTTGGAAAGGATGAGGATGGGATCCCCGGCCTTGACCTTGGAACCTTCCTCGATCAGGATTGTCTGGACCATTCCGCCTTCCTGGGGGGACAGCTGGATGGTGGTCATAGGCTGCACCCTTCCGCTGACACGGATGTAGTCGTTGAACTCGCCTTTGACGGCAGCGCTGACGGTGAGCGTGTCCTTGTCCACCCGCAGGGTCTTGTTGTTGGGACGGGCTATCAGATAGATGATGAATATTCCCAAAAGGGCACCCAACCACCACGGCAACGCCTTCTTCGTGAAAGCCACTCTCCAACCTGTTTTCTTCTCTATAATCCTATCCATAGCATTGTGTTTTAATCTTGGTTGATATATTCCTCACCATTGTAGTAGCGGACCACCGCACTCTTGATGAGATATTTGTAAAGCGAATTCATCTCATCCGCTTTTGATTTCAGGTAGTTGTTGGTCGCGGTCTGAAGCTCCAAAGGAGAGATAAGCCCCTGCTCCATCTTCTTGAGATTGAGGTTGTAAGCCTCCTCTTGGACCTCAGACTTGTAGCGGGCCTGGTCGTATGCGGCCTCACTGCCGTCACGGTCCTGGATGGCCCTTCTGACCTCGCTCTCCACATCCCTGCGCTTCTGGTCAAATTCGGCTGTAGCTTTCACCAAAGCGTTGCGCTGCTTAGCGATCCTTGACCTCTTCTGCATCTTTCCCCAAATCGGGATTGACATCGACATCTCGACATATTCTCCACCATTATTCCTGAATTGGTCACGGAAAGGATTGGTCTGGGCACCCCGGTAGGTGTAATATGTCGTACTCCAGCCGGCGTATAATCCAAGGGAAGGGAGAAGCTGCCCCTTTGTTGTGCTGAGCTCCCGCTTCGCGTTGAGCATCGTTCCCTCGGCGATTTTGATCTGTGGATTGTTCTCCAGGGCGAAGGCGACTATGGATTCGGCGAAGTGATTGCCGGTCGTAGCCGGCAATGACGACGAGCTGTCATGCCCGATTCGATCGGGCATCTTCGTATCCACCACCAGTTCCTCCTCGGGCGGCCAGAACATAAGGTCGCCAAGAGTGATAAGCTGGTCCTTATAAGAGTTTCTCACATTAGTGAGGTCATATTTCCTGTCGGCAAGGTCAGCCTCCATCTGAACCACGTCAGCATGGCCTTTCTGCCCGAGCTCTTCCTGCCTCATGGCCTTTTTGAGAGCCATCTCGGCCGCTCCGACCTGCTCCTCATAAATATCAGCCAAACGCTTGTAATACACCACGTTGTAATATGCCTCCATCACGGCGAGGCAGATGTCCGCCTCGACTTGCTTCTCCTGAGACTCGCTGATGGCGAGACCGGTCTTTGAGATCTTGAGGTTGTTCACGGCCTGGAAGCCGTTGAAGAGGTCGAAGCCGGCGCTGACGCTATAGCTGTTGTGGAATGAAGTCTGTGTGAAATAGGTATTGGTCTGCGGGTCGATTGAGCGTCCGAAGTTATAGTAGGCATATGTGCTACCGCTGAGATTCGGAGTGAAAGCCTGGAGCAGAGCGTCCCTGCGGGCAATCCTGGCGTCACCGGAAGCTGCCTGTTGGATGCGCGTCTTCGTGGAGTTCGAGATGGCGTACCCCATGCAGTCCTTAAGGCTCATCACTTTTGAAGACTCCTGGGCCCTGGAGTTATCCGCAGGCCCGAGAGTCATCACTAAATACACACAAATAAAAGCTATAAAAAAGGTTCTTCTTGTCATTTTCACTATCGTTTTTTACACTTTCTCTAAAAAAAGACACACTTACCGTGCCATTTGGACTAAAGCGCTGTTTTACAACGACTTCCATAAAAATGACAAGTGTAAAAAATGTAAAGGACTTTACACTTTCATGTAAAGCCCTTTACACTTTTAGGGTATGAGCCAGAATCCTGGCTTACTTCTCTTTCGGATGCAGCTTCTTGTAAAGCTTAAGCGAGCTCAGCAAGCTTCCGAAATCATTCTTGCCGATATGTGTTGCACGGACGAGTGGCTGGGTGCCTTCGGTAGGCAGGCTGAACTCCAAGACCTTGGTCACAAACTGCCTTCTGGTGACCTTGACAGGTATGATCTCGTTGTTCGGATATGCCACGGCGAAGCAACCGTTGAGTTCCATGGTTGACTTCCTGGGAGCTTTATAGAAATCCTTGATTTCCTGCATCTTAGCTATCGCCTCATCAAGAGTGCCACCAAGGGGGATAAACAACTCGAAGACAGGGTCAAACTGGACCTGGATTATGTCAGTACCAACCCCGAGATGTCCGAGTGAGAGGTAGTACATGCGGGGATTCTCATCATTCATGTAGAAAACTTCCAACTCTGTGGTAAAGGCCTCATCGATTTCGGTCTCCACTTCCACAAGCTCAATCCTGGGACGGAGGATAGAGTTATTCTGTCCAAAAGAAAGAACAGTCACGCACACAAGGGCGAGGGAAAGTAAAACTTTTTTCATGCTGCTTATAAATTATTGGTTATCTGTTTCTTTTATTTCACGCAAAGATATCACTTTTCAAGAATTCTGCCAAACAAGTAAAACTTCTGATCGCCGAACCAGAGTACACCTTTGCCATTTTGGGCCGTATAGCTGGTGTAGAAGGAATTACCGGTGTCCCTCGGGGAGAAGATTCCCTTATCAGTGAACCATATCGGTTGATGGGCACCTCGCACGAATTCCCCATCCAACTTGTAAAGGGGACCCCGGTTCTGATAGGAGGTCAAACCATTGAAATCAAATGTGTTATGCACCAATAGGAAATATTTCCCGCTCCTTGCCTCGGGACCTTTATAATCATAGATAGGGCAAGGTGAGCAAGGCTGCAGGATCGCCTCTCCCCCGTCTTTCATCCGGAGAATCTCAGGCCTGCTCCAAGTCTCACCATCATCAGAACTTACCGACCAGATAGGATGCCCTATTGAGGTGCGCATGACCGCGAATAGCCGTCCGTCGGGAAGCCCTGTAACGCAGGCCTCTTCAACATTAAGCCCTTCCCTCGGCAAATAATCCTCATCTCTCACAACCTTGGAGGCATCGAACGAATCACCATCCGTGTTGAAGAAGGAAATCTGAATATCCTTTATATCAGGGTCTTCATCGATGTTCTCATACCTCCAGAACTCCACCCGGCTCTTTCCGTCTGTTCCATACCTGGAACAACCTGCCAGATAGCGTCCGTCCTTTCCGAGACGCAGGGGTCTTTGCCACATGCACCAAGTAGGAGGGATAGAAGGATCCTCCGGGTCGGCGGCGAACCTTTTAGGGAAGGGGACGATCTCGGGATCGCTCCAGGTTTTTCCGCCATCGTCAGAATAACGCCCACACATGATGCCGCAAAGGTGTTTCTTGACAGTGGTCTCCTGGTTCCAAAGACAGTAGAGCCGGCCGCTACGGCTGATCATCGGCTGCTGCCAAGCTGCCACAGGCTTGGGATCGGCGAGTGTGGCGGAACCCGCTATCAGGACCGGGTCAGTCCAAGTCTTACCGCCGTCAGCACTGCTGGCGTGGACGACATGCTCATCATTCGCGGCCTCAAATGATCCTTGTGTCCAGAACGCGTGAAGAAGGCCCCGCACATTATCCTCCAAGACATGGAAATGATCGTTGAAGGTGTCGCCTGTTTTAGATAAATCCCTCTTGGACTCGTCACGGGGCTGCTTTGGCACATATACAAGAAAGTCATGAGGGACGACGTCAATGTTGGTCTCAGGATAAAGATAGTGCCAATAAAAATGCTCAGGCCAACGCTCCCGGAAGTCTTTGGTGTCACTGAAATGTCTCGCCAACGCCATGTCGGGATCGGGATATCGATGGCATGATTCAGGAACTTTCGTGAAAATTGTCCACTGGGATTGACCGGCGGTGTCCTGATTGGGAAATCCCACCCAAATGACGGTTCCTCTCTCCGGAGGGTAGGCTGGATTCATCGTGAATACGGTCGTGAGGGCTGTGTCATCGGTTCTTGTGGAAGGTTCCGTGAGAAGCTTAGAAACATCCCTGCGATGAATCTTCTTTTCTGGCTTATTTGAAAAAGAACCTTCAACTGACGAGGGTGTAGCTGAATAAGCTTTGGAGAAATCAAACGCCCCATCTCTCGCGGGACTGTACCACCCCTTTCTTTTAGCATATCTGATCAAATCCTTGCTGCCCAGGAAATTCTCTGTATCTGACAGATCCACTTTCCTGATATTGAAACAATCCCTGATGACCATTATCTCATCGTCCGGGACCCTTTGGGCCACCCAACGCTTTCCCCCGACAACTGAACAGACCCATCCACCCTTGGAATCAGCTATCAGATAGGACCTTCCGTTCCCTTTGTATCCATGCCTACCAACCATGGCGCCGATGATTTCAACCGCTTCCCTAGCGCTCCGAGCCTGATTGAACACCTTAGTCTGGATTTCATAATCGAACTTGCCCCGGGCTTTATTCTCCCTGGAAGGAGTGTGGTTCGACACAAGGCAAACACCATATTCATTGATATAGCTGTCACCTATCTGACCCGGAAACTCAAACCAGAGTCCCGCCAGACGATCGGGCGCCGCAGGGACATTATAGATGTTAAGCATTTTGTCTCCAGGGATGTCCTCATTGTGCCCTAGATAGACATATCCGTCGGTGGTCGCCTTTGGTCCGGCGAGGATTCCGAAACTTAATACGGTAAGCAAGAGGAAGTGACTCATAGCCTCAAATATAATATTTTATATTAACTTTGACGAGATTAGCCATGCCATCAAGATGGAAAAGAAGAACGGAAAGATACTGGTTGTGGACGATAACCTGGGGATTCGCCAGGCACTTAAAATCTTGCTGCCGATGTACTTCGAGGCGGTTGAGACTATTCCCTCCCCCTCGACTCTGGTCTCCACTCTGGAGAGTTTCAGGCCTGACGTGGTGCTTCTTGACATGAACTTCAACACCAGCATAAACACCGGCAATGAAGGGTTATATTGGGCCGGGGAGATCAAGAAAATGGCTCCGGATGTGGAGGTGGTGCTATTCACCGCTTATGCGGATATACAGCTGGCTGTGGAGGGGATGAAGCGGGGCGCCTTTGATTTCATCGTGAAGCCATGGGACAATGAGAAACTGATTGAGGTGCTGACTGGTGCGAGGGATAAGGCCAGGAAGGCGATGGGCAGGGATGCCCGATCAAAGTCGGGCATGACAGGCGGAACACCGGGCATGACGGCTATGTTCTGGGGCACATCAAAGCCCATGACGGCCATCCGGAAGGCTTTTGAGAAGATCGCCCCTACTGACGCCACGGTCCTAATCACGGGAGAGAACGGAACGGGAAAGGATGTGTTGGCCTGGGAAATACACGCCCATAGCCTCAGGAGTGGGGAACCGATGGTGGCGGTGGATGCGGGCGCCATAACTGAGACCCTCTTTGAGAGCGAGCTCTTCGGCCATGTCAAAGGAGCGTTCACCGATGCGCACACTGACCATGTGGGCAAGTTCGAGCAGGCGGACGGAGGAACATTGTTCCTCGATGAGATAGGCAATATTCCTTTACATCTTCAAGCGAAGTTGTTGAGAGTGATTCAGAACCGCAGCGTAATCCGGGTAGGTGGCACCGAGGCCCGGCCTGTGAATATCCGCCTTATCTGCGCCACTAATATGGATCTGGGAGCGTTGGTCCGTGAAGGCCGGTTCCGTGAGGACCTGTATTACCGCATCAACACCGTACATATCGCCCTGCCACCTTTAAGGGAGCGTACCGAGGATATCGTCCCGCTGGCGGAGAGGTTCATAGATGAATTCTCCCTGAAATATCACCGTCAAATCTCAGGGCTGGACGACAGCGCCGCCGAAATCCTGAAGGGACAACGCTGGAGCGGCAATATACGAGAACTGCGGAACCGCATCGAGAAAGCGGTGATTTTGAGTGATTCAAAGATTCTTTCGGCAAAGGATATCCAGATAGATGCCCGATCACAGTCGGGCATGACAGGTGGTACGTCGGGCATGACGGTAACGCAGTCGGGCTTCCTTGGTCATTCCCGGCTTGACCGGGAATCCATGGCGGAAGAAGATGAGCAGATGGTCCGTGACGCCATGGAACGCACCCGGGGCAATATTTCCGCCGCGGCGAAAATGCTTGGGGTAAGCCGGCCCACGCTATATGCGAAACTAAAGAAATACGGCCTTTGATGCCTGATCAGAGTCGGGCATGACAGACGTACACCTGGCATGACATTATGGAAACTTGGCAAATCATATTGCTGGTAGCTATCGTCGCGATTATCGTGGCGGTGCTGGCCATTATACGCACACGCCAGAAGGATATCAAGAAGGTGGCCTACATGATGGACGCCATGGAAGACGGGGAACTGAATTTCCGCTTCCAGGACAAGAACAGGTTCAACCGGACGCTTAACCGCATCAGGACTATCTTCGAGAAGCAGCGTCAGCAGCATGAGCAGGATTCCTGGACCAAACTCATCCGGGTGCTTACCCATGAGATCATGAACACCGTCT
>ONSC01000058.1 GCA_900320365.1 uncultured Bacteroidales bacterium
GGGATCCTGACAATTACCTTGATCAACCCCAACTATGATACGGACAGGGAGTTCAGCTTCGCCCTGAAGGGAAAAGTCCTTGACGCGACTTTATATTCCTCAGAGGATGTCACTCCTCACAGTTTCTTCGAGGAATCCCCGCTGGAGGTAAAAGCGGAGAGGAAGGACATAAAGACTGTCCTCCCTCCTCACAGCGCCGCCTTAATAAGGCTGGCTATAAAATAGATTCTTCGCTTCGCTCAGAATGACATATTACTTCTTGTATTCCGAGAGCAGTTTGGTGAGATAGTCCACGTCGAAGAACTTGGAGTAGTCCCTTGCCGGAACAGCCTCTTCCTCAGATACTTCCACCTGAGTCTTCCCGTCAGTGGCGATAGGAAGGTCAGGGATTATTCCCTCATCGATATTCTCTCCGGCGAGAGTGTTTAACCTTGCCCTGAACGATGAGATCTGGAAGCAGAAGCCGTCAGCGGTACACATGGCCTGGATAGCGCAGGCGCCTCCTCCGGAGGTCTCACCCATCACGGGAATACCATTGTCCTTGAGAATCGAAGGAAACAGGTTGCCACAGGAGAAGGACATTCCGGAAGTCAAAACGGCGAAATTGAGATCGTAATGGACGTCCTTATCTTTTTCGTCGAAAACACCGTCGAAATTGCGGTCCACCTCATATTCCACAATCGCCCTCTGGCCTGTCAATGCATTGTCTTGGCTAATGTAGCTCTTGTCCATGATGAGGGAAGTCATAGCCATCACGATGTCGGCGGAACCGCCTCCATTGGCGGAGATGTCAATGATGAGATTCTTGACCTCGGGATCAGCGTCAGCCTTCTTGAGAGCATCCAGGAATATCACCATGTCATCACCTTGGGTGTTCTCCACGGTAGGCATCGGTCCTTTGCCCTCATAATAGTCTTTCCAGGCCTTTTCATTGCGGCTGTTGAAGGAGTCAAAAACGCAGACGGCGGTGTTGCCTTTCTTGTAGTAAGTCACGCCTTGGCCATAGGCCGCGGGACGAAGCTGAGCGACAGCCATGCTTGACTGCATCATACTCATCATAGGAGCCACGGCTTCCAGAAGCATCCCCTGGAAATTCATGTGAGCCATCTGCGTCCTGGTGAACTCAGCAAGCAAGTCGGCGTATTTCTCACGTTCATTACCTACGGCCTGAGACAGAATCTCCATAGAGGTGTGCCCGTCAAAATAGATGGCGAAAAGCCCCATCATGCCGGTGAAATACTCGCCCATTGAAGTGGAGAGGAGAAGCTGCTTGATCTCGGGACCGTTTTCCACATCTTCCTCCAGGACTTTATCGAGCCCTTTGGCCTTCAGCTGGGCGTTGTACTTGACCCTGCCAGGATAGCCGTAAAAATGATCCATAGCAAAGCAGAGTTCCTTGTAGTTGAAAGCCGCCATGGATTCCGAACGGGCTTTCTTGCTCAGAAGCGGCTCATTATAAGTCGGGTCGATCTCCGAGAGGTTTACCTCATTGACAGAAGTGTTGACCACGACTTTCTCGCCGTTGAAGCCGGTGTGGTGATAAAAGAGGTCAGTGTACATGTCGGCAAGGGTGGCGAAGGGGAAATAAACGGCACCCTTCCCGTCAGCGTGGATGTCAATCCCGTACTTTCCCATGTCCAAGGTAGTCGTCACTTTGGCAGGGGTGTAGGTGACACCCTTGTAGCGGACGAAAGGCATGCCATCATAGTAAACGTTAGCCATCCCGGGCTGCAGGAGACCCATCTGGTTGGTGAAGGCCTCGAAGTCTTCCGAGACAAACACATCATTATTAATATTGACGACAGCGGTCGCGTCAGCGTTGGTCAGGGTGTACTCACCGACACCGGTATGGGTCACGGTCATACTGGAGCCCGGGAGCACAATAGCCTGGAAATCAGACACAGAGATGTAGGGGACATCAGGAAGGGCGTCGTAAAAACGCAGGGTCACCTGAGCGTCAGGTGTGACTTTGTATACAACAGGGAATACCTTCTCTGTGTAGGAGCCGCCATCAGCAGGCTCATCCGCCACCTTGGTCTTGCCAAGACGGGCCTTGGGACCGCAGGAAACCAGCACGGCCACCATGGCGATAGATGATAGGAATACTTTTGTTCTCATATCGTAAACTATAATAATTTGCGGTGTATTACTGAACTAATACACCGCAAATATACTAACAAAAATCAAATCCGCAATACTTTCGGGATTATTCCACCTCAAAAGTCCACTCATAATGGACGGGCGAACCATCCTCGGCGATTCCGTCAGCAACAGCACGGAAGCGGCCCGCATAACCCGGAGTGCGGAAAGTGACCCTGGACTGTCCTCCGGCATCAACTCTCAAAGACGGATCCCAGTAAAGCACCTGACGGAGATCGTCTCCCTCCCCTTCCGGCGGATTACCGTAGTACGCCACAGGATAGGATACTCCTTGATAATCCAAGACCCGGACATTGGACGGGAAAGTCAGGGCAGTGACATAATTCCTCTTGGTGATGAAATTGACAACTCCTGAATAAGAGACGGGGCCACATGTGACCGCTTGCTGGTATACGTCCACATCCTCAATCAACATGGCGTCAAACTCAAGCAACATGTCCATATCGGAAATCACCACACCATCCATCATCACAAGCAGGTTTCCAACCCTGGTCTTGTAAACGTCCGCACCATCCAACACGGCTATCCGGATGATGTTCTTACCTTTCTCACGGTGAAGACTGAGGATGGGGATGATCTCAACCAACACTTCCCTCACAGTCGGGAATCTGGTGTAATTATCAAGGTGGAAGCGCTTGAGAGGGGCGCTTTCAAGGAAAAGGTCCTCCCTGTGACGCAACATCGTGGAGAGTGTGTCCAGCCTGAGCGTTCTTTCCCCCCTCAGGGCGACTTTCCGGGACACCAAGTCGCTTTGCAGGGCTTTGCTCATGGCGAGCTTGGGCAATTGACCGGAGGACGGATAGATGAAAGGGTTATCGAATTCTATCGCTCCATCTTCGCTGCCTGGCCCGGAGACTTCACAGACCAAATCCCTCTCACCATAGATGTTGTTGGTCATGAAAGACACCTTGCCGTTATCAGCCATACCCACGTACATGTTTGAAGGCGCTCCAGCTGAAGAGAGAGTAGCCATATTGCCTTTCACATGTGCGGTGATGATCTCACCTTCATATTCCAAGGGCCTGTCTCCAGTGAACCGCGGATGAGCTGATGAGGGAAGTGACTTAAGGAAGCCAGAGATGTTATTGCCCTGAGCCGCGGGAATGATATCATCCTCATGATAGATGGAGAAGGAGAAATCCGCGGGAAGGCCATTATTCTTGATGAATACTCCAACATCAGATCCTCTCTTCACCCTGGCGGAAGAACTGAACTCAACTGAGCCAAAGGTAGGGGAAGCCTTCCTTGTCAATTTGGAATAAGAGTCCTCATCGAGAATCTCCACGCCGTCTTTGACCCTTGAGACGGATAAGGTGTTGAAAATGGTCAGGATCCTGGAGCCGGAGATCCAGGGTGTGCCATCCTCGTTCGTATTGGCTGATGTATAGGAGACAAGGCGGTACACCCCCGTCGGGACTGTGACGGGAATACGGAAACTACCGGCGCCACGTCCGGCAAGAAGGCCCACTTTCGCCTCAGCCACAGTACCTTCCGTGGATATCAGCTCAAGATATGAGACAGCGCTATTGGGAGATAACCGACCCTGTGGATCGACACAAAACAACGAGCACCAGACCATATCACCGGCGATGTAGACTTCCCTGTCGGTGGAAACATATATCCTCTCGACAGGCATCTCCGCCCCTTTGAGGGACAAGGCGACCATAAGGGCAAGCAGTATGGATATAACCTTATTCATCTTCCCAAAAGTCTGGTTTTTGTTTTGTGCCGCCTTCCACGACACAGTCAATACAACGCATGGGTCCCCAGAAGATATCCTGAACCACTTGCTCACCAACCTCCAAAGTCATGAAATCCACAGGATAGTAATTGTTCTGGTAGTAAGACAAGTAAGCGAACATGTTCGGGGGAACGGACAGATAGGATTGGGAAGGAGGAACCTCAACATAATAGCGGTTGTCCACATACGCCCTCAAAGAAATCTCAAATGACGCTGTCACATAACCCATGGCCCTGGAAGAGGGATCTGACTCACAGGCCACATTGCTGGCCATCTCGCCCGGATTGGGAGAGAACAGGCTCCCTGAACCGTTGGAGATGTCGTCCAGGTTCTTCAGGTAACGGTAGGTCTCCTTGGGCAATGTGATCGCCCTCACATTGATGGAATACTTACGTTGGGTTCTTTTATCCGATCTGGAGAAACTGTGGACAGGATATGACTCAATCCTGCCGCCATCGTATTCGGAATGATCCAGAATACTCATCGATGAGGAGGCGCTGTTCCAGCACCAATAGTTGGGATAGGGCTCCCCTCTGGGGATCACCTCCCAATTCTCGGTGTCCAGGATATACCTGCACATGTAGTCCGCATGGAACTCCCAAGTCTCATCGAAATAGATTCCCATGTAACCGGTGGATTCTTCCCCTCCTTTCAATGTGACAAAGACATCAAGGTTATTCCCGATAGGGGAAGGGACAAAATCCACACGCTCCAATGCGGGTGGGGCAAGTGGCTTTATCCAATCACTGGAGTATTTCTTGCCATCCACCTCGGCGACCATCCTGTATTTCCTGTCCTGAGATGGGCCTTGGGTAGGAATGATATACTCAGCATTCGATGATGAACTGGTGGAGTTGTACCTTCCGCCTCCGTCATCCTCAACCCAGACAACACTTCTTGACACCGGCCTCGGCTCATCGCCGAAAGACTTGACCTTGGAAACGCGGACTTTTGAGACACCGCCGACAACAATGCTTCCCTCAAACACAACCATATCATCCGATGTGCCCTCAAGGACAGGGTCGAAAGGATAGACACAAGAGGCCACCCCAAGGAGGAAGGTAATGAATATCAAAAACTTTCTCATTAGAACAGCAGATTAAGGTTTATGTAAGGGACAGGGACAGCGAACACTGACAACATGTGACCCTTAACCTTTCCACCGGGTAAGGCGTCGAAGAAAACCGAATAAGGATTCTTGCGGCCGGTCACATTGTACACACCAAGGGTGAATGTCGCATGAGCGAATGCCAGAAGACTATGTCCCGGATCTATATTCAGCGCCACGTCGGTACGGAAATAATCCGGGATACGATAAGAGTTGCGATCGGAATACGCCAAACGCCAGGCGTCTCCGTATAGATAACTGCCAATTGGCACAGTAACCGGACGGCCGGTGGAATAGTCCACGTTGACGGAGACACTGTAGCGGTGGGTGAAAGCGTAGTTGCCCACAAGCTTGACCTCATGAGGCTTGTCATAAGGGGCGTTATACCATTTCCCGAAAGCGATGGTCTCATTTCCCCTGTCTTCCATCTCCTGGAACATCGCCCGGGAATAGCTGTAAGACAGCCATCCAGTGAGACTTCCTGTCGTCTTTTTGACCATGAGCTCGATCCCGTACGACTTGGAGTAAACAGGAGCGAGATCCTCCGCCAGGTTCTCATTCATGGAAAGGACAGCTCCCGCCTTGTAGTCCAGATGGTTGGAGGTCTTCTTGTAATATGCCTCAGCGGATAGGTCCACACCTGTTGAGAGATGGGTCCAATACAGTCCAGCGGCACCCTGCCATCCCGTTGTCGGCTTTATGTCAGCGTCAGAGAGCTTCCATGTGTCCATCGGGGATATCGACGATGTGTTTGAAATCAAGTGGATGTATTGGCGCATGGTGTTGAATCCGCCCTTGAGGGAGAAATTGTCACGCAACGCATATTTACCGGAAAGACGGAATTCAGGACCGAAATAGAAAGTGTCTGGAGTGAGTGCGGTGAATCCCGATAAACGGACCCCTCCCTCAAGAGAAAGCTTCTCGGAGATTGTCCAGTTGTCTGAAGCGAAGACAGAAGGCTCCAAGGCATATTCCCTGTCAAGGCTTCTATAACGTATGGAGGAGGATGCCCCATAAGGTCTCTGAATACCAGGATCCAGGCTATACCCAATGACATGGACGCCGTAGTTGATAGTGTGGGCATCCCCAAGGGGATGTGTCCTGTTACCTTTCAAGAAGGCCTGACGTATATATGTGCTGATATCGTAGGCGCCAGCGGGCCATGAATAAACCGCGACAAGATTGTCAAAATGGTCGTAACCGGCGCTGATATTGAGCGCGCCTCCATCCCTGGACTTATGCTTGAAAGCCATGGAGGCGTTGTAATTGGCGTAATTGAACGTGGTGTCGCCTCCAAAAGTGAACTTGTCCCTCGCCATATACCCGAAGAACTGGAGCGTGTTGTTCCCATCGAAACGATGGGTCAGGCCGATATTGGCATCAGTGAAACCAGCCTTTCCCCCGGCATATTCACTTTCTTTGGGGAGCATTCCCAGAATCCAATCCGAATATGTGGTCCTGGCCCCGGCCACCAATGAGGTCTTCCCCTTGCTGAGAGGTCCCTCAATGTGGAGACGGCTGGTCAAGACACCAATTCCGGCAGATCCTTTCCACTTCTGGAAATCCCCGTCCTTGGACTTCACGTTGAGAACCGAAGATACCCTTCCTCCATACTCCACAGGTATCGAGCTCTTGAATAGCTCAACATTGTCCACAATGTCGGGATTGAAAGACGAGAATATCCCGAACATGTGGGTGGGGTTATAAATGGTGCTCCCGTTAAACAAGATGAGGTTCTGGTCGACCGATCCTCCACGCACGTTGAATCCGGCCGAAGCCTCGCCCACGCTCTTGACTCCAGGAAGAGTCAGGACCGCCTTCAAGACATCGCCTTCTCCGAAAGCGGTGGGGATCTTTCCAAGAGTCTTGGCTCCAATCCTCTCTATGCCCATCGCCGCGGTCCTGTGATTGGCCATGCTCTCTGCGGAGACCATCGCTCCTTTGAGCATAGTCACTTTCTCAGTCATCACCACATCGAGGCTACCGTCAGAAAGGACATCTATCTGAAGCTCCAGCTGTTCCTTGGACTCGTAGCTGAAATTCAGGATGTTCTCACCCGAAGGAAGCTGTATCTTGTAATTTCCGTGGACGTCTGTCCTCGCATATGTCGAAGTCTTGGTGTCGTACACCACAACCCCTGTCAAAGGATCACCGGTCTCATATTCCAGGACCACTCCGCTGACCACATTCTTCCCAGAATGAGCTTGGGCGGCAGAACCAATAGGATATATCTTGTTCTTATATGTCGCTGTGATAGCGTCACTGGCGTATCGGACTGTCACAGTGTCGATTTTATCCTCATCGAAATAGCCTGAAGGCAGACCAAGCCCTGTTCCCGGCAGAGCGGCGGCGGAGACAGTTCCAGGAGTTGAGGATTCCCCACTCGGGTGCCATGCCACATCCATGGACGCCAGCAAAGGATCTCCTCCATCCTTCTTCAACCTCTGCTTGAAATTTCTCTTCGACACCCGGACAACTTTACCGTTTTCCAACACGTAGAACTTTTCCACTTTCTTGAAAAAGGCGAAAACGGACCTATCGTATTCAGGGTCATAATAACCGATGACGCCACCGTTATGGTTGATGCTGTCGGAGCCGAGAGTCTTCCTGACCTGACTCAAAAGAGGAACCTGACCGTCACGGATCACCTCGAAGAAACCTTCCTCAGCCTCAGTATAACCAAGATATCGCAGGTTGACAAAGAGCCTGTTTCCTATCGTGAACCACGCCACCTGATCCTTGAAGACAACAGCGGGAGTACCCGTTGATTCACGGGCCACAAGCAGTTGTCCTTGATATGCGTCCACATTCATGAAGACATGCTCATAGAGCTTGCCGTTATAAAAAACAGAACCTTCCCTGAACTCCTTTTCAGACCAATAGAATGTCCCATTGTACCTGAAAGGATATGACCGGGGCAGGCTGCCACGGAACAATGACGCTGAGTTTTCTGAGGTACCTTCGTTAATGAATCCCTGAGCGGAGGCTCTAAAACAAAAAGACAAGGCCATGGAAGCCGCGATTAGCGCCCGCCACAAAACAGCCCTGTTGAAAGAGATTCTCATAAATAAGGTTTGAATAGCCCGCAAAGATATTCATAATTAATTATATCCCACAATAAATTATCGTAAACTTGCATATCTTCGCGTAAACGAATGATCCCCGATATGAACCTTGTAAATCTTTTCAAGAAAATACTACCCTATGTGAAGCCTTACCGCTTCCTGGTGGCGATCACCCTGTTCCTGACACTGATCGGTTCCCTTTTGGCCCAGGTCAACGCTGTGGTGCTGGACTGGACTGTGGACTCGATCAACGCCCTTGTAGGCTCACCGGAGTTCACTTGGGGCAAAGCGGTGAAGATCCTCACGATAGTAAGCATAGTCCTGCTCGGAAAAGAGATCCTGAGAGCCGGCATCTCCTTCGCGCAGAGGAATTTCGGAGAAAAACTAAGAATCAACATCTCCCAAAGCCTGTCTCTGGGGGTCGTGGAGAGGATTCTGAAGTATAGGATGGCCTTCTTCGCCAGAAGCGAGAACGCCCCCGGAATGCTACAGGCAAGAATCGACCAGGGAGCCAGCAGCATCTCCAGAACGATCCAGAGCTTCTTCATTGACCTTCTCCCGATGATTGTCAGCTCAGTGCTGGCGTTAATCCTGATTTTCGCGGCGAACATCTATGTCGGCTTGACAGCCCTGGCGATAGTACCGGTGTATTTCTGGATCACCTCCATGCAGGCGAAAAAACTGAAGGGCTCAAGAAGGAATATGCGTGGCTTCAACGAGAAACGCAGCGGCAGCATCATGAATATCCTCGAAAGCATGAATGTCGTCAAGTCATTCAACCGTGAGGAGATAGAGATGGCAAAGCAGACTGAGCTGCAGACAGGTTTTTACGGCAACCAGATGAAGATCCGGAAAGCGTCTTTCGGATACGACTCCCTGAAGAGTTTCGTAAGCCAGACCGGCACGGTGCTGATCATCATCCTGACATCTTATCTCGTGCTGATCGGCTACCCCGGGATGACCATCGGAAAGATCATGTACCACATCATGCTCTTCTCCAACGTCACCGCCCCGATCAGTCAATTGCAGCGGATCTTCGATGACCTCAACGACGCGGTGATCTATGCCGAGGGATATTTCGACATAGTGGACGCCGACGAGGAGGTGGAACCGACCGGCGGATACCGTCCTGAAAAAGTCGTTGGCAACTTCGAGATGAAAGGTGTCGACTTCACCTACCCCAACGGGACCAAGGCTCTTCATGACATCTCGTTGACAGTTGACAGCGGTAAAATCACCGCTTTGGTGGGACTGAGTGGAGCCGGGAAATCCACGATTGTTAACTTGTTGGATAAGTTTTACGAGCCGGATTGCGGAAGCATAACCCTGGATGGGGTGGACCTTAAGGAGTGGGACACCAGATTCCTCAGGGAGAACATCGGACTGGTACTTCAGAAGAACCACATTTTCGACGGCACGATTGAGGAGAATATACGTTACGGAAAGCCCGGGGCGACCATTGAGGAAGTACACGAGGCCGCGAGGAAAGCCAGCCTTTACGACCAGGTTATCGCCTTGCCCAAAGGCTTTGAGACAGCCGCGACCAACCTCTCCGGGGGACAGCAGCAAAGGGTCGCCATCGCCAGGATGTTCCTGAAGAATCCTCCTATAATATTCCTGGATGAGCCCACCGCCTCCCTCGATGCGATAGCCACCGAGCAGATCAAATCCGCGATCGATGAGATCAAGAAAGACCGCACAGTCATCATCATCTCCCACTCCATATCTCAAATTATTGACAGTGAGATGGTTTACGCTCTGAAGGAGGGCCACCTTGAGCAGAGTGGAACCCCTGACGAACTTTACAAGAAAGGTGGTGTCTACAAGGACATAATGGACGCATCGGCCCGCAGCCTCAACATCGAGAAACTGGCCCAGACCATCGACTTCAGTGATGACGATGACGATTAATTGATTATCTTTAACCCAAGTTATAGCATTTTTTGTCTATGGATTTGGTTGACAGGATAGGAAAAGTCGTGATCGTGGTCATTTTGCTTTGTGGAATGGCCTCTTGCGGGAAGACAGGGAATCTCAAATGGGAGAAATCGAACGGAGCGTTGACCTTGATAGAGAACGGCGATCCTGTAGGAGTATTGGATATTCCTGAGACAGAGGGTATCACGCACAAGGAAAAGGTTGAGGCGCTGGATTCCACCACTTTCAAGGCGACCGTGACTTTCAAGGCTCTGAGAGATCTGGACTCCGTCCGCCTTGAGGCAGGATTCGTCCATAATTCAGGCAGCGGTTTCTGGATGATCCCTTCCGTGAGCTACAACGGCAACGACTGGGGCCGGGGCAAAGAGCCGAAAGGAGCGAAGGCAGACGGGCAATGGCGTACGGTTTCATTCCGACGTACTCCCATTCCAGGAGCCATGTATTCAGAGGGAAGCCGTTATGCGATAGCGACTTGGGCCGAGGCTCCCAAATCTTTGAAGGAGAGCTTTTCCTGCTCTCTCAGGCCAGAGGAAGGTAAGACGGACCACCATTACCTATGGCCAGAGGAAGAAATGCCTGTGACCTATGCCAACAGAGACCATTTTGAGCCAGGATGGCGGAACTCAACACCTATGCGTAAAGGGGGAACCGTTGTGTTTCAAATCTATATTCACTTAAGTCCTGTTCAGGAAGAGCATCGGGGTATGCGGTCCTTCCTTGATAAAGCATGGGAACTGTCTCCTAAGCCAAAGGTGGATATCTTCCCGTCAGGTAAGCTTTGGGAGCTCGGCATCCGTTACGCCAAGGAGTCCCTATGGGCTGAGGAAGGGCCATACAAAGGATTCAGCATCGGTCTCGTCTTAGACGATGATGGCAGATGGATACAGCGCCCTGGCTGGAAGTATGAGATCGGATGGTGCGGCCAGAACGCCTCCTATGCGATCTCGCTCCTGCGGGACTACCAGAAAACAGGCTCCAAGGAATCGCTTGAGAAAGGAATCGCCACCCTTGACACCTGGAGTCGATGTGGCCTGCCCAATGGCCTGTTCGTGACTAATTACGACCACATTTTGAGTGGTGATTCCAATGGTTCTATCGACGCCTGCAACCTCGGCACCGCGGCCGTGAATTTCTTCGAGGCCTATGACGTGGCGAAAGAGTGTGGAGTGGAACGTCCTGAATATGAGCATATAGCTTTCGCGATATGCGACTTTGTGGTTTCCGACCAGCAAGAGAATGGGTGCTACGCGAAAGGCTGGTTGCCCAATGGAGAGAGCATTTACAGGGAGGGAACAATCGGTTGCTTCCTCGTTCCGGCCATGATTGAGGCTTACCGCAGAAGCGGGGACAAGAAATATCTGGACTCCGGTCTCAAGGCCTACAATCATTACCTGGCGGAGCTGAAAGAAAAAGGGTTCACCACAGCCGGAGCCCTGGACACCTGGTGCATAGATAAGGAGTCGTCAATTTCCCTACTGCGCTCGGCCATCCGCCTTCACCGCCTGACCAGCTCACCTGAATTCATAGAGGATGCCGTGGCTATCTCCTACTACCTTTCCACCTGGCTGTGGCACTATGACGAAGTCTATCCCGAGGAGGATGATTTCACTGAATATGGCTACCACACTTTCGGAGCGACCTCTGTCTCCGTCCAACACAACCACCTTGATCCATATGCTTTGTATTGGGTCCCTGAATGGATGGAACTATCTGAACTTACAGGAGATAGCCAATGGAAAGAGAAGGCGCTGGCCATCTGGAGGTGTGGCAACCAACTGGTCTCCGACGGTACTCTCGCCGTGAATGGTCACGTCCGCCCTGCAGGCTCCCAGAATGAGGCTTATTTCGAGTGCTCCTGGGGATTTTCTTCCGGCGATCAAGGCCATAGGATAAACGACTGGCTCGTCGCTTGGCCAGGCGCTTTCCGTCTCGAGACCATAAGGCGGTTGGAAGGAGAAAACGCCCTTGATTAGTGCTTTTATGGCCGCTTTTTATTATATTTGAGAACACATAATTAATCACACAATGAAAGAATATTCCAGAAGGGACTTCATCAAGACCGGCATCACCGCCGCGGCGGGAGCGGCCGC
>ONSC01000176.1 GCA_900320365.1 uncultured Bacteroidales bacterium
TGGACCCAGATAGCCAACAAGTTCGCCGATTGTGGTGACTGGCTCATCATGGAGGGTTTCAATGAGCTGAATGATGGCGGTTGGGGCTGGAGCGATGACTTCCAGAATAATCCTACCCGCCAGTGTAATATACTTAACGAGTGGAACCAGACATTTGTGGACGCTGTCAGGGCAACAGGTGGTGAGAATTCCACCCGATGGCTCGGAGTCCCGACTTATGCCGCCAATCCAGAGTTCACCAAGTACCTCAAGATGCCCTCCGACAAAGCCGGCAAGGTGATGGTCTCCGTGCATTTCTACGATCCCTACGATTACACTATCGGAGACGCTCAGTATTCTGACTGGGGCCATACTGGGGCTGTTGGCAAAAAGGCCAATGGAGGTGACGAAACCCACGTCAAGGAGGTGTTCAGCAAATTGAACTCCGAGTATGTCGAGAAGAATATTCCTTGCTACATCGGTGAATTCGGCTGCTCGATGCGCGCCAAGTCCGACTCGAGGGCATGGAAGTTCTATCTCTATTACATGGAATATATCGTCAAGGCCGCGAAGACCTATGGCCTGCCATGCTTCCTTTGGGACAATGGCGCTAAAGACACCGGCAAAGAACAACACGGATATATTAACCACGGCACTGGGGCATACATTGGCAACAGCAAGGAGGTCGTCAATGTGATTAAAAAGGCCTGGTTTACCGAGAGCGATGGCTACACGCTCCAACATGTTTATGATTCCGCTCCAAAAATCTGATAAGTCATGAGAAATCTGTTATTTCTGGTTATGATCCCATTTTTCTTTTCCGAGTGCGGCTGGCGTCCAAGACCTGTCGATGACGATATTCCTGGTAATCATATTCTTGCTAGTCAGCTGTTTTCGGTGGCCGATGCCGGAAAGGTTATGTACGGCCATCAGGATGACTTGTCTTATGGCCATTCTNNNNAAGAATGACGATTTGGAGCGATCTGACGTGAAGGATGTCTCCGGAAAGTATCCGGCTGTCTTGGGATTCGATCTCGGTGGCATTGAGGTTGGGGACAGTTGCAACTTGGATGGAGTTCCCTTTGGGCTTATTCGCAAGGCTGCCCTTACCCACAGGAGCAGGGGAGGAGTCGTGACATTCTCATGGCATCTGCGTAACCCCTTGACCAGAGGAAACTCATGGGACATCTCCTCGAATCAGGTCGTGGCTTCTGTCCTCGAGGGTGGAGAAAAACACGAGGAGTTCATTGTCTGGCTTGATCGCCTGGCGGATTTCCTGAACAGTCTCGGTAAAGCTCCTGTAATATTCCGTCCCTGGCATGAGAATATCGGAAGTTGGTTCTGGTGGGGAGGCAATCTCTGTTCCGCTGAGCAGTACAAAGCATTGTTCCGCCTGACACGGGAGAGGCTTGAAGAGAAAGGTGTCGAGAATTTGCTTTGGTGCTATTCTCCGAATGGACCTATCTCCAAGGAGGACTACATGTCACGTTACCCTGGAGATGACATTGTGGACATTCTGGGAACTGATATCTACGAATATGTCGGAAACGGAACCATTGAGGAGGCAGGGGAAAGGTATGTGGCTCAAGTCAAAGAGATGCTTTCCGTCATTGAGACCATATCCAAAGAGAAATCCAAGCTTATGTGCCTTTCGGAGACAGGGCTTGAGGGACTTGTGGATCCGAACTGGTGGACCGGAAGTTTGTATCCGGCTATAGAGGGTTTCCCTATATGCTACGTGCTCACCTGGCGAAACGCCCACGACAAGCCGGAGCATTTCTACGCTCCATGGAAAGGCTTTGTCCATGAGGAGGATTTCAAAGTATTCAGTGAAAAGAAAGATATTGTGTTGCTATGACTTACGAAGAGAGATTGAAGTGGCTCAAAGAGTCCCACGAGCAGTTGTTGACAAAGAAGAATCATCCCATTGAGGGCAACGGGGTGTACGAGAGGTATGCCAATCCTGTCTTGACGGCGGACCACGCTCCTTTGGAGTGGAGGTATGATCTTCATAAGGAGACAAACCCATATCTGATGGAGCGTTTCGGCATACATGCCGCGTTCAATTCAGGTGCCATCAAGTTCGGAGGCAAATATGTCCTTGTGGCAAGAGTTGAGGGAGCTGACAGGAAGTCTTTCTTCGCTTTGGCGGAGAGCCCTAATGGAATCGATAATTTCCGTTTCCGCTCCCGTCCTGTGACTATGCCTGAATATGGTGAGCCTGCCACGAACATTTATGATATGCGCCTTACAGCGCACGAGGATGGTTGGATCTACGGTATCTTCTGCGTTGAGCGTAAGGATAAGGATCATCCTGGTGACCTTTCCGCCGCTGTGGCTAGCGCTGGTGTCGCCCGTACGAAGGATTTGGTCAATTGGGAACGCCTTCCAGACATAGAGTCTGTCAGCCAGCAGCGCAATGTGGTTCTCCATCCCGAGTTCGTCGATGGGAAATATGCCCTCTACACGCGCCCCCAGGATGGTTTCATCGATGCCGGGAGTGGAGCGGGTATAGGCTGGGCCCTTGTGAACAGCATGGAACATGCGGTGATCACTGAAGAGAAAGTGTTGAGCCATCGTTTCTACCACACTATCAAGGAGAGCAAGAATGGTGAGGGTCCCCATCCTATCAAGACATCGAAGGGTTGGCTCCATCTCGCTCACGGAGTCAGAGGTTGCGCTTCCGGATTGAGATATGTCCTATATCTCTATATGACAGCCTTGGACGATCCCTCAAAGGTTATCGCAGAGCCGGCAGGATTCTTTATGGCTCCGGAAGGCGATGAATATCAAGGTGATGTGATGAATGTCCTGTTCAGCAATGGCTGGATATGTGACCCTGACGGAAAGGTCTTCATCTACTATGCGTCCTCTGACACGAGAATGCACGTGGCCACTTCCTCAGTTGACAGGCTTGTGGATTATTGCATCCACACCGCCCCTGACGGGATGAGGACAGGAACCTCGGTCGCTACCCTTAATAAACTCATAGATAAGAATTTGGGCGTAACAATCTAATCCGTTATTTATGAGGAGGTTGCTCATTCCGTTTGTTATCACCCTTCTAGTCCTGCAAGGTTGTTCCGGCAGCCGTTATAATGTGAGAGGGGATAAGGTCGAAGTGAAGGCTGGTTCCGTCTCAATCCGTCTCCAGGTGGTCTCTCCAGAGATCATCAGGGTTTCAGCGGTACCTGAAGGCGTCCGCTTCCCCGAGAGGAAAAGCCTGGTGGTTGTCAGTCAGGCTAACACCCCGGATTTCAAAGTCTCAAGCATTGGGGATACCGTTGTAGTTAGGACTTCAGCTCTCACTGCGGAGGTATCGCCTGACGGAACACTGTGTTTCCTTGACTCCGCAGGTAATCTTTTGGCAGGGAACGGGAGGACTTCTTTTGAGCCGATTGAGGTTGAGGGCAAGAAGGCCTACTCAGTCCTGACAAGGTTCTCTTCAAGTCCAGATGAGTCCTTCTACGGCCTCGGGCAACATCAGGCGGGTGAGTTCGATCATAAAGGCAAGAGTGAGGAACTATACCAGTATAACACCAAGGTGAGCGTGCCATTCGTCGTCTCTACAAAAGGCTACGGAGTGCTTTTCGACGCTTATTCATTGTCCCGTTGGGGGAATCCCGAGCCCTACAAGCAACTCGGGGATATGTTCACCCTATACGACAAGGATGGCGTGAAGGGGGGATTGACTGGCACATATAAGACCAGTGACGGGAAGACTCTTATCCGTCGTGAGGACTCGCTCTATTTTGAGAATGAGTTTGTCATCAAGAACTTGCCCGAGATTCCTTTGAACGGGGCCCGGGTCGAGTATGAGGGTTTCCTGGAAGCTCCGGAAACAGCTGAGTATCACTTTATTCAATATTATGCTGGTTTTCAGGAGACGTTCATCGGAGGTGAGGAGGTCATGCCCCGCCTGTGGCGTCCGGCTTGGAATCCTAACAGTAAGAAATACACTTCTTCTCTCAAGAAGGGGGAGAAAACGCCTATCAAGATCATTTGGAATCCGGATGGAGATGTGTCTTATCTCGGACTTCGTGTTGCCTCTCCGCAAACTCCGGAAGAAGAAAGTGACTTGAGTTTCTGGTCAGAGTTTGAGCCAGGTGCTGATTTCTATTTCATCTCCGGTGGTGATTATGATGGAGTCATCAGTGGTTACCGTAAGCTGACGGGAAAGGCGCAGGTGATGCCCAAATGGGTCCTTGGTTTCTGGCAGAGCCGTGAGAGATACTCGACCCAGGATGAGCTGTTGGAAACGCTCTCAGAGATGCGCCGGAGACATATTCCAGTGGACAACATAGTCCAGGACTGGCAATACTGGAAAGACGACCAGTGGGGGAGCCACCAGTTTGACCCTGAGCGTTATCCTGATCCGGAGAAGATGCTTGACGACGTACATGGGATGAACGCCAGGTTCATGATCAGCGTTTGGCCGAAGTTCTACACCAATACGGATAACTATAAGGAACTGAAGGCCTCCGGCTACGCCTACACCCATGCGGAAGAAGACGGGTTGAAGGATTGGCTTGGTCATGAGCAGACGTTCTACGACGCTTATTCCGAAGGCGGGAGGAAGATGTTCTGGAGGCAGATGGATGACAATCTATATTCAAAATATGGCCGGAAGATCGATGCGTGGTGGATGGATGCCAGCGAGCCCAACCTGAGGGATTGCCTTCCTATGGATTATTTCAAATGGCTGCTCACTCCCAATGCTCTCGGATCTTCAACCGAATATCTCAACGCCTATGCCCTTGTCAACGCTGATGCTATCTATAACGGCCAGCGCTCAGTTGATCCTGACAAGAGGGTCTTCCTATTGACGCGCAACGGCTTCGCTGGGCTACAGAGATATTCCACAGCCACGTGGAGCGGCGACATAGGCACTTCGTGGACAGACATGAGGATGCAGATGCCTGCAGGACTCGATTATTCGATGAGCGGTATCCCGTTCTGGGGCATGGACATCGGTGGTTTCTCCACGATGAGCAAATTCTACGATCAGGCCAACAGCGACGAATGGCAGGAACTGCAGACCCGTTGGCATCAGTTCGGAACGTTTGTTCCTTTGTTCCGTACCCATGGCCAGTGGCCTCGCCGGGAGCTTTGGAATATCGCTCCAGAAGGGTCTCCCGCTTATGAGAGCATTCTATGGTATATGAGGCTCCGCTACAGGCTTATGCCGTATCTTTATTCACTGGCCGGGGCCGTCCATTTCCAAGACTATACGATTATGCGGGGTCTTCCGATGGACTTCCCGGATGACCTGGCTGTCAGAGACCTTTCAGACCAGTGGATGTTCGGCCCGGCTTTCATGCCTTGCCCCGTCTCGGAATATAAGGCCCGCAGCAGGGAAGTGTATTTCCCCGCAGGTGGTTGGTATGACTTCTACACGGGATCGTCTCCTTATGAACGTATTCCTTTGTACGTCAAGGCGGGATCGATAGTTCCTTTCGGTCCTTCGATGGAATGGTCCGATGAGAAACCCGCTGATAATATCCGTGTATACATATATGCCGGAGCGGACGCCGAGTTCATCCTATATGAGGATGACGGCCTGACCTATGGCTATGAGAAAGGCGCGTTCTCCACAATCCAGTTCCGTTGGGACGATGCTTCGAGGACACTCACGATTGGTGATCGTAGTGGTGAGTTCCCCGGAATGCTCCAAAAGCGCAGGTTTACTGTGATTCTGGTTGAGCCTTCCAACCCCAAAGCTTATGATCCTGACGCGGATGGAAAAGAGATGGATTATCGTGGAAAAGAGATAAAAACAACACTATAATGAGAACAACTAAAACAATTCTGATTGTTATGGCAATTATGGCGGCGGCCTGTTCGCCGAAAAGTGGTGTGGCACCAGCCATCCCTGTTGACAAAGATGTCGAGGCTAAGGTTGAGTCTGTCCTCAAGAAAATGACTCTCAAAGAGAAGGCTGGCCAGATGGTGCAGCTCTCGATAGACACCATCACGGATGATACGAAACCTGAGATCGACCCTGTCAAATTGGAGAAGATATTAGGAGAGTATAAGGTGGGTTCAATCCTGAACCTCCTGAAAGATGTCTCCCTTTCTAGGGAGGGAACAGCCGCTTTTGTCCGTCAGATCCAGGAAAAGTCTATGGAGTTGATCGGCATTCCTTGCATCTACGGATTGGACATGATCCATGGAGCATCATACCTCACAGATGGCTCCCTGTATCCGCAGGAGATTAATCTGGGTGCGACTTTCAACAGGGAATATCCCAGGATGATGGGCGAGGCTCTCGCTTATGAGACAAGGGCCGCCCAAGTGGCATGGGTATTCTCCCCGGTGATGGATCTCGGGCGTGATCCCCGTTGGCCGAGGCATTGGGAGAGCTGGGGAGAGGATCCCTATCTCCAGGCTGAGATGGCCCGCACGGAGACCGAGGCTATACAGGGTGATGATCCGAACCATATTGATCTGGAGCATGCGGCTGTCAGCATCAAGCACTTCATGGGCTATGGAGTCCCTCATACAGGGAAGGACCGCACACCTGCTTATATCGCACTCAATGATTTGAGAGAGAAGTATTTCCGCCCGTTTAAAGAGTGCTTCCAAGCCGGTGCCCTCACCGTCATGGTGAATTCTGCCTCAATCAATGGCATTCCTACTCACGCCAACAAAGAGCTCCTTACCGGATGGGCCAAGGGAGAACTCAATTGGGATGGTCTGATCGTGACTGATTGGGCGGATGTCAATAATCTATATACCAGGGATCATGTCGCTGCAGACAAACGGGAGGCTGTTGCCATGGGAATCAATGCCGGTATAGACATGATTATGGAACCTTATGATCCTGAGTGCGTTAATATAATAGTTGATCTTGCGGAGTCCGGTGATATTCCCATGTCAAGGATTGATGACGCGGTCCGTCGTATCCTTCGCCTGAAGGTCCGTCTAGGCCTTTTCGACAATCCTTCATGGGATCATGAATATAAGGATTTCGGTTGCCAGCGTTTTGCTGACGAGTCTTACGCCGCGGCGCTTGAGTCAGAGGTGCTGCTGAAGAACGAGGGAGGAATTCTTCCTCTTAAGGGAACCGAGAGAATCCTCGTGACCGGCCCCAACGCCAATTCGATGAGAACTCTCAACGGCGGTTGGAGCTACACTTGGCAGGGGGATGCTGACACCTTCGCTTCGGATCACAATACCATCCTGGAGGCTATCAGAAACCGTTTCCCTAATGTCAAGTATGTTCCCGCAATCGAATATGACCAGGAATGGGGTGAGTGGGAGAAGGAGCATGTGACCG
>ONSC01000213.1 GCA_900320365.1 uncultured Bacteroidales bacterium
GTCGGAGGCGATCTCCTCGCCTTCCATCGGCTTGATGTCGGAAGCCTTCACCTCGGCGATGGCCTCGAGGAGCTGCTCTTTGGTCGGGGTGGCGATGCCTTCCTTCTCGGGACCGGAATAGATGACGATAAGGTTATTGTCGGTCATCATCTGGGCGGCGAGCGCTGACAGGACCTGGGCGTTGAACTGGCCCATGAGCTGCGTCGCGACCTGCTGCTCCACCTCGGGCTCCATGAAGGGCTTGTTGTCGAAGAAGTTGCTGATGAGCGGATGAACGAACTCGGGGTTCTTCCTGGTTCCAGCCTCATTGGCGGCTTTCTCAAGAGAAGCCAGGATGTTATCCTTCGCCCTGGTGACCTCCCCCTCTGAGAAGCCGAAACGGCTCATCTTCTGAAGCTCGACAAGGAATGACTTGAAACCACCGAGGATGTTGTCCTCCTTGAGGGCGACACGGCCCATCACGGCCTCAAAGTCCTCGCAAAGCTTCCCTATACCGAACATACCCTGAAGGAAAGGAGCGTCAGCCTTTGAGGTGATATCAGTGAGACGCTCAGACATCACGTTGGAGACCATAGTCTCAATAAGGTCCATGGAGAATCCGGCGGGAGTGCTATTCAGAGCCTCATCGCGGGCGTCACTCTCCCAAAGGATCTCGACAGTGGGCATGGTGGTCTCAGGATCGGTGATGATCCCGACACGGGGTTCAGTGAACTCAGTCAAGGTGAACTTTGCCTTAGGCTGGGGGTTCACAGCGGCGGGAATATCCGCCCATATTCTCTTGATCTTGGCCTCAACGGCATCCACATCCACGTCACCAACCACAACAACGGCTTGGTTGCCTGGATGGTACCATGTCTGGTAGAAACTCACAAGGCTCTCGGGCTTGAAAGTCTCGAGGTTCTCCTGACTGCCAATCAGCGTGCAGGTGGAGTATTTATTGTCACCATAATAATAAGGAAGGGAACGCTCAAAGGTCCTCCACTGGGCGTTACGGCGGCTGCGCCTCTCCTCAATAATCACCGGCCTCTCCTTATCAATCTCCACTGGATCATTGGTCACAAAGTGGGAATAATCGTGAAGGATAAGGAGGCAGGTGTCAACGACTGTCTCACGGACCAGAGGTATATTATTGAGCATATACTGGGTCTGGTCGATGCCTGTGGAAGCGTTGACGTTACCGCCGAAAGATGCGCCGATGCTCTGAAGCCAATCAAGCAAAGCCTTTCCGGGGAAGTTCTTGGTTCCGTTGAAGCACATGTGCTCAAGGAAGTGGGCCAGACCATCCTGATCCGGTGTCTCCTGGATAGCGCCCACGTTAGTGGCCAGATAGAACTCCGCTCTCTGGGCTGGTTTGTCATTATGCCTGATGTAATAGGTCAAGCCATTGTCCAGCTTTCCCTTTTTAACGGCGGGATCATTGGGCAGCTGCTGTGCTCCGGCCAAAAAAGAACTGGCCATGACAACAGCGATGAGAATCAATAACTTCTTCATATCTTGATTATTAACTATTTCTCAATAAAAACTCCGCACCATGCGGCACGGAGTTTACGACACGTTTGACGGAGATTACTCGCCAGGGCTGATAGCGCCCATAGGGCAAGCGTCAGCGCAGGTGCCACAATCAATGCAGACCTCAGGGTCGATGGTGTAGAAATCGCCCTCGTGGATGGCGCCCTGAGGGCACTCTCCAGCGCAAGTTCCGCAAGCGATGCAATCAGTCTCAGAAATTTTGTATGCCATAATACCTAAATTTAGATTTGCAAATATATATTAAAAAATCAATCTATCCAACCGGTGAGAAAAAGGTTCATGATGGGCCTGGATGGGGAATTTGTGGTAAGTGTCAGAATGATAAGGCACTCCCCTTTCGGCAATGCTGTGGTGTCAAGTTCCGCCTCAAGTTTTCCCGTAGCCCCTGCAGCGATATCATGGAACGGAAACACTTTCACCTTGGAACTCTCGGAATCAACCTTATATACTTTGAATGAACTTTTCCCTTTATTCGCTATCTCAAATGAGGCTTTGACTTTAGCTCCCGCTTTGACTTTTCCGAAAGAGAAGGTGCTTTCCGATGCCACTGGAACGGAAGCCTTGTCCCGCTGTTCTTTCGTGAGCGAGGAGAAGTCCTCTTTAGTGATCGCATAGAACCCTATTTTGGACTTACCTGAGCCGAGCTCCGGATTAGGATCAGCCACAACCGCTTCGGTGCCAGCGGCTTCCACCGCAGGCTCAGAGGAGGGACGTACCGTAGCCTTATAGACACGGCCATCCACAATAGGTGTAGCGTAATAATAGTTCTTCCCCCAAAGACTCCTGTCCGCTTTTATTGTATAAACCAACTTGGCGGTGGCGCCTGCAGGGATAGGGTTTTGCGAAAGTCTCAGAGTCAAGCCTCCGCTGACATTCTCGAACTTCACATTCAACGGTTTGGAGCCAAGGTTCGCCACCAGGGCCTCCCCGCTCTTGCTCTGTCCCTGGGAAAGATTACCCGCCTTTATGTCAACGGACTTGAATCCGAGATTGCCGAAACGAATCGTGTACAATTCCCCGAGACTGAGTTTCTTTTTGTGGCTTTCTCCTCTGAGTCTAAGAATAACAGGCTGCTTGGGCTCAGAGAAATACACGGTCAGATTCTTGTCGAAAGGATATCCACCCTCGTCATTCTTGTAGGTGGCTTTGATGGTTCCCTTCTCCCCTGGCTTCAAAGGCTGCTTGGTCCACTCAACATCAGTGCATCCGCAGGAAGACACCACATTGTAAATCACCACAGGTTTGTCACCAATGTTGGTGGCGGTGAAAGTAGCGGACACAGGGCCGTCGGAGACAA
>ONSC01000055.1 GCA_900320365.1 uncultured Bacteroidales bacterium
CTAGTAGTCTGTCGATGAGAAAGCGTGCCGTGAGGTACGCTTTTTTTATTATATTTGGGAAAGTTTTGTCCCATCCATTATTTGTCCATTAAAATAATTGACAATGAGAAAGTTTATATTCGCGGCATTTGTCTGCATGCTGGCCCTGGCCTCTTGCGGGAAGAAGGTTCCCGCCTCTGTGCCGGCTGAGATCAAAAACGGCATAATCGAGCTTAAGGCTCCCGCCCGCGCCCCTGGTCAGGAGAGCGCCCTCGGCTTGAAATGCGATCCTATTGAGACTGTCCGTATCGCCTTTGTCGGTGTTGGAGGCAGAGGAGCCTCCGCTGTCAGCAGATATACACATATGGACGGCGTGAAGATTATGGCCTTCTGCGACCTGAAGCAGGAGAGGGTGGATCTGTGCAACGACATCCTAAAGAAAGCCGGTTTGCCGGAGGCTGACACCTATGTCGGTCCGGAGGCATATAAGGAGCTTTGCGACAGGGACGACATAGACCTGGTGTACATCGCTACAGACTGGGTGGTACATGTGCCGATATCCCTATATGCCCTTGAGCATGGTCATCACGTGGCCTGCGAGGTACCTATGATGATGACAATCGATGACTGCTGGAAGCTCGTTGACGCTTGCGAGAGGACCCGCAAGCACTGCATGATGCTCGAGAACTGCTGCTACGATTTCTTCGAGATGTCCGCTTTGAATATGGCCCAGCAGGGACTCTTCGGAGAGGTTTACCATGTGGAAGGCGCTTATATCCACTTCCTTTCTGAGGGTTGGGACAGGAGCGAGACCTGGCGTGTGGATTACAACATCGAGAACAGGGGCGACAACTATCCCACTCATGGACTCGGACCCATCGCCCAGGTGCTGAACATCCACAGGGGCGACAAGATGGATTATCTTGTGGCCATGGACACTCCTTCCTACAACGGCAAGGTGGCAGCCAAGAAATTCAGGGATAAGGATTACTGCAAGGACGGAGACCATACCATCAGCCTCATCCAGACCGAGAAGAAGAAACTCATAGAGGTTCAGCACAATGTCTACGCCTATCGTCCTTACTCAAGGATGTACCAGCTCACCGGAACGGAAGGATTCGCCAACAAATATCCCACCGAGGGAATTTCAGTCAAGGGAATAAACGGCCATACCTATGTCCCCCAAGAGGTCATGGACTCCCTGCTCACAGCTTACAGGCCCGAATTCGCGAAGGCCATCGAGGAACAGGCGAAGTCAGTCGGCGGCCACGGCGGAATGGACTTCATCATGGACTATAGGCTGATCTACTGCCTGCGCCACGGACTCCCGCTCGACGAGGACGTCTATGACGCCGCCGAATGGTCAGCAGTTCAGGAGTTGAGCCGCATTTCTTTGGAGAACAATTCCATGCCGGTCCGATTCCCGGACTTCACCAGGGGAGACTGGAACAAGGTGGACGGATTCCACTACGCCATGTAAGCCTTCAGGATGCGAAAGCTGAAGGCTCCAAACACCTATGTCATCATCGCGGCCATCATCTTGTTGTGCGCGGTGATGACATGGTTTATACCAGGAGGGCAATATGTCAAGTCTGATGACGGCACGATCTCTTACGAAGCCGTGGACTCCGTCCCCCAGACATGGCAGGTGTTCACAGCCATATATCATGGCTTTGTGAAACAAGCCGGGATTATCATATTTATCCTCGTGGTAGGCGGCGCGTTCTGGCTGCTGAACGCCACCGGAGCGGTAGAGGCCGGTATCAAGCGTCTCATCACCCGGATCGGTAATAAAGACAAGATAGTCCTAGCCTCGCTCACGGTGCTTTTCTCCCTGGCGGGCGCCGTTTTCGGAATGAGCGAGGAGACAATCCCTTTCGTAGGGATTGTGGTACCCTTGGCTGTGTCTATGGGATATGACGCTTTCATGGGAATGCTGGTGGTATACGTGGCATCCAACATAGGCTTCTCCAGCGCCTTCCTTAACCCATTCACTGTCGGAATAGCCCAAGGTATGGCGGATTTGCCACTATTCTCAGGAATGGGGTACCGCCTTCTATGCTGGGGTATATTGACTGCCATCCTGGTGGTCTTTGTGGTAATATACGCCCATAAGGTAAGGAAGGCTCCCACCACTGCGGAAACCATTGAGACTGAGCCTCTCACTACACGGCAGACCTGGACTTTGGTCACTCTCGCCCTTACAGTGGTCACCTTGATTATCGGGGTGACCCGATTCGAATGGTATATGCCAGAGATCACCGGGCTGTTCCTCGCCATGGGGATCATCTGCGGAATCATCGCCGGTTTCTCATCAGAGAGGATAATCAAGGAACTGATGGCCGGAGCGAAGGACATCCTTTCAGCTGCGCTCGTGGTGGGTTTCGCGTCAGGGATAATAGTCATATTGCAGGACGGAAAGATAGTTGACAGTATCCTGCACTCGATGCAGGAAGGTCTCGACGGAAGCGGGAAGGCAGGTTCCCTGACCGCCATGTATGGAATTCAAGCCCTGATCAATCTCATAATCCCAAGTGCGACCGCGAAGGCGGCCATCACTATACCGATCATGGCTCCATTTTCCGATATGGTCGGGGTATCCAGACAGGCTATGGTCCTCGCTTTCCAATTTGGCGATGGATTCACGAATATGATAACCCCCACATCAGGTGTGCTCATCGCGGCCCTCGCCATGGCGAGAATCCCTTATTCGAAATGGGTTAAATGGATATGGAAAATGGTGCTGGTACTGCTTGTCCTGGGCCTTCTCCTGCTCCTGCCTACGATTTTCTTAGCCCCCTCCGGCTTCTGAGAAACACTATTCCTCCACGAAAAGGCCGTCCCTCATAAACAGGGACCTGTCGCACATCGCCGCCAATTCCGGATCGTGCGTGACAATCACTATTGTCTGTCCGTGACGTTCCCTTAAGTCGAAGAAAAGCTGATGGATCTCCGCCTTTGTCTTTGAGTCGAGATTGCCGGAAGGCTCGTCAGCGAAAAGGATGGCGGGATCGTTGACAAGGGCTCTGGCGATAGCCACCCTCTGTTGCTCACCTCCGGAGAGCTCAGAAGGCTTGTGATCCATGCGCTCTCCAAGACCCATCTCGTTCAAAAGCCTGGTGGCGGCCTCCTTCGCGTCACGGTCGGAACGCCCGGCTATAAAAGCCGGAATCATGACATTCTCAAGCGCGTTGAACTCCGGGAGAAGATGATGAAACTGGAACACGAAACCTATCCTGCGGTTCCTGAAAGCGGAAAGATCCTTACCTCCGAGATGCAGGACATCGGTACCATCAATCTCAAGAGAACCGGCATCCGGAGTGGATAGAGTGCCGAGAATCTGCAACAAGGTGGACTTCCCTGCCCCAGATGCTCCCATAATCGAGACAACTTCTGACTTCCCAACCTGGAAGTCAATTCCTTTCAAGACCTTAAGCGTCCCGAAACTCTTCTCTATTCCTTTTGCTTCTATGATCATGTCTCAAAGATACTTCTTTTTTGGGATTTTCCGAAAAAAGGAATACCTTTGCAGTCCTAATCGGGGTGTGGCGCAGTTGGCTAGCGCATCTGCTTTGGGAGCAGAGGGTCCCGTGTTCGAGTCACGGTACCCCGACTTATTTTCTTGAGAAGTATTCTTTGACCACGGAGACGGAGAGTTTGGGGCGACGCTGGAGGTCAAAGATTCCCGCTGTTGAAAACCCTAAATTGATCTTGCCGCTCTGGAGGACACTGGTGCGGGAATAAGTGCGGTTATCGTTCATTTGCCAGATGGCGTATCCAATCACATCGGGGTTGGCCCAAAGAGTCTCGAATATATCCTCAAGATACTCAGCTTGCATTTCCTCGGAAGAGACGTTAGCGGCGGGATCATGCATCCCGTATACGGCTGTCATTCCAGACTCGGAGACCATTATAGGCTTGTCAGGATAACGCTGACGGAATGAGCTGACGATTTTGGTGAAGGTACTCTCCACCTTCTTCTTAAGGTCAGCAGGCTCGCCCGGGACCATCGGAATCGTGCCCGGATAAGTATTGAAAGCGATAAGGTCCGTGTTCTCGTTGCACAGGTCGCTCTCCCAACTGTTGCACGCGAAGGTGACGAGACGACCGCTCTTCTCATCCCTGATAGTTTGTATCAGCTCATCGACGAGCGATTTGCACTCGGGTCTGTTGCTGGCGCACTCATTCAAGAAGCCATAGATGATAACGCTAGGATGGTTGAAGCTGTTCCGGACCATGTCCCTGGTCTGTTTAATCTGCTGTGCCCGGAAATCAGGATCTGTAAGTTCCTCTCCAGCATGAGGATTGTTGTTATAGGTCTGACCATTCCCCCAGCCCAAGGACTCCTCCCATACCAACACTCCCATCTCGTCACACAACTCCAAGAAGCGGTCCGCCTGCTGGTAGTGAGCCCCACGGATGAAATTACCTCCGAGGGCCTTCAGGTTCTGCAAATCCATCACCCACATAGTTTCCGGAACCGTGGCGCCGAAAAGGGGGCTCTGGTCGTGTCGATTCACGCCTTTGAGGAATAATTCCTTACCGTTTAGATAAAGTTTCCTGTTTCTCGCCTCAATCTGCCGGATCCCGAAACGCACCTGACGACCCTCAATCTCCATGGTTGTCAGATTAGGTTCCTCCGGACTCCAAAGCTTGAAATCCGGCACGTCCACAGTGTATTTTCTCACCCCTTCAATCTCGACTTCAACCTTTCCTGTCCGGTAATCCAGCGTACGGACGAAGATTTTCGGCTGCTTCTCCACGATCCTGACGCCTCGGTAGAACCCACCGAAAAAGTAGAAATCATAATACGGCAATGCCAATTTATTTGTCTGCCAGTCGAAGCGGTTGTCCAATGCGGCGAAGAGTTCATGTTCCCCTTTTGATAGCTTCCCGAGAGGAATCTCCAGTTTTGAATATGGATACGGGAATGTCCCAAGATCCTTTCCATCTAGCGCGAAATTAGCCCGAAGCCCCATCCCCTCGACCTCAAGGACCGCATCCTTGATAGTCTCTTCCACACGGAAAGTCTTGCGATAAAGGGCCGTACCCCGTTTCAGGTAATATCTGGGCATCATATCCCAGCATCCAGGGACGCTCATCACATCGTCCGCGATGAATTCCAGGTCACGGACTTCTTCGATGGATTTATTCTCTTCAAAACGGAACTGCCAACTGCCCGAAAGGGTGATGGCCGTAAGGAATATGGCTAAAAGATGCATGTTGGTTGTCGCATTGTCATTTATAAGAAATACTCTTGTATTACAGAAGAAATCCGTATTTCAAACTACTAGCCTCGACGTTCGTCGATGAGGGGGTGGTCCCAAAAGATTCGGGCACCTTGGTCAATAGCCAAGGAGTCAGCCTCAATACGGAGTGACTCAAGGAGACTATCCTCACGCTTTCGGGAGCGTCTTCCGGTCCCTTCAAAGACCACCTTGCTGAAATAAGCGTCATAAGAGATCCGGAAATCTTCATCACTGGTGTGCGGGAAAAAGGAAACCGCCACCTCGTAACGAATATGACCAGCCTCGGAGTCGCTGATCAGCAACACATTGACACCCTTGCGTTCTACGCCGTTGAAGACTCCCTCGGCCTCGAAATATCTCTCATAAACATTTATTGTCGCCATAATACCGATGATTGATCCATAACAAAAGTAATCAAAAATATTAAATGATTATCTTTGTATTAGCTAACTCTCAAACGCTTATGAGACGAATCATCTTCACAGGAGTCATAACCGCCATAATGGCGTCTTTTGCTCTTTCCGGCTGTTCAAATGCCGACGGGTCACTACCAAGAGGAAAGGCTTCCAAAGAATTGGATAAAGCCATGAGCGAATACTATCAGGTCATTGCCGACTGCTACGAGGAAATCCACAGCATCATGGTGGTACAGCATGGTAAAGTGCTGGCGGAGAAGTTCTTCTCTCCTGACACCGCACATGTGCTTCACTCTGTCAGCAAGACATTCACCTCAACCGCCGTGGGCTTCGCCATCTCTGAAGGTCTCCTTTCGCTGGACGACAAGATTGTGGACCTCTTTCCAGAGAGCGTTCCGGAAAACCCCTCGGAGAACCTGAAGAAGGTCACGATACGGAACCTGTTGACTATGAACTCGGGACATGCCACAGACCCGACCAGATCCGTCAGTAACGGTGACGGCGATTGGGTGAAGGGGTTTATGGAATGGCCTATCGAATATGAGCCTGGCACCTGTTACTGCTACAACAGCCTCGGCACATACGTCCTATCGGCGGCAGTCCAAAAGGTGAGCGGCCAAAAGATAGTCGACTATCTCGACACCCGCCTTTGGCAGCCTCTTGGCATGGAGAAGCCCAAGTGGCTGGAGAGTCCAGCCGGTATAAACACCGGAGGCTGGGGACTATATCTCCACACAGAGAGCCTCGCCAAGATGGGACTATGCCTACTGAACGGAGGAAAGTACAAAGGGAAACAAGTTATCCCGGCCGAATGGGTGGCTGAGATGTCCGCCAAGCAAGTGCCTTGTGTCCCCGCCGGAACAAACGAGGTGAAAATGCGGGAGAACCCCCAGGATCCCTCCACGAGCGACTGGCTCCAGGGATACGGTTACCAGATGTGGCGTTGCCGTCACAACGCCTTCAGGGCAGATGGCGCCTATGGGCAATACATAATTGTGATTCCTGAGCATGATGCGGTAATCGCTGTCACAGCCCATGTCGGCGATATGCAAGCTGAGATCAACCACATCTGGGACAGCATCCTTCCCGCTTTATAATATACTGAATATGAAGAGATTCCATCTAACCAAAGTGGTACTGCCCTTATGCTTTGCCATTTTGGCGATGTCAATTATTGTCTCTTGTCACAAAGGAAAGACTTCTGAGGTTGAAGGAATCTTACGAAGGCAGGAAGTATGCTTCAGTGAGCCACCGAAGCGTATTCCCTCCCCGTGTTCCGTTGACGCCCCTTTGATGGGCAACGGCTTCACTGGAGCCGCAATGTCCGGCCCTCCGGAGTCCTTGGTGTTCCACTTGGCCCGCAATGACTTCTGGAGATTAAGGTCAGCTCACGACGAGACCTGGCCACTTGTCCTGGGCCTTGTAAAGTTGAAGGTTCCAGAACTTGAAGGAGCGTCATATCAAATTGACCAAAGCCTCTACGACGCCACCACCATAGGCCATTTCAGCAAAGAGGGGCAGACATTATCCTTGGAGGCTTATCTCGCCGCGACAGAAGACCTGCTTGTGATCAATCTCAAGTCAGAAGGAAGTGAGGCCGTTGAAGGCTCACTCGCTCTCGAGTTGCCGGAACCGGACACGAGGTTCACAGATAAACGTGAAAGCGGGATCACTACCGAAGGAATATACTATATCTCAAGAGGATACGATGATCCATCAGTGGATATTCCTTCCAGGGCCGCCGCCGCATTGACGGCGGGAACCGCTACTGAGGGTTCTTTCTCTTTAGCCCCCGGAAAAAACCTCACGATTGTCTGCGCTGTTTCCAGTGATTTCAAATCGGAAGACTGTCTCCAAACCGTGATCCGGGAAGCCAAAGATATGGGCGCCAGACGCCTCCGGGAAATAAGAAAGAAGCACGAGAAATGGTGGAAGGACTATTGGAACAAGTCGTATGTGAGTATCCCGGATCCCGTGATTGAGAAACAGTATTACCTCTCCCTGTATGGAATGGCCTCATGCAGTCGGGATCCCGACTTCCCGCCACCCCTATTCGGCACCTGGATTACCCAGGAGCCACCTTATTGGATGGCTGATTACCACCTCAACTACAATTTCATGGCTCCTTTCTACGCCTTATATTCAGCAAACAGGATAGAGCAGGCGGAGCCATATGAAGCACCGCTTCTGGCAGCCATTCCACGGGGGGAATGGTACTCGGAGAAAGTGACCGGAATACCGGGAGGGATCATGCTTCCAGTAGGAATCGGACCGCTTGGAATAGAGACCACAAGGTGGTCAGACTCATTGGAGAAGAATCACAAGGACTGGCTTGAGAGCGGAAACATCCAAGAAGGAGGCATGTTCTGGGGACAGAAAAGCAACTCAGCCTATGCGGTAGTGAATATGGCAATGCGTTTCTACCGCACTTGGGATAGGGAATATGCCCTTAAGGTGTATCCTTTTGTCAAGGGTGTGGCGACTTTCTGGGAAAACTACCTTACTCCTGAAGGAGACCGCTACATCATCCTCAATGACGCCATCCACGAGGGAACCATCGGCACGATGAATCCGATCCTGTCGCTCGGACTTGCGAGGATGGTTATGGATATCGCCTTGGATATGAGCGAGTTCCTTGGATTGGATGAGAGCCGGAGGAAGGCATGGAGAGATAGGAGGGACCATATCTCCGAATATCCTCTTCAGGAACGGAACGGAAAGACCGTATTCCGATACACTGAGAGAGGTGTGGCATGGTGGCAAGGCAACACCCTCGGCATCCAGCACATCTATCCAGCTGGCCAGATAGGATTGGCGAGCGATGAGAAACTGCTGGAGATATCCCGGAACACGATTGAGGAGATGGCTTGCTGGCTTGACTTTAACGGAACCAACAGTTTATATCCAGCCGCCGTCAGGGTCGGCTACCCCGCAGACACGATACTGGCACACCTCAAGGAATACTCTGAACACACCTATCCCAATGGATTCCAACTCAACAACCCGCACGGGGACGAGAACTGGAGCACCGTGCCGAACACCATCAATGAGATGCTTTGCATGGGGCATCAAGGAATAGTGAGGCTTTTCCCTGTGTGGCCAAGGTCGATGGATGCGTCGTTCCACCAGATAAGAGTGGAAGGAGCATTCCTGGTGTCATCGACTCTGAAAAACGGAGCGGTCGGAAATGTCACTATGATCAGTGAGAAAGGCCGTGGCCTCACCATGCTGAATCCATGGAAAGGAAAAGTGATTCGGATAAAGACACCTGACGGAGCTACCATCAAGGCTCAAGGAGACACAATCCGGATCCCCACTATTCCGAACGGGACTTACCGCTTTGAGCCGGAAAACTGATCTTATACACTATGAACCGTGTCCCCTCTGAACTGTTCCGGAAACGGAACGGATCCAAACGGGTCACCGAGCGCCCCTGGGGAACATCAATATTCTTGAATGTCTTACGCTCCAACACCTTGCCCCTTTCGTTCTGGAGTTCCACTGTCAGATTGACCCTGCAAGCGGAATCCATATTGAATATGACAGGCTCGATGGAGTCTCCCGGGCCATAGACAGTGTCCACGTCTCCACTTGCCGCCCAGAGCCTGCCGAACACCATCCTGTTGGCGTGGAAGGCCAATTTGGGAACATAGAAAGGATCGACGAGAGGCTTCTGATAAGTGAACATATTGGGGCCGGACTCCAACGAGCACCAAGAGAAACCACAGACTCCGAGAAGGGTCTGGATCTTCATTGATTCCCAAGCCGAGAAGGCCTGATACGCCTGGCTGATCCTCCATTCGCTTGTCTCCAAACGCCTCCCGACATTAGCTTCCTCGTAATTCTTCTCATAGGAGAACACTTTATAGAAAGGTTCCTTGCGGCCAAGTGCCCAGTTCGGCTGAGCGATGGACTCCTCGTGCTCAAAATTGAAATAGCACACATCCTTGGCGTCCAGACACGCTTTCGCCCAAGGATTGGGGATATTCCTCAAGTGGCTCCAGTCATTGTCATATCCGGAATACGAATCCTGGCTCCCGCGGGTAACCATCTTATACGTCAGCCAAGGGTTAAGGGGCAAAGGATTCCCTTTGTAATCCTTTGTGCCATCGTAGTTTCCATAATGGGAATGCTGCCAAAACGATGTCGGGGAAATAAGGCGGCTCGAATCTGTCCCGGCAATTGTGGAGATTATGCTCGTGAAGTAATCACCCGTATCGCTGAAATCATGCGTCTTGAATCTGTTAGGATGGTTGCTGGCCTCCCACATAGCGATCGAGGGATGGTTGAAAACCGACTTCATATAGACCGGGTAGTTCTCAATGTCCACGTTCCAGACCTCACCTTCACGAATCCATCCGGAAGTCTGCCATATGAGGTAGAGTCCAAGTTGGTCGGCATATTCGGCGTATCTAGCATCGTTCAGGCCCTCCGGTGTGGAGCCTTCCGCATGCACGTGGATCCTTAACAGGTTGCCAAGAGCCTTGGCCATCAACACGTCCTTCATGACCATCTCGTCGGTGGCGCAACGGATTGTGACCGGTGTGTTCTCGACAGGGAGACGATAACCGAATATCTGGCCTCCGTTCAGCATCTCCGGCTTGTGATTGATGAATAGCTCACCCTTAATCTGCTCAATCAGGCGGACTCCGGTTGTAGTGACATAGTCATCAATCGGCTTCCCGGACTCATCCTTGAGAATGACCTCGACCTTATAAAGCCTAGGATCATAAGGGAACCAGAGTGCGGGATCGTCCAGCTCAAGGTCGATGTCGACATTATTTTCGACTCTCGGCCTTAACTCGATCTCACGGGAAAGGGAGGCGACCTTGGGACCATCCTCAGGGAACCAAGGGAAGTAATTGATTTCCAAGCTGCCTTTCCAAGAGTCTCTGGTCTCGTTACGCAGAATTACCCTATGGTGCTGAAGGGCTTTGGAGTCCTCAAGGGCGGCCGTGTGGACCAATGCTCCGGCAAGATGTTCGTGAGTCCCGTTCAAGACGAGTGTCACCCGGCCCAATGACCAGCCGAAATTATGGTCTGAGGTCGAGTGGAGCATCGCGTTTGTCGAGTAATATGGCTTCACCCTGACAGCGATTACATTCTCCTCGCCAGGTTTGAGATATTCGCTGACATCTATGTCTCTCGGAATTTTACCTTTAAGAACAGCCACCGGCTCTCCGTTAACCCAGACATCACCTGCGGGATCAATCGACTCCAGACCGAGATATGCATGAGTGAACTCACCGACTTTCACCTTCGTCCTGAGATAATAACTCTCACCAGCAGCCTTTTGCCCACCAAGAGCTGACGGTAGGCGGACAATCTCCCACCCGGAGTCGTCATACCCATCATCCCGCCAACCCGCCATGGAAGGAACAGCGTTAAAGTCCTCATCATAAATCATTTCCGACCAATACGGGGTACTACGGTTATCCTCATGAGGAACGAAAGCGTATAAAGCGAACTTATCAACAGACGCCTTGCCTCCGGTAGCCGAGAGGGCGAAAGAAGTGATCACATCAGAGCCTTCCACCACCGGTGCGGTCTGCTTATCCACAGGGACTTCCACCTCATATGAAGGAGAGTCCAGATATATCTCCCGGACAGTTTTCCCTTCCGAAGACAGGAAAAACCTGCGGTTGGGAAGATCCCCGTAAATTTCAAAATCCTTTAAGGAACCGACAGGGATATCTATCCGGTTGGAAGATTCTTCGCTTCCACTCAGAATGACATGCAGATCCTGTGGGACTTCCGCCAAGGAAATCCTCATCCTGAAACGCCAGTTAAGAGCTGGAATCTCAGGGGAGGCCGACTTTCCGTCAAGTATAAGGCATCCATCAGATATCTTGGCGCCAGAGGCAGTCCATTTAGCCCATCTCTCAGCCTGGGAAGCCTCCTTACCCTTTTTGTAACCGTACGCCCTCCATTCCTCAAGCCTGATTGTCCGCCTTATGGATGTCAGTGGCTGGGGCTTGATCTTGGACAGTTGTCCTATCACATCCACGTCGGAGAAAAGCGGCTTGTCCAGTCCTGGATCTCCCCAGAACTTTGAGGCATACGAGGCATAACTATTCAGAAAGGCCAAACGCCGGGTATTGTCAAACACTTCAGTCTCCCCATGGAGATCGGTGACACCATCCGCATTGGCATCCTTCGTGAAATAACGCATCTCAAAGGTTGAGACATTCTTTTGGGCGAGAAGATTGCCGGCCATAAAAGCTATAGCGACAAGGCTGGCAGCGATTCGGTAACTTTTCATAATTGTGGTTTTCATACAAATTTATTATTTTTACTTGACATTCTGAACAAACCTCGCTTCCTGTATGAGACACTTGCTATTCACGTTAACTCTTCTGATTTCCCTTAGCCTGTCCGCCCAAGTATATCCCGGAGAGAAATCCTCCTGGGAAGGATGTGACAGATATGATTTCAAGGTGGAAGGACGCGACGCACTTATCGTTATCCCGAAAGAGGCTGCCCCTGGAAGGCCATGGATTTGGCGCCCGGCATTCTTTGGAGCGTTTCCCTCTGTTGATCAAGCGCTTCTGAAAGAAGGCTGGCACTTGGCTTACTACGATGTGACCCACCTCTATGGAAGTCCGAGAGCGGTGAGGCTGTCGAAAGCTTTCTACGACTATGTCGTGCCCACGTTCAAATTGTCCCCGAAAGTGGTTGTTGAAGGGTTCAGCCGCGGCGGATATATGGCCTTCGCCTGGGCTGACGCTTATCCTGAGACGGTCTCGGCCCTTTATGTCGACGCACCTGTCTGCGACATAACCTCGTGGCCAGGACGCAAACAACCTGAGTTCTGGAACGGGTTCCTTGAGGAATGGGGCGTCAAGGATGAAGATGTGGACAGCGGCTTCCAAGGCAACGCCATAAACCACCTCCCACGTATCGCGAAGGCGGGAATTCCAATTATTTCCGTATGCGGCGGTGCGGATGAGGGAGTTCCGTATCTTGAGAACATGTCTATAGTACGGGAAGCCTACCAGAAGATGGGCGGAGTCGTGGAAGTGATAGTTAAACCGGACTGCGGCCATCATCCCCACAGCCTGGAAGATCCTACACCTGTGGTGGAATTCCTCCGCAACCACAATGACACCTGGTCATCCAAGCAGGTCATCAACCCTCGAGGCGGCCTCGACAACTCCCTTTCGGCGATGACTGTCCGGAAAGAAGCAACTGTGGCGTTTCTGGGCGGCTC
>ONSC01000090.1 GCA_900320365.1 uncultured Bacteroidales bacterium
ACGAGGCCGCCAAGGCTCTCGTCGCCAACCCTGAGGAGTATGATTTCAACACGATCCTCAACTGGTAGGACAGAATAACCGAATCCTCTCACGGAGACGCTCAGCTCGAGTGTCTCCGTTTTGTTAATACCAAGATACTCAAAAGCTTCCGGCGGTATTTTAACTGTCACTAGACGATCGGTGCCGGAAAAGTCACATACGAAAAGGACCGCTTTCCCGCCGCCTCCACGAAGGAAAGCGAAGGTGTGGTCCGGATCGAAACCGGGAGTCTCGATATTGCGGTAGCAAATGTCGAATGTCTCTCCCTCCTCGATGCATGGATCGGCAGCGAGAGAGAGAGTCTCTTCATATAGGCGAAGTGTCTCCTTCTGGCTTTCAGTCAGTCCATCACCACCATGGATGTGCTTATACAGCCTACGGAGTGATCCCACACTCCACCAGTCGAAAATAGTTGTCCTGCCATCACGACCGCTGAACCCCTCAGCGTCCATACCCCTCTCACCGACTTCCTGGCCGGAATAAACCATGTATGCGGAGTTGTTGAGGAGGAGACCGACACATAAGGAGGATGCGGCATTCATCGGATTCTTACCGAAGAAATCTGATGCGAAACGAGTCTCGTCATGGTTCTCCAGAAAATTCAACATCCTGGGTTGCAAATCGCCAAGAGACTGCCAGTTCCAAGTGATTCCCCTGGAGGTGCCTCCGTCTGTGAGAACCGACCGTAAAGTGTCGTAAAGACCGGACTTGTCATAAAGATAGTCAAATCCCACCTCTTCAATGTATAACCTGTAGAGATCCTTCTGGTAGACTTCGGCTATGAAAATCACATCGGGGAACTCCCGCTTGATCCTCCCGATAAGCCATTTCATGAACTGCCATGGCACCATCTCCACCATGTCGCACCTGAAGCCATCCACACCTTTCAGGCACCAGTACCGAACGATTTCAAGCATTTTGTCCCATGTACGGGTGTGGAAGTCGCAATAATTTATCCTGACTGTCTCATACCAGTCATTCACGCCAGGGGAAGGGGAGAAACAGTTCCCTGAGGCCTTAGCCGGATTCTCGTAGTATCTCCCACCACCAGGTAGGGACAAACGCTGACCTGGATAATAATAAAAGTCATTGTCCGGAGCCCAATGAAGGGAGACATCATCCGTCTTGCCAAGTACACCCTCAGCGGCCTCATGAACTAGCCCGACCTTGCCGTAATCACGAGAGACATGGTTAGGTACAAAATCCAGGATAGCCTTTAGGCCAGCATCATGAGTTCGCCTCAATAAAGACTTAAACTCAGACATTCTATCAGCAGGATTATCAGCGAGATAAGGATTGACATCAAAATAATCCGTGATAGCGTATGGGGAACCGGCCAAGCCTTTAACGATGGACGGATCAGAAGCGCCGCAGCCTTCAAAAGCCACGGTCGTCGCATGGCGGGGAACACCTGTGTACCATACATGGGTAACCTTCAACTCATCCCTCAGCCAATCGAGAGTCCGGCCGTCAACCGAGCTGAATTTACCACATCCATTGACTTCGAGACCACCTCCTGGTAAAGGGTTATCCACAAGATTCCCCCACAACCTCGGAAGCATCTGATATACAACGACTTTTCCCATATTGTCAGAAACCGATGACAGCCTTGCCGGTGTTCCTGTCTATGAACCCCGTCAGACCATCCACTTTGTAGACTTTGGTGAATGTACCTTCGAACTCCACCTCAAGTGAATCGAAAGCCTCGAAATCAATACTTCCTGATCCCGCATATTCGTCCACCGACAGGTAACCGACCCCAAGGGAGGTTATGTTCTGGAAGAAATGTGTTCCCTGGCTGGGCTCAATTCTGAAGCCATCCATGCCGTACTCGACCACCATCCTCGCGGCGGAGATGTCCGTCCAATTCACAGGCACCCCGAGGGTAGGAATGGATGATCCCCAACGTCCCGGGCCAATCAGGAAATATGTCTGGTTAGCGGCTGTCATCCGGTTGTTGATCTCCGATATCTCCTGTGCCATTTCCTCAGTTCTCATCTTATCGAACACGCCGGGGAGTATAGCGACTATATGGGAGGATTCATTGAAAACGCCATTGCCGAGCGCCTGGACGCTGTTCACCAGCTCATGGGGGAGACTAAGGGCTGATTCTCCGGACTGAGCTGGCTGATATATTGACATATCTGAAACCGGCCTGACCTGGAGAAGCTCCAAAAACGCCTCAGTCCCTTGAGAACCGGGCACTGGATCGAGAGCGAACTCTATCTCGACCTCTGACATAAGCTCGCTCTTGCATATCTCGAGAATATCTGAGATGGCTTTAGCGAGAGGGAAGCGGTCGTATTGGAATATCCCGTCAAACGACACGACTCTCGGCCCGCATACCATAATCCCGGGCCTCATCATATCATCCTGCGGGACATATGTGGAGACAACGATCTCCGGCCTGTCAAAGTGTTCCAAAGCCTCGGTGACAGGAATTCTGCGGAGGTTGACCCCATCGTTCTTGGATATCTTGAAAGCCCCGGGCCTGGTGTCCATTACATACATCTCGGACTGGGTGTCGCGCATGGCCAGGGAAGGGGAGGAGAGCTGCAGTATCTTCTTGGCCGACCGGGGATTAACCCTCAGTGACCTGCCACCGTCGACAACAGTCTTGCCCAGACCAAAGGCCACATTCATGACCCCGTCAGTAGCCTTCTCATTCCCAATGGGATAAGCGTTTAGAGAGCGCGCGACACCTGACAACATAGGATAGTAGTCATCCCCATGCCTGGAACCGCAGATGCTCTGGATGATGATGGCCATCTTCTCCTCTCCAATAAGATTGCCACTGGCCTGGATATATGCGCGGCTCCCGGCGAAATACGTCGAGGCATACACGCTTTTAATGGCCTTAGTGATTTCCCTGAGCATCCTGTCCTTATTCTCGACAAGAGGACACATATAGGTCGAATATACTCCAGCAAATGGCTGATAGTTACTATCTTCCAATTTCGAGCTTGACCTCACGGCGACAGGGCTATCCAATGTGGCCACAAATGCCTTCAGGTCACTTAACAGGTTCGCTGGCAGGCTGGAAGCGACAAACTCTGAAAGGATCTCGTCGTCTGACAACTCCGAATCTATCACATGCTGCAAACCATTGTCAAGAATGAAACGGTCGAACCAATCTGTAGTAACCACGACCGTGCGAGGAATAGACACAGTCATATCAGGATACTTGTCGGACAGGGAGTGTTTCATCACAAGATGGTTCAGGAAGGCCAAACCCCTTGCCTTGCCTCCCAAAGATCCATCACCAGTCCTGGCGAACCAGAAGTAATCCTGGTAAGTCTCTTCCTTGAAATCCGCTATCACCCCTTGGCCGATCATCCTGTGGTACCTGCCTATCTGGTCCATCAGGAATTCCCTGAACTCGGTAGCGACAGTATGATGCTCAGCCTTAAAGGTCGCCGCAAGCTTAAATAACCCCCTGGCATAGAGCCATTTGGAGAACATATTCCTGGAGGTGTTGCTCACCAATATCTCATCCGGCACCCCACCGATTATCTTCCCAAGCTCGGTGAGGCTTGATGCCCTTCCGTACTCAGTGCCACCGGCATCCTTGAAAACGAAATCCCCGAATCCGAACTCCTCCTTGAGATAGTCGCCAAGTTGCATAAACAGGGTCCTGGAGAATTTCCTGAGGAAGCCCACACCGAGTTCCTCGGCGACTTTAGCTATGCTTCCTTGTGATGACTGGAGGAGGACCGGCATGAGGGGGTCATATTCCCGGATTATACGTACCAAATCCAGGCCTGCGTCAAGCTTCTCCGACTTCACGGCGTCGCCTTTATGAATCACCATTCCCACATCGGAGATGACGCCCATCAAGTTGTCCTTATATTTCTGGAAGTAGGCGAGAGCGTCCTCATAGCAGGTCGCCAGCAGGATTTTCGGCCTGGAACGCTTCCTGTACTTCTTCTGGTCGTCGTTAAGGAACTCGGTCAGGAATTCACGGCTCTGAGTGATCAGAAGCTTGTATAGCTCAGGCAGATACGTTGAATAATAGCGCACCGAGTCCTCCACAAGGAGAATCACCCTCACACCGACCTCAAACACATCGTTATCAGCGTTGGCAGAGTCCTCGATAAGCTTTACGATAGCCAGGATGAGATCAGCGTTCCCATGCCAACTGAAAACGAAATCAATCCCTGATCGGTCATTCTCGAAAATCCGTTGCCTCACCGCCTTCGAATAGTGGATCAGCATCACGAACGGGATGTTGGAACCGTTCTTCCGAAGATCAGCGGCGAACTCGAAAACGTCCTTATCCCTGTCGTTGTACATGCAGATGATCATGTCTATCTCCATGTCGGCCCCGAGTATCCCGGCCGCCTCCCTCGAGGAATTGGCCCACACGAAAGTCGGGGGATTGCTGAGGTTCAGCTCTCGGTATTCACTAACGAGCTGCCTCTCGACACGGCCGTCCTCCTCAAGGGTGAAAGCGTCGTAGTTACTGCAGATCATCAGGATCCTCCTGATCCTTGATCGCATTAGAGATTCCTCATTCATGGTGTCAGGCTTTGGGGGTTGTTCTGCGTCGGAATTCCGCCACTGTGACCGCTGTGGCAACCGCGGCATTGAGAGACTCTGAACCTCTGTCATTCTCGGGATATGAAGGGATGTACAGCCTGTCAGAGATAGTGGCCGCGACTTCCCTCGAGATTCCGTTTGACTCGTTTCCTATGACTATCAGGGACTTGGTCTTGTCCCCAGTGTTAAGCTCCTTTGAATATATATTCCCTCCGTCCAGGAATGTCCCGTAAGCGTCGCCTCCGGACAGGGTGATGAAGCGGCATAAGCGGGAAATGTCGCAATAGTGGAATTTCACCCTGAATATGGCCCCCATCGTGGCCTGGACAACTTTGGGGTTGAATATGTCCACTGTGTCCCTGGATGCGAACACGGCATCAATCCCAAACCAATCAGCGATCCTGATGATAGTGCCCAGGTTGCCCGGGTCCCTGATCCCGTCCAGAGCAAGGAAAAGGCCATTATCGGGGAGAGAGAAATATGACAAGTCCGCTATCTCCAGATCCTTCGGCTTTCTGACCACAGCCAAAGCAGGGGAGGGGGAGGAGAGGAGGGTCATCCTGGACATGGCTGTCCCGCCGATCTCAGCGGCCCGATAACACCTGAAGACCTCAAACGAGGACCGGGTCGCCTCTTCGACCATTTTCTCACCTTCGACGATGAACATGCCGCTTGAGTCCCTGTTCTTCTTGAGCTCGAGCGACTTCACGAACTTGATCTCGTTGTTTGTGATGGGTATGCTCATAAATCAACCTTATGATGATTAACAAATATATTAATATTCTTTTTATTTTTGTGGAACCATGGTGCCAAAAACCACTCTCCGCTTGTTCCCGGCCGTTCTTCTCGCCGCGGCGCTGCTATTCTCATGCAGCACGACCCGTGTCCTGGAGGACGGGGAGTTTCGTCTCGCCAGGAATGAGGTCAAGATCAATGGCGACAAGAGTTTCAACGCCAAGGAAGTGGATAAGTACATCCAGCAGAAGGCCAACAGCTATATCATTTTCGGCTGGAACCCATTTCTCAATTTTTATAACCTCTCCGGCAGGGACACAAGCAAATTCGCCAACAAGGTGATCAGGAAGATCGGGGTGGCTCCTGTAGTCTATGAATCATCCACCGTGGAGGCCTCTGTTGCCAACATAAGCCGCCACATGGAGTACCTTGGCTATTACAACTCCGGAGTAAAGAGTGACGTGCGGGTCTCCGGTAAGAAGGTAACCGTCACATACACGGTAACTCCCGGAAAAAGGTATAAAATCGGCAAGATCACTTATTCGGTCCCTGATGGTGTGTTCGGGGAGGATTTCATGGCTGACACACTCAACCTTTCAATCAAGCCGGGAGACTACCTCTCAGAGGCCAGTTTGGAGGAGGAGACCGAACGCTCAGCCTCATGGATGAGAAGAAACGGATGGTTCGGATTCACTAAGAACTATTATTCCTTCGAGGCCGACACATTGTCTAAAAGGGACACGGCCGACCTTGAGATGATTATTCGCGAATACACCAGGAACCAGAGTGCGGAGAGCGCAAAGCCGTTCAGGAAGTATTCCATCGGTGATGTTTCCATATCCTGGGATAAGGAACTCGCTTTCAATAAGAGGATTCTCAGGGACATGAACACCATACGCCCGGGAGCGCTTTACAACGAGAGGGAAGTGAACAACACATATTCCCGCATGTCCGCACTGAAAGTATTCAGTGGAGTCAACATCACCCTTAGCCCACGGGATTCCGTCGATATAGTGGATTGCGGGATTCTTCTGACCCCATCAAAAACCCAAGGATTCAAGATCAATCTTGAGGCCTCGACCAACTCCAATAGCTTGATCAGCTACTCGCCTCAAATCAGCTATTTCCATAAGAATATCTTCCATGGGGGACAGTGGTTGAACCTCAGTTTCCTCGGAAATTTCCAGTATAAATACGACAACAGGGCCATCCGCTCAAACGAGTTCGGAGTCTCAGCGGGACTGAGCTTTCCTGAGTTTCTTGGATTGCCCAATACTTTATTCAGGGGACCAGACATTCCCCGCACAGAGGTCAACGCCTCTTTCATGTACCAGAATCGCCCTGAGTTCACCAGGACAATGATCTCAACCGCTTGGGGATATTCAGGAGCACTCTCAAGAAGGAGATTCTTGTACCAGTTGTACCCTCTCCAAGCCAAGATAGTCCGCCTCCAGGATATGGACATGTCTTTCATGGAGAGATTCAGCGGCAACCAATTCTTTTTCAACGCCTACATAGACCACTTTGATGTGGGATCGAGCGGAATGGTATACTATACGACCTGCGCTGATGTCAATCCCAAGGTCTCATACAAGTATATACGATTCCAACTTGACGCGTCAGGTAATGTCCTGAGCCTGTTCAATAGCGCCATGAAAACCGACAGACATGGCCACAGGATGATCTGGGGGATACCTTATTCGCAATATGTGCGCTCAGAGCTGACTCTCGGCAAAACGGTTTTCTTCGGTAGGGGAGACAACCAAGCGATAGCCTTCAGGCTTCTGGGAGGCTACAGCATTGCCTACGGCAATTCCTTCACTGTGCCTCTTGAGAAGCAGTTCTACAGTGGAGGTGCCAGCAGCATGAGAGGATGGCAAGCCCGTACTCTTGGACCTGGCCGAGCCATACCGGAAGAAGTCATGATCATTCCCAGCCAGACTGGAGACGTTAAGCTTGAAGCCAATGCGGAATACCGGTTCCCAATGTTCTGGAAACTTCAGGGAGCGTTATTCCTAGATGCCGGAAACACCTGGTACGCAAAGGATTGGGGTGATGATGGATATATCGGGAGAGACTTTGTCAAAAGTATCGCCGCAGACTGGGGACTAGGGGCAAGAGTAGACCTCACATTCCTCGTCCTTCGTATTGATCTGGGCGTTAAGCTCTACGATCCCTCAATCAACGGAATAGGGTGGTATGGGCCCGATGATTGGCACAGAAAGGACTGCTACGCCCTTCATTTCGGTGTCGGATATCCTTTCTAATTGACGTCAGGGCGGATACGGAGAGCGCAGACATTCTCGACATGCTGCGTATGGGGGAACATGTCGACAGGCTGGACAGCCGTTATCTCATATTTCTGACATAATATGGCCAGATCCCTTGCCTGGGAGGCGGGATTGCAACTGACATACACGATGCGCTCCGGAGCCGCGTCAAGAATCACCTTGGCTACATCAGGGTGGATACCCGCTCTCGGGGGATCGAGTATTATCACATCCGGATGTCCGTGGACCTCAATGAAAGAGGGGACAAGCACATCTTTCATGTCTCCCGCAAAGAACTCACAATTGGTGATACCGTTAGCGGCGGCGTTGGACTCGGCATCCTCTATCGCTTCCGGAACATATTCGATCCCAATGACTTTAGCAGCTTTCCCGGAGACAAATTGGGCGATGGTACCTGTACCGGTATAGAGGTCATATACAACCTCCTTGCCAGTGAGCTCAGCGAACTCGCGGGCAACAGTATACAACTTCAGAGCCTGTCCTGAATTGGTCTGGTAGAATGACTTCGCGCCTATCCTGAAAGTCAATCCCTCCATAGTCTCACGGATGGTTTCCGAGCCCTTGTAAAGAATACATTCCTGATCACCGATTGAGTCATTTAACTTCTTGTTAATGACGTAGTAAAGAGACGTTATCTGAGGGAACGCATCAGCAACCGCATCAAGCATCGCCTCACGGACTTCACGATCCTCATAGAAGAAGCACAGGATCACCATCAGATCACCGGTATCAGTAGTCCTGATGAACATATTCCTGATGAAACCCTCATTGGCTCTGATGTCGAAAAACTTAAGTCCATGCTCGACAGCGTAGCGCTTGCAGAAGAGACGAATGTCGTTTGAGGGATCCTTTTGGAGATAACAATGGTCTATATCCAATACTTTATCGAAAAACTTGCCCACATGAAATCCAAGGCCAACCCTGTCCTCAGGAGGAACCGAATCAGGATCCTCACCCCATTTCAGCCATCGTTTCGATGAATATGTGAACTCCAATTTGTTTCTATAATAAATCGTTTTATCCGAGGGGAGTGTTGGACGAATCTCAGGCACATCCAGATGCCCCAATCTAACTAATTGATCTTCAACTTGTTTGCGCTTTGCCTCGAGTTGTTGGGAATAGGGGAGAGGCTGCCATTTACAACCGCCACAAGTACCGAAATGACTGCAAAAGGGCTCTACACGGTCTATAGACGGAGTCACGATCCTGCAGATAAAGCCCTCGTAATAATTATGATATTTACGAGTCAACCTGATGTCAACGACATCACCAGGAACAGCGAACGGCACAAACACAACAGCGCCGTTCCAATGGGTCAAAGCTTTTCCTTCAGCGGCGCATGCTTCAATCGTGACATTCTCAATTATTTGGTCAACCTTTTTTCTTGACATTTTCTCAATTATTATCAGCAGGGGACTTTATGACATACACAACTTAACATAATATAAATTGTGTAACAAAACAGCTAAAGTAGGGAAGCAAGGGCTTCAGCGTCAAATTTGGCTTTGGTATATCCTTGTTTGAATGTTAT
>ONSC01000095.1 GCA_900320365.1 uncultured Bacteroidales bacterium
CTGACGTCGCCCTGATCAAGATCGACGCCGAGGGTCTAGCGACCCTTCCTTTCGGTGACTCCGACAAGCTCAGGCTGGGCGAGTGGGTACTAGCCGTTGGAAGCCCTATGGGCTACCAGCTCCGCGGCACCATCACCGCCGGTATCGTCAGCGCCAAGGGCCGCCAGATGGGTCATGACCCGAGGGAGAAGAACACTCTCCAGATCGAGTCTTTCATCCAGACCGACGCGGCTGTCAACCCCGGCAACTCCGGTGGCGCCCTTGTCAACAAGACCGGTGAGCTGGTGGGCATCAACACCGCCATTGTCTCCCAGACCGGGTCATATTCAGGATATTCATTCGCTGTGCCCGCCAACATCGTCAAGAAGGTGGTCGGTGACCTCATCGACTTCGGCTCAGTCAAGCGCGCGGTGCTTGGAATCCAGATGATCGACCTCACCGAGGCGCTCGCCAAGAAGCTCGAATATGAATCGACTGATGACATGTCGAAAAAATTGAAACTTTCTTCGCTGGACGGCGTATATATTGATGAGGTTGTCAAAGGCGGAGCGGCCGACAAAGCCGGTGTGCAAAAGGGCGATATCCTTGTCGCAGTTGACGGTCAGAAAGTGAAGAACGGCTCAGCTGTGCAGGTGAAAGTCAATTCCTTCCATCCTGGAGACAAAGCCAAGCTCACTGTTCTCCGTGACGGAAAAGAGAAGACTCTTGAGAAACTCGGCCTGAGCCATGGTGTGCAGGTGATATCTGTCGGAAGCGGCAAGATGCTTGAGGCTGGTGCCTCCGAGGGACTCATCATCACCTACGTCAACGACCAGCCCGTCAGCAAACCTCAGGATGTCGTGGACATCGCCAAGGCCGCCAAGAGGTCTGTCTACGTCGAAGGCGTCACCGCCAACGGCAGGAAGGCTTTCTTCGGCTTCGGAAAGGAATAAGCTTCGGCTACTGATCGAACATTCCCGGCAGGGCGGTCGTAGCCTTGCCGGGAATTGTTTTTTGTAAAGATATATGAGGCAACTAAAGATCACAAAATCCATCACCAACCGCGAGAGCGCGTCGCTGGACAAGTATCTCCAGGAGATCGGCCGCGAGGAGTTGGTGTCTCCTGAGGAGGAGGTCGAGCTTTCACAAAGGATCCGCAAGGGAGACCAGGCGGCCCTCGAGAAACTCACAAGGGCCAACCTCAGGTTCGTCGTTTCCGTGGCGAAACAGTATCAGAACCAAGGCTTAAGCCTTCCTGACCTGATCAATGAGGGCAACCTCGGCCTGATCAAGGCCGCTGAGAAGTTCGATGAGACCAGAGGTTTCAAGTTCATCTCCTACGCCGTGTGGTGGATCCGTCAGTCAATACTCCAGGCCCTGGCCGAGCAGTCCAGGATCGTGAGGCTTCCACTTAACCAGGTGGGTTCCCTGAATAAGATCAACAAGGCTCTCTCCCAGTTCGAGCAGAAGAACGAGAGGGCTCCTTCCAACGAGGAGCTCGCCGAGATGATCGACATCCCCCAGGACAAGATCTCAGATACCTTAAGAGTCTCAGGCAGACATGTTTCCGTAGATGCTCCTTTCGTTGAGGGCGAGGACAACAGCCTGCTGGACGTCATCCCCAATGATGACTCCCCGATGGCCGACAAGGGACTTGTCAACGAGTCTTTGAGCACTGAGATAGAGCGCTCACTCCAGATACTCACCGTCCGCGAGAGGGAGATCATCAAGAGCTTCTTCGGCATCGGCTGCCAGGAGATGACCCTCGAGGAGATAGGGGAGAGGCTTGACCTCACCAGGGAGCGTGTGCGCCAGATCAAGGAGAAGGCTATCCGCAAACTCAAGAAACCTTCAGCAAGCAAACTACTTAAAACTTATCTGGGATAAGAATGACTCCGGATCAATTCATCGCCCTGAAGGCTTCAGAAGCCATTAAGGCAATCTACTCAACGGAGATCGAGCCGTCCGCCTTGCAAGTCGGCGTGACGCGCAAAGAGTTCGAAGGCGACTATACCCTGGTCGTCTTCCCTCTTTTAAGGATGTCCCGTACCACGCCCGAGAACACGGGCAAGGCCATTGGCGATTGGCTTGTGGCTAATGTCCCTGAGATCAGCGGTTTCAATTGCGTGAAAGGCTTCCTGAATATTCTTTTCTCGAACCTATATTGGAATGAGCTCTTCTCCGAGATAGTATCCACGGAGGACTTCGGTTACCTTCCCTCCACGGGGAAGAACGTCATGGTCGAGTTCAGCTCGCCCAACACCAACAAGCCCCTCCATCTGGGCCATATCCGCAACAATCTCCTGGGAGATTCCGTCTCCAGGCTCCTTAAGGCCAGCGGCAACAACGTGATAAAGACCACGATCGTCAACGACCGAGGCATCCACATCTGCAAGTCGATGCTGGCGTGGCAGAAGGTTGGGGAAGGCGCGACTCCTGAGTCCACAGGTCGCAAAGGCGACCATCTTGTCGGGGATATGTACGTGGCTTTCAACGACATATTCAAGAAAGAGGTCGAGGAGCTCGTGGCTGGTGGCATGGACGAGGAGACCGCCAAGAAGGAGGCTCCTTGCCTCAAAGAGGCCCATGAGATGCTCCGTCAGTGGGAGGCCGGCGACAAGGATGTCCGCGACCTTTGGCAGCGGATGAACAAGTGGGTCCTTGACGGATTCGACGAGACCTATGCCGCATTGGGCATATCCTTCGACAAGGTTTACTTCGAGAGTCAGACCTATCTTCTCGGGAAAGAGTTGGTACAGAAGGGGTTGGATATGGGCGTTTTCGTCCGTGAGGCCGATGGTTCGGTGTGGTGCGACCTCACCGCCGACGGGCTGGACCGCAAGCTCCTGCTCCGTTCCGACGGTACCTCTGTCTATATCACCCAGGATCTCGGTACCGCCGAGAGAAGGTTCGCTGAATACAGCCTCGACTCCCATGTTTATGTCGTGGGAGATGAGCAGAACTACCATTTCCAGGTCCTGAAGCTCATCCTCAAGAAACTTGGGTTCTCATGGGCGGACGCCATCTACCATCTCTCCTACGGCATGGTGGAGCTTCCTGAGGGCAAGATGAAGTCCAGGGAAGGCACTGTGGTCGATGCGGATGACCTGATCGAGAAGATGTACCAGGAGGCGAAGGCGACCTCCGAGGAGTCCGGAAAGCTTGATGACATGAGCGAGGAAGAGAAGGAGAAACTCTTCAAGATGATAGGCTTAGGTGCGCTTAAGTATTTCATCATCAAGGTTGATCCCAAGAAGACCATGCTCTTCAATCCCAAGGAGTCCATCGACTTCAACGGCAACACCGGTCCCTTCATCCAATATACCCACGCCCGTATCCGCTCAATCCTCAGGAAGGCTTCTGAGAAGGGAGTCGGGTACGCTGAAGGAATCCTGCCTTCTGTCGAGCTGAGCGCCAAGGAGATACGTCTGATAAAGCTTCTCAACCTCTTCCCGTCGAAGGTGGCTGAGGGAGCCGCGGCATATTCCCCGGCCGTCATCGCCAACTACGCCTACGATCTCGCCAAGGAGTTCAACCAATATTACCACGAGACACCGATTCTCAAGGAAGAGGACGCCTCGATGCTCCAGGCGCGCCTTGTGTTGATCGACACCCTCTCGGCCGTGCTCCGCAGGGCCATGGGTATTCTTGGAATAGAGCTTCCGGAGAGGATGTAAGACCCTATGGAGCCGGATTACATGTTCCCTACCTCGAAGAAGGAGGTCGATGCCCTCGGTTGGGACTACATCGACGTCATCTTCTTCACTGGGGACGCGTTTGTGGACCATCCTTCTTTCGGGACGGCTTGCATATCACGGTGGCTCCAGAAAAACGGCTACAGGGTGGCCGTCGTTCCCCAGCCCAACTGGAGGGACGATCTCAGGGATTTCAAGAAACTAGGAGCCCCAAGGCTCTATTTCGCCGTCAATTCCGGGGCCATGGACTCCATGGTCAACCATTATACCGCCGGCAAGAGGCTTCGCCACGACGACGCATATACCCCGGAGGGAAAGGCCGGAGCCCGTCCGGACTATGCTGTGAGCGTATATTCCCGGATTCTCAAGGATCTTTATCCTGAGGTTCCGGTCGTGATCGGGGGAGTCGAGGCATCGCTCCGGCGGTTGACGCATTACGACTACTGGAAAGACGAGCTTCTTCCCTCGATACTGCAGTGGTGCCCGGCAGACTATCTCTGTTACGGGATGGGGGAGAAGACGATGCTGGAGCTCACTCGGGCCATCGAGGACCGCAGGAGCCCGCATCAGATCCGTCAGATTCCTCAGATAGCCTTCAAGATGACCGGTAAACCTAAAGCCTCTCCGGACACCATCGTTCTGCGCTCTTTCGAGGATTGCCTCGCCGACAAGAAACTCGTCGCCGAGAATTTCCATATCATCGAGACCAACGCCAACATGCTCCGCGCCAAGACGATCGTGGAGCCGGTCGGGGACGGGTATGTCCAGGTCAACCCGCCGCAGCCGCCGTCCACGACCGAGGAAATGGACTCCTACTGGGACCTTCCCTTTACCAAGCTGCCCCATCCTCGCTATCGTGGGAAGCGCATCCCGGCCTATGACATGATCAAGGACTCCATCATCACCCACCGCGGGTGTTTCGGAGGCTGCAACTTCTGCACTATCGCCGCCCATCAGGGCAAGTTCATACAGTCCCGCTCGAAGGAATCCATTGTCTCTGAGGTACGTAGGCTAGCCGCAATGCCGGAGTTCTCCGGGAATATCTCTGATCTTGGGGCCCCTACCGCCAACATGTACATGATGACCGGGAAAGACCCTTCGAAGTGCGCCATCTGCCGCCGCAAGTCCTGCCTTTTCCCTTCCGTCTGTGTGAATATGAACCGGTCGCATGCTCGTCTGTTGGAGCTTTACAAGGCTGTGGACGCCGTCCCGGGAGTGCGTCACTCGTATATTGGCAGCGGCATTCGCTATGACTTGTTCTTGACTCCTGATGGTTTCGTGGATGAGACCTCCAGGCCATATTTGCGTACCCTCGTGCTCGACCATACATCCGGGCGCCTTAAAGTGGCCCCTGAGCACACTGAGGACAGGGTTCTGCAATATCTCGGCAAGCCTTCATTCAAGCTTTTCGAGAGGCTTAGAATCGAGTTCGATAAGATTTGCCGGGAAAATGGTCGGCGGACCGGAATAGTGCCGTATTTCATCTCATCCCATCCAGGATGCACCATGAAGGACATGGAGAATCTGTCCAGGCATCCGGCGTTGCGGGGAATATTCATGGATCAGGTGCAGGATTTCACGCCCACTCCGAAGACGACATCATCGGTCATGTACTACACGGGATTGGATCCGAGAAACATGCGTCCAGTGTTCGTGGAAAGGGATCCGGAGCGGAAAAAACGGCAGAAATCATTTTTCTTCAGAAAAAAGTAGCGCGGATGTGTCGCGATTAAGAAAAAAGTCTTAATATTGCACCGCAAAGAAGATTAAAGAGCATGAATCCAGATTTAAGGAAAAGGCACGTTGTGAGTTATGAGAACATGTCGGAGGAATTGGCCGCCTTGTTCAATGAGAAGTATCCCAGGGGATTCAACGACTATCTGCCGGATTTAGTTAAGTACACTAAACCTGACGGCACTCCTTTCAACGCCGTGACCATCGAGACTCCAGATTCCATCTATCTCGTGAAGATCAAGCTGAAGACCGATGACGCCGAGGCGCTTGAGAGGTGGCTTGAGGGCGAGGAAGACGCTGAGAATGAGGAGGTCGCCGGATCTTCCGCCGATGCCGCAGCGGATTCGACCCTGCCCGACGACAACATCTCCCAGTACGGCGGGGATGATGGCGGGGACGACGCCTAGCCAATGGCTTTGACCGTTTCAGGTCCCGGTCTCTTCAGAGATTCTGTCCAAATACTTTTATATATTTCTTCGGGTTGGCTGTCATTGCCTGCCCGTTTTTTTTGTTTTTCGGAAGGCGTTGATAATCTGTTATTTACAGAAAATGCGTAGATAATTTTGCTACGCATTTTATATATATATTTAATATTCAGCCACTTCCGGAATACGCTTACTTAATGCCCCTTTTGATTGCCAACTGGGTTGGATAGCCTATACCCCGCCCCTGCTGCTCAGTCTCAGCTGCTCCAGCCCTTGCTGAAATAGCCTCAGCTGTCCCAGCCCTCTGCGCGCCTCTGCTGCCCCAGCCTCATCGGCTGCAGCTTTCCGCCCCGCCTCCGCTGCCCCAGCCTCATCGGCTGCGCCATGTGTCCGGCTTTCGGGGACATGTGGGGCATTTTCCCCCTGCAGGTGCGCCATGTGTCCGGAGTTTGGGGACATATGGCGCATTTTCCCCCTGCCGGTGCGCCATGTGTCCGGGATTTATGGACATGTGGGGCGTTTTCCCCCTGTATGTGCGCCATGTGTCCGGCAATTTGGGACAGATGGAGCGATTTTCGGGGGATTCTTGTAACAATGCGGGAAAGATTTCGTTTATTAGATGGAGGCAGGAAGATACGTTGGGGTTGAGAGGTGTAGGTAGACCGGCAGGTTGTATGGTCGGTGGTGCGGGAGATGGTACAGATGATGCGGTAGATGGTACGGAAAGTTGAGAGGCAGATGGCCGGTAGAGGCTGCGGCCTAGGATTTAAGAAATGACCAGGGAAGAGTCCATAAAGATATACCAGACATATTCACGGAAGTTGTTCAATATCAGCTTCCGGATTGTCGGGGACAGCGCTTTGGCGGAGGAGATCATGCAGGACACCCTCTTGAAGTTCATCTCTACGGCAGATGTTCTCGCATCCGGTTCGCCACTGGCCAACGGCCGTACTCAGCCGCAGCGAAGCGAGAATGGACTCGGCCGGGGCCAGGTGGCGGACCGGGGTGATGGGGTGCAGCGAAGCGAGAATGGACTCGGCCGGGGCCAGGTGGCGGACCGGGTTGATGGGGTGCAGCGAAGCGAGGATGGACTCGGACGGTGCCAGGTGGCGGACCGGGGTGCTGGGGCGCAGCGGAGCGAGGATGGACTCGGCCGGGGCCAGGTGGCAGACCGGGGTGATGGGGTGCGGCGAAGCGAGGATGGAAGCGGCCTGGGCGAGGATGGACACGGCAGGGGCCAGGGGTGGAGGGAGTCGGCGTGGCTGACGAAAACGTGTGTGCGGGCTTCGATTGACGCTTTGAGGAAGATGAGACGGGAACGGGAGTTCCTTGATGAATATGCGGGCGAGGGGATCGAGGATTGTGGCGAGGAGAACGGAGGCGTGGGATTCGTCGATGTGGATGGAGGTTCTCTCACGGTGGAGAGGGTGAAAACCGCGATGGACACACTCCCGGAGCAGTACAGGTTGATCCTGACATTAGTTCTAATCGATGGGTTGGATTATGAGGAGGTCAGCGAGATTACAGGAGAGAGGGAAGGTGCTCTTCGCACGAGGTTCTCAAGGGCCAGAAAGATGCTGGCGGAAAGGCTGAGAAATGGCTGATAAAGATTATTATTTGATTATTCAGAAGGACGATGAATAACTTAGAGGAATACATTAAAAGAAACCGGGAAGCGTTTGATGATAAGGAACTTCCGGACGGGCATGCAGATAGGTTTGAGAGGCGGTTGGAGGCCCTTCGCTCCGCTCAGGGTGACAGGATGGCCGATCAGGTCGGCCATGACGGCCGTATTAGGCTTGATGGTCAGGTCGGCCATGACGGCAACATTGTCGATGACAGCAATATCGGCCATGACGGCCTGATTGGGCGTGATAGGCAGGCCGGGCATGATGGCCGCAACGGCAATGACGTGCGGGAAGGGCAAGTAAGGCAAGTAAGGCAGGAAAGGCAGGAAAGGCAGGAAAGGAGGATTTCTTGGAGGGCGGTCATGGGATGGGCTGCCGCGGTGGCTGCGGCGATAGCTGCGGTTGTCATATTCATAAAAAGCCCGGAGGAAAAGCATGAGGATTGGTTCGCCGGAGTCGGGGAAGACCAGAGGGAGATATGCCAGACCTATTACGGCAAGATGGCGGAATTCTATGAGGCGATTCTAAGGGATGACATCGATGACGCGAGGTTACCTGCGTTAGAGTCGATCGCGGCAGAGAATGTCCCGATGGTGGACCAGTTGCCTGATGAACTCGATCCGGAGACAAGGGCGACGATATTAAAAGAGTATTACAGCGCTCTGCTGGACGGAATGGAAAGGTTGAATAAAAGTGTGTTTAATTAATAAAATATTGAAAATGAAAAGATTGATTATCGCTATCGCGGCACTGGCCATTGGGCTCGCCGCTTATGCAGGGGAAATCCCTGGCGCTAACATCACAAAAGATTACAATTTCAAGAATTTCACCGGGATCAGTGTCAGCGGGATTGTCAACGTCGAGTTGAAAAAGTCCGACACATGGGGCGTGAGCGTGAATCTCCCAGAGGAAATAGTTGAATATCTGGTAGTTGGAGTAAAGGACAATGACCTTGTCATCGGCTTTAAGAGTATTCCCATGAAACTCCAGAGGCATCTTAAGGATTGGAAAGTCATCGCTAATATCTCGATGCCTCTCCTTGCGGAACTGGAGATGTCGGGTGCGACGAAGTTCTCAACTTCCGATGCGTTTGATATCGGGGAGCGGACTTTCAAGATGGAACTCTCAGGT
>ONSC01000042.1 GCA_900320365.1 uncultured Bacteroidales bacterium
GAGATCGGAAAACCGGTCGATCCGGAGAATGACGAGTATATTTGTGATCTTGTTCTCGGTGTTTATATTGTGGGGAGCCGGAAATGTGGTTTCCAGCCTACCCGATTTCAGTTCGGGAATATCCTTCCAGATCGGCTTCTGGACTGGAATAGCGGTACTTTTGATGTTGGTCGCGTTGGGCGTTTTAGCCGGCCTTGCCCCCGCCCTTCGGGCCATGAATATCAAGCCCGTCGATGCCATGAGAGATGAATAATAAAAACAAATAGATATGAGAAAGAACCTTAAGTACATCATCCTGGCGCTGGTCGCCATTGTGTTTGTGGGCACCTTCGTGGCCCTCTGGAGGAATTCCCGTCCCAAGGAAATCAAATACGAGCACCTTGAGGCCTCAGTGAAGGACATCCACAAAACGTCGGTTGTGACCGGCAAGATCATCCCCAGGGACGAGGTTAACATCAAGCCTCAGATCAGCGGCATCATCTCCGAGCTTTACAAAGAGGCGGGAGAGAATGTAGCTGAGGGAGAGATCATAGCCAAGGTCAAGGTGATTCCTGAGATGAGCTCGTTGAGTTCCGCCCAGTCCAGGGTCCGTCTGGCTGAGATAAACCTCAAGCAGGCCCAGACTAACTATGACCGGGAGAAAGCCCTTTACGACAAGAATCTTGTCAGCGCCGAGGAGTATGACCAGGTGCGTCAGGCCCTTGCCCAGGCGAAAGAGGAGAAAGCCGCCGCCATCGAGACCCTCGAGGTTGTTCGCGACGGAGTGTCGAAGAGCAATGCGAGGTCGAGCTCAACTCTAATCAGGTCAACTATTTCCGGATTGATTTTGGATATTCCCGTGAAAGTTGGTAACTCCGTGACCCAGAGCAATACGTTCAATGATGGAACGACTATCGCCACTGTGGCGAATATGGGGGACCTGATATTTGATGGCTTCATTGATGAGACCGAGGTTGGCCGCGTCAGCGAAGGTGTCCCGATGAAAATCACCGTGGGTGCTTTGAAAGACGTTTCTTTTGATGCCGTGATGGAGTTCATTTCCCCGAAAGCGCAGGAGAAGAATGGCACCAATGAGTTTGAGATCAAGGCTGCTGTCACGGTGCCTGAGGGTGTGACCGTCCGTTCCGGTTACAGCGCCAATGCTGAAATCCAACTTGAGGGGGTCGACGGAGTGCTATCCGTGCCTGAAAGCGCTATCGCTTTCGAGGGAGACTCCACTTTCGTCTACGTTGTCTCTGGAGAGAAGAAATATGATAAGACTCCTGTCGTGACCGGACTCTCCGACGGCATCAACATCGAGATCAAATCTGGTCTCAAAGAAGGAGACAAAGTCCGTGGCAACCAGATAATCGAGAAGAAGTGATGAGACTATTACATTTTTTACCCATAACCGTTTATTTGATGTCAGGGGTCGCTTTCGGGCAGACCCATAGCGGCCCCTGGACTTTAGCGGAGTGTGTCCGTCACGCCCAGGAGAACAACATAACCCTCAAGCAGAACGAGCTTCAGGTCAAGCAGCAGGAGCTCAGGCTTGAGACGGCGAAAGGTAGCCGTCTGCCACAGGTCAGCGGCAGCGCCAGTGAGAATTTCTCGTTCGGTCGTGGACTCACCGCGGATAACACATATTCCAACACCAACACGACCAGCACAGGTTTCTCTCTTGGAACAGCAGTTCCTATCTTCCAGGGTTCCAGGATCAATAACAGCATCAAGGAGAACGAGTTGGACCTCAAAGCGTCCACTGCCGATTTGGAGAAGGCCAGGCAGGATATGAGCGTTGCCGTGGCGCAGGCATATGTCCAGATACTCTATAACATGGAATTATTGGACGTGGCCATGAATCAGGTTGGGATAGATTCCCTGCAGGTTGAGCGTCTCTCAACGATGCTTGAGAACGGCAAGGCCTCTCCGGCCCAGGTAGCCCAGCAGAAAGCCGCCTTGGGGCAGAGCCGCCTATCCGCGACACAGGCCAGAAATAATCTCAATTTATCCCTGCTGGACTTATCTCAGCTTCTGGAACTACCTGATCCTGAGGGATTCAGCATAGTGCGCCCTGATGTGCCCATTGAGGGCATACTTCTCGGGAATCCGGAGGATATATATGCAGAGGCTTTAGAGAATAAGCCGGCAATTAAGGCGGAGATGTTCCGCTTGGACGCCACTGAGTTTTCCATAAAAAGCGCCAAGGGAGCGTTTCTTCCTTCAATCAGCGCTAACGGAGGTATCGGCACTAATTACTATACGATGAGCGCCGCCCCGTCAGCCGCTTTCATGGAGCAAATCAAGCACAATTTCAGCCAGTATCTGGGTCTTTCGCTCAGTGTGCCGATTTTCACCGGATTCCAGACCAGAAATCAGGTTCGCGCGGCGGAATTGTCAAGGACAAACCAGATGCTCCAGCTAGAGAACACCAAGAAGACCCTTTACAAGGAAATTCAGCAAGCTTACTACAACGCCGTTGCTGCCTCGGAGAAGTATCGCTCAAGCGATCAGGCGAGGGATAGCGCTAAAGAGTCTTTCGAGCTTGTGATGGCGAAATATGAGAATGGCAAGGCCAACATCACGGAGTTCAACGAGTCCAGGGACGCATATCTCCGTTCCGAGTCCGACTTGGTCCGCTCCCGCTACGAGTATCTCTATTCAGCCAAACTTCTCGATTTCTACAGGGGACGTCCGATGGAGTTCTGAAAAATCATCATTATATTTGAGAGTTCGTCTGAATTTTCAATATAATGATCATGATAAACAGAACTTTACTCATCCCCACATTGGCCGCTTTGGCGATACTCGCCTCTTGCGGTCCCAAGACAGTCTCAACCAGGCGCGCGGTAGCTGACGACCAGCCCGATGGTGGCGCCTACACGGAAAAGACGGTACCTGTCGTGACCAAGGTCGCCCCTGACGGCCAGGTCACGCTGCGTTTCTACAACGACCTACCCGATGTCGCTTATATATCAGCCGCTGATTTCCAGTCAATTGTGCTGCCTGGGTCGACCATGGTGGTGACACATACCGGTGTCGGGGAATATACCCTTGACAATGCCGGAGCCAAGGCTGTCGTGAATGTCAACAAGGATGTTTTCGTATCATCTGATTTCAATGAGTTCACGAATATGATGGGCCTCCTGCAGCCAGGGATGGCGAATGTCTATTACGATGGCATGCCATTCGTTCGTTACAAGAGCATAAAGAACTTCCCCTCTACCGCCACTGTCACTTTGGATTTCGCCAAATACGGCATCGATATCCATGCGGACGGAAAGGGGGCCGTGTATTTCCCCTTCGCGACCTTGGCAGACATTTATTCAGATCTTTTCTACCATCACGCCGGCTTCAACGGTGAGAAGGTGGTCGCCAACACCTCTGTCAATGAGGTAAGTCTCGCCAGAATCGATCCCGACTACAACAAGGTACTTCTCTCGAAGAAGACACGCTCGAAGTCCATGGCTGAGTTCGCGTACAAGGAGCTCTGTTTCGCCATGGATCATTTCTACGGTCATCCCGGCCGTGTAGCGCTGGATGAATCCTTGAAGACAAAGGGTATGGACAGGACTCTGGAGGAAGACCTCGCCGCTGGTCCAGTCATCAAGAAACTCCTCAAATCCACTGACTTGGCTGAGTATTTCGTCGGAATGAGCGGGCTGAACGCCCTTTACTACGACGGTCACACTTCAATGGACATCTCCTCAGCGATGGGCCGTGATCGCTCAAAATATGAAGACCTTGCTTCGGAGGTGCGCGGTCTTCAGGAAAAACACAAAGAGGTCATGGAAGCGATCCAGAATGGCCGGGCTTCTATGGGAGGACGCTATCAAGAGGTTATGGCTGTCCGTCAGCAGCGTCCCGAGTGCTATGGCACCCAAGACACCTACATCAAGAGAGGCAACACCGCTGTCTGCGTGTTCAACTCATTCAATACCAGGGCTGAGGATGCTTGGAATGCCTATTATGCCGGAAAAGGCCCGAAGCCCAATATCGACGATAACAAGGGCGACTCCATGGTCATATTCCTTGACGCCCTTAACAAGGCTGAGGCCGACCCGGAGGTCGAGAATTTCATCGTTGACATTACCGCTAACGGCGGTGGATCCGCTGATATAGTCATGGCCATGACATCTCTTATCATGAACAAGAGTTATCTCAGCTATGACAATCCGCTCACAGGCCAGAGGTCTATAGTCGATTATGAGGTGGACCGTAACTTCGACGGTGTGTTTGACAAAAAGGACAAGGATGTCAAATATAACCTCAATTTTGCGGTCCTCACATCCGACGTGTCATTCTCTTGCGGAAACCTCTTTCCCTCAATGCTTAAGGATGCAGGTATCCCTGTGGTAGGGGAGACTTCCGGAGGCGGAAGCTGCGCTATTCAGGCCATGTGTACCGCTGACGGATTCTGTTTCCAGATATCTTCCTTCCGTTCAAGGCTCAACACGATTGCCGGGGTTAATATAGACTCCGGTATCACCCCTGACATCCCTATCGCCAATGACAATATGGTTGAGATCACTGGTCCTAACGACACTAGGATGACCGTCAAGAACTATAAGGGTTTCTACGATATCGAGAAAGTTGGCCAGCTGGTTAAAGCTAAGGTTAAATAGTTTATTATGAAAAAATTATTCACGCTGTTAGCAGCGTTGTCTCTCGTTATCTGCGCCTGGGGGCAGGATGACGAGTATTCAAAGGACGAGTGTACCAGCCTGGTTGTCGGGCGTCTGGCGTCCGCCGACGGATCCGTCATCACCTCGCACACCTGTGACGGAGTCTCCCGTACATGGATAACCGTTGAGCCTGAGGCTGATTACGGTCGGAAGGCAATGGTGGACATATATAAGAACACCCGAAAGACCGCCTTCAAGGGTGACACCACTGGGGTCCGCTATGCGGGTCAGATTCCTCAAGCCCGTCACACGTTCGCTTACCTTAACACCGCCTATCCCTGCTTGAATGAGAAGCAGGTCGCCATGGGCGAGACCACGTTCTCAGGTCCGGACACCCTGCGTAACGGAAGCTCCATGTTCCTAATCGAGGAACTTCAAAGGATAGCGCTCCAGCGTTGCGATAATGCCCGTGACGCGGTCAGGATGATGGGTGAGCTTGCTGAGAAATACGGCTACGCCGACGGTGGCGAGTGCATCACGGTGATTGATAAGAAGGAGGCTTGGTTCTTTGAGATTCTCGGTTGTGGTCGTGGAAAAAAGGGTGCCGTATGGGCCGCCCAAAGGGTGCCTGACGATGAGGTGGCTGTCTCCGCCAATATTCCCAGAATCGGCCGTATTGACCGGAAGAACAAGGATTATTTCATGGCGTCCGACAATGTGGAGTCTGTCGCTAAGGAATATGGTCTTTGGGACGGAGAAGGCGATTTCGTGTTCTGGAAGGCCTATCATAGCTCATACGGTGACGGCAAAAACTTCAAAGAGCGTGAATATGTGATATTTAACACATTAGCCCCTTCTTTGAAGCTCTCCTATGATGCTCCCGAACTGCCGTTCTCTGTCAAGCCTGACGAGAAAGTTGACGTACGTAAAGTCATGGAGATTCTGCGTGGAACATACGAGGGTCTTCAGTTCGACATGACCAAGAATCTTCTTGTGGAGGTTCCCGCCAAGGATGGGCAGCCAGCCACCAAGAAAGTCAGTCCTGTGGCCAACCCATGGCTTACTACTGACACCCGCAACATGATTAACGGAGTCGCTCCCGGAGCTGTTGAATTCTCGCGTACAATAGCCGTGGCTTGGTGCTCTCACTCGACAGTTATCCAAGCCAGGGAATGGTTGCCTGATGAGGTGGGCGGTATATGCTGGTACGCTCTTGACAATCCTGGAGAGAGTCCTCGTTTCCCCATATTCAGTGGAACCACGGAACTTCCGGCCGCATTCGACACTTGCGGGATGCGCCGTTATGTTCCCGAAGGGGCTTTATGGACTTTCCGCCGGCCAAACCGCCTCGCCACTTTAGCTTGGCAGACCAATAAGGAAAGGGTATATAAAGATATTCAGGCCATCGAAGATCTTGGTTTTGAGGGACTTCCTGAGGTTGAGAAGACTCCTTCAAAGGACAATCTCAACGCCTATACCGCCAAGATTTACAAGGCGGCAGCCGATCTATGGAAGAAGCTTGAGGAAGACCTCTGGATGAAGCACGGAAGAGGCTTCTGATTATTTTCCGAGAGTCACATCCCAATACGAAGTGCCCTTTTCCATCAAGGCGAGGGTAGTGACGATCCAACTCTGGATCCAACCGGTGAGCGTGCTTTGAGCACCCCATCCGGCATCCGCGTTTGATGCCCAATAGTCCCAGTCACGGTAGTTGAAAGCCCTGAACCAGGCGCCGTCAACGTTCTTGCGCTCATCGCTGCGAGCCTGGATCCTGATAAGGAAATCTCCGAGAGATTCCGCCATCTTCTTGATCTCGGGGTCTCCTGTAGCGCATGCGGCCTCGTTGAGGGCGAAGAAAGCGAAATTACTGGTATAGAGCATGTCGGCCACAGGGTCTCCGTTCTTGAAGATCAGTGGAGCCTCGCTCCGGCCGTAATCGGCATTGCTCTTCTCAGCTCCGTATTGTCCTTTTGACTGATCACCAAGCTCTTCCCGTATGGCTCCGCATTCGACCTGGTTCTTCGCCAAGTCGGCTGTGATCCTGTCTATCCATTCCTTATGCTCAGTGGTGGGGCTAACCCTATAAAGCCAAGCCAAGGGAAGCAGCATCCTAGCCCTCTCCTGCTGGATGCCGTTTGTCCAGCTCCAGCCGTCGGGATAGGCTGCCATGGTCAGGGATATGGCTTTCTCGGTGAGATCCAAGTATTTACGGTCTCCGGTGTTGGCATATTGCCAGAGGTAGCAAGCCCAGATCCAACTCTCGTAGTGGGGGTGGGGGTTGATGATGTCCCTGTCCTGATAATACTTGAGCCCGTTCTTTTGGATGTCCTGATCGTGAAGTCTCGGTCCCCGGAATCCGTTCTTGCCGGTCGTGTTGAGGTTGGCGTCAATCGCCTCGGTGATCTTCTGGTCCCATTTGTCGGTCCCGATGATTTTCGAGGTCATGATGGTTCCGAGAAGGGATCTGGCGTTGTCGTCTCCGTAGTAGACCCATTTATGGGTGTATGCCCATCCGAGAAGTCCGTATGTCGGGCTGGAGGGATCGTTTCTCGGACCATCTCTGAACTCTTTGAAGGAATAGTCCGAGATGTTCTCCGCTATTTTCTTATATTCTTGATTATTAAGTAGTTCTCCAGCTACAGCGAAGGCCATGGCGGATTCTCCCTGGACGTCGTCCCTGACCCAATACCGATATGCTTGCCGTCCGTCTTTATAAACCGCAGAGCAGTGTCCCTCAAGGACGCCGAGAGAGCCGTCACCGTCAGAGGCGTCTTCCGGAAGTTCCGGTCCGACTGGCATTGTCCCATCGCCCATATATTTCATGAGCCAGGACTCTTTCCAGTCGGGATGGATGAGGAAGTGGCCATTAAAGAACCATTCTATACCTTTGGCGACAGCGTCTTTTCTCGCCGATGCCGGTAGGTTTTGATTCTTTGAATATGCCGGTGATATTAATGTAGGCCAGCTGTCGAATGTCACTTTTCTTCCGGTGAGATCGGAGATCATCGTCTCCCAGAAGGGCTTCCATTTTCTTTCGGGAATAAGTCTCAAGCGAGCGAAATCGCTTAATTTTGAAGTGCTTATCCAGAGATTATCATCCTGTTTGAAGACCAGAGGACTGTAGGGAGTGTCTTTCAAGCCATACACCGCCGTGTCGAATCCGGCTACTCTGGCGATGACCATGATTGGATCAGCCGCCTGAGTCTCAAGATAAGCTGCCCTGTTGATCGTGAGAAGGTCCATCGGTTTCAGCTCTTCTCCGATCTCTTTTGCGACAACGACTCTTTCCACGCTTATCTCTTTGATCTCTGGATTCTGACCGGGAAGGGTCGCGAACTCAGCAAATACCTTGAGTCCTTTTTCTTTGATGGAGGCGATGTCTTTTTCTGTGAGCGCCACGGGAGAGTCTGGATAGTCTCCAGCCACCAGGATGACGGCTGATCCGGGCTTGGCCATGTCGATGGCAGCTGCGGCGGAAGCGTTATCCCTTACCTTGAAATGGTCTTCCTTAAGGAGTTTAACGAGGTCATTGCCCTCGTCAGATCCTCCAACGTAAATCACTTTTCCAGAGTTATTTCCACAACTGATAGCTATAAGCCAGGCAATGGCTAGTGCCGCGGTTTTAAAGTATTTCATAATCGAATTCGTTTTATTCCACTGTTATTTCAGTTTCCTGGCGGATGTCTCCAGAAGAGGCCCCGACCATGATCCGATACTTTCCTTTCTCCTCCACGGGGAATGATAGCGAAGCTTCCGCGGAACCGCCTGCGGGGACAGGAACCTTGGTGAGAGCCTTGAGTTCCTTAACAGGAGTCACCTCATGTGAAGATAGGTTCCGAACATACAGCTGAACGGCCTCCAGAGCATCTCTCGACCCGATGTTATTGACTGATAGATTGACTTTAACAGTATCAGCAGGTGAGAAAACCATCCCTGAAAGATTCAGGGGACCATATTCAAGAGTGGTGTAACCAAGTCCGTGTCCGAACGGCCAGAGGGCGTCGGGAGACGAGAAAACGTAATCATGGCCAGGCTTTCCAGGGGCGCCGGGTTTATGGTAAAAGCCCCTGTCAGTAGGAAGGTGGTTATAATATGATGGCAGATGCCCGGTGCTTCTCGGGAAGGATATCGGGAGTTTTCCGGAAGGGACCGTGTCACCGAAGAGCACGCCGACAAGAGCGTCTCCCGCTGTCTCGCCTCCGTACCACTGGGTGACTATCGCGGGAATATTATCCTTCGCCCACGGAATGCATATTGGCTTGCCCGTGACTAGTACCAATACAACTGGTTTTCCAGTGGCGGCTACTTCCCGCATGAGTCTTTCCTGCTCACCGGTCAGCTCCAGCGACTCCTGGTCGAAGCCCTCACCACTGGTGGCATTTGAATAGTCTCTGGCCAGGGATGCGCTGGAAGTACCTAGGAATAAGATGGTTAAATCGCTCGACCTAGCGGCACGCACAGCTTCTGGGATTCCGCTTACATCTTCGGATACGAGGTCGCAGCCTTTTGCGTAAGTGATTTTGATTCCAGGCCCTAGATATTCTTTCAATGCGGCCAATGGGGTCTTTCCGTCATCGTTGGATCGGCTCCAGGAGTAGTCCCCGAACTGCACCTGGTCGGCATTGGGCCCAATGGCTGCGATAGAACGGATGGAAGTCCTGTCAAGGGGAAGCAATCCATCATCGTTTTTTAGCAGCACTATCGATTCATCCGCGATCTTCCTTGACAACGCGACATGCTCAGGAGTACGGACAGTCGCCTTCCCGTCAATATTCCTGTAGGGATTGTCAAACAGACCGACTTCGAACTTGACTCTCAAGATATTGCGGACAGCATTGTCAATGATGGACTCGTCGATCAGCCCATCCGCTACTGAGGATTCAAGGGACTGGTAAGTAAATCCGGCTGCCTCTAAGTCGATGCCGGCCGAAATGGCCATCCTGGCGGCTTCCGGATCATCCGCCGCGACACCCTGAAAGTTATGGAGCATCCCCACAGCGCCCCAGTCGGAGTAAACATATCCGTGGAACCCCCATGTTTCCCTCAGTAACTCGGTCAGGAGATAGTGGGAAGCGGAATTAGGGGTCCTGTTCCAGGAGTTGTAGGAACTCATCACTGTCCTTATCCCGGTGTTCCTCACGACCATCTCGAAAGGTTTCAGATGAATACGCAGTAGGTCTTTCGGAGAGCAGTCGACAGAGGCTAGATTAAGTCCTCCGACAGGTTCACCTCCGGGCCCGAAATGCTTAATGACAGGGTTTATACCACCGTCTAGATAGCCTTTGACCACAGCTGTTCCGAAGGTTCCGTTCAGGAAGGGATCTTCCCCGAAAGTTTCCTCCACCCTTCCCCAACGAGGATCCCTGCAAACATCCAGAACAGGACAAAGGGTCTGGTTGACACCCTCTGAATACAATTCCTCGGAAATGGCCCGTGTCATGGAATAAGCGAGTTCCGGATTGAAGGTGGCTGCCAAGGCAATGCTCTGGGGGAATATTGTGGAACCGTCCTGGACTGCGCCGTGAGTCGATTCAGAGGATGTGAATATCGGAATCCCGAGCCGTGTCTCCTCGACACAATACCGCTGCAAGCCGTTGAATATTTGGGTGCTCTTCCAGGAAGGGATTGTGATTCCCTGGACACAGCCAAAACCATCGGGCCCTATCAATTCCTCCAAACGTTCTTTGCTTAGGTCGCCATCTTCCAGCAATGAGGGCATGTCCAGCTGGTTCATTTGCCGGAGTTTCTCCTTTAAGGTCATCTTTGATAGCAGGTCTTCGACTCGTTTGTCTATTGGAAGAGAACTATCCTTATAGGTCCTTTTTTCGGCGCAGGAAACAACCATTATTGCGGCCAGCGACACCACAGATGCCAAGAAGAGACGATTTACCATAACTTATGATATTATTTATATATCCCGAATATCGCAGAGCCGGAGCCGGACATGGCGGCGTAAACCGCTCCGCTATCGTAAAGTGACTGTTTAATTGCTTCGAGTTCCGGATGCGCTTTGAACACTGTCGCCTCGAAATCGTTGACCAGCAGCCCCTTCCACTCATCAATGGGGCGACGGAGGACGGCCTTAAACTCCGACGGGGGTACTACTGCCCCGACGACCGTCTCGCTTCGCTCGACCCCACCGCTCGCTTCGCAAAGCGAAGCTCCGGTCCCCCCTCTTAGCGTGCCGAGGGTGGCAGCGGTCGCTGGGGCAGTAGTGCCCTCGTCGTTTGAACATCGGGGCACGATGCCGCGGTAGGCTTCGGCGGTGGAGACGCTGACACCTTCAGGGACAAGAACTTTGACAACATAGCCGGATAAGTCGAGGTCGAACGGCTCCAGGATTTCCCCTCGCCCTGTGCCGATCATCGGCCTGTTCCACACGAAAAATGCGCAATCGCTCCCGAGGTTTGATGCGTATTCAGAGAGTTTCTCATTGCTGAGCCCGAGGGCGCAAAGATCATTCAGGGCTTTCAGGGTAAACGCCGCGTCTGCCGATCCGCCGCCTAGTCCAGCTCCGACAGGGGCCTTTTTCTCCAGGAATATTTTTACTGGTGGAAGGTGGAAGTCGTTGTCAAGAAGATAGTAAGCTTTTGCGCAAAGGTCTTTCAGCGGCTCCCAGTCGACCCCTTCTTCCCTCGCTATAGTGATAATCAGCTTCCCATCCTCGCTTATTCCTTGCGCCAATTTGCCGCCCTGTTCCGGAGGGGCAGTCCGGCCCCGGCGAAGTCCATCCTCGCTCCGCTGCGGCTGAGTATCGCCTAAGGCCGGCAGACCCTCCGGATCAAGGGAGGTGCCGTAGCGGGAGAATAGGCTTGCTGAAGTGCGGCTATAATCGTCACCGGTGATGACCTCCAATGTATCTCCGAACTCATGGCAGGGCACGAACAATGTCTCAATGTCATGATAACCGTCGGGCCGTTTTCTGATCACATTCAGCCCGAAATTCAGTTTGACATTGGTTTGGAGTATCATAACTAAATGGCAAGTGAGCGGATGGCGTTTTCTATTCTTGTGGCTAAGATTTCATCCTCCAGGCCTGAGAGCACCGGGGCAACGAAAGAAATCATCTGCAGTACTTTGGCCTCATCTTCCGGGATGCCTCTGGAGCGCATGTAGAACTGTTCATCCTCGTTAAGCTTTCCGACTGTGGCGCCATGGGAGCATTTCACATCGTCGGCATAAATCTCAAGCTGTGGCTTCGTGTTAACCAAAGCCTCCTCAGAGAGGACAATATTGTGGTTTTCTTGATAAGCTTCAGTCTTTTGGGCGTCTTGAGCCACGATAATCTTACCGAAGAATGAACATTTGGCTTCTCCAGAAGCCAATCCGTTGAATAGCTGCCGGGATACACTACCGCCGGCATGGTGTCTCATGTTGATGTTGAATGACACTTGGTCTTTACCGGAACTAAGGTAAAGTCCTTTCAGGTTCACGACCGCTCCTGGTCCGGCGATATCCACATTAACAGGTATTTCAGCGGAAGTACCAGGCAAAACGATGAATGTCACGTCAAGCTTTTCGCCGGCCCCGACCACGAAATCTCTTTGCTGAGACGAATCAATTAAAATCACCGCCGGACGGCCGTCCGAGCCCGGCCGCGTCCATTCTCGCTTCGCTGCGGCTGAGTACGGCCTAAGCTCGGCGGCCGCTCCTGCGCGACTAGAATTGCTCGAATCCATCGCTCTCGATTTTGTCGATCAGTTCCCTTCCGCCCTCGGCCACGATCTTTCCATCCTTCAGAATGTGCACGACATCCGGGCGCACATATTCCAGAAGCTTCTGATAGTGAGTGATAACAATGGCGGATTTCTCAGGAGTATGGAGGGCGTTGACTCCGTCCGCCACAATCTTCAGAGCGTCCACATCAAGGCCGCTGTCGGTCTCGTCGAGAATCGCCAGAACAGGATCCAGCATGGCCATCTGGAATATCTCGTTACGCTTTTTCTCGCCCCCGGAGAAGCCCACATTGACTTCTCTTTTGGCGAATTCAGGCTTCATTTGGACGAGAGCCATCTTCTCTTTCATCAGCTTCAGGAACTCTCCTCCTTTCATGGGCTCCAATCCCTGCGCCTCTCTCTTTGAGTTTATGGCAGTTTTCATGAAACTGGTGATGGATACGCCGGGGATCTCAACCGGATACTGGAAAGACAGGAACATTCCAGCCCAGGCTCTTTCCTCCGGTTTCATTTCCAGCAAGTTCCGCCCCATGAATTCTATGCTTCCAGCTGTGACCTCATAGTCCGGCTTACCGGTCAGGACGGCGGACAAAGTGCTTTTTCCGGCTCCGTTTGGGCCCATGACGGCGTGGATTTCCCCTTTACCGACCTCGAGATCAATTCCCTTCAGAATCTCCTTGTCACCGACAACAGCATGAAGCCCAGTTATCTTCAAAAATGCCATATATTATTATATAACTTATTAATACTTAACTATTTACCGTCTCTATACAGTTTAAACCAAGTCCAGAGGGACCAGATTCCGTTAATCAAGTACAGGGCGCTCACGATCGGCATAAACACCAATCCGGCGCTCAAGTATAGGGTGATGTTGGCGGCGTTGACCACCAGCCACACAATCCAGCAGTCCCATTTCTTCTGGGCGGACAGGAACTGGGCCAGAAGAGTCAGCATCAGCACGAAGGAATCCAGCCAAGGAGTGGGGTCAGGACTGAAAGTCTTTGTCCACCAGGAGGTTCCGAGTTTACTGAGGACATATCCCCAAATCAGCCCAGCCACAACCACTACGGTCAAGGCCACGCACCAACCTTTCATATCGAGGCGGCTGACTTTCAATGCGGAGGAGTCAGCGGAACTCTTCTCATCTTCTTTTGGATGGGTCCATCTCCAGTGACCGAAAGCGTTTATGCTGAATGCTATGGGTTGAAGCAGCATTGCCGAATACAGATGTCTCTGCCAGAAAAGCATGAACAAGAGGATGTTGTACAAGTAACCGACCCAGAAGTTGTACTTGCTGTTCCGTCCGGCCATCACGACACAGGTCAGACCGGCGATGACGCTGACAAGTTCCAGCCAGCTTACTCCCGTCCCACCCATCGTGAACGCTATATTATTTATGTCGAATATATTCATGATAAAACTATCCTACAGAACCTTCGAGGGAGACTTGGAGGAGTTTGGTCGCTTCCACCGCGAACTCCATCGGGAGGCGGGAAAGCACCTCGTGGGCATATCCATTGACGATCAGCCCGACGGCGTCCTCGGCGTCCAAACCTCTTTGATTACAATAAAACAACTGTTCCTCGCTTATTTTTGAGGTTGTAGCCTCGTGCTCTACAATCGCGGTGGGATTGTGGCTCTGGATGTCAGGGAAGGTGTGAGCCCCGCATTTCGAGCCTATAAGAAGACTGTCGCACTGGGAATAATTCCTGGCGCCAACCGCTCCCGGATTCATTCTCACAAGACCCCTGTAGCTGTTTTGACTATGCCCAGCCGAGATTCCTTTGCTGACGATCCGGCTTTTGGTTCCCCGTCCGATGTGAATCATCTTGGTTCCGGTGTCCGCCTGCTGGTAGTTGTTGGTGACAGCCACGGAATAGAATTCGGAAGTTGAATAGTCGCCCTTGAGAATTGTAGAGGGATATTTCCAGGTGATGGCGGATCCTGTCTCGACCTGGGTCCAGCTTAGATGTGCTCCGCTGCCCTTGCATATTCCCCTCTTAGTCACGAGATTAAGGATTCCTCCCCGGCCTTGGGCATCGCCAGGATACCAGTTTTGCACCGTTGAATATCTCACATCGGCATCTTTCTCCACCACTATCTCCACCACCGCCGCATGAAGCTGGTTCTCATCTCTCATAGGGGCCGTGCAGCCCTCCATGTAGCTCAGCGAAGATCCCTCATCCGCAACGATCAGAGTCCTCTCAAACTGTCCCGTTCCGGCCGCATTGATCCTGAAATAACTCGACAGGTCCATCGGGCATTTGACACCCTTGGGAATGTAGCAGAAACTCCCGTCGCTGAACACAGCCGAGTTGAGGGCAGCATAGAAATTGTCTCCGGCGGGCACGACACTCGCCAGATACTTGCGCACCAGGTCGGGATGTTCCTTAACGGCTTCTGAGAAGCTGCAGAAGATGATTCCTTTCTCAGCGAGGGAAGCCCGGAATGTGGTTGCAACCGACACGGAGTCGAACACAGCGTCCACAGCCACGACCCCGGCCAGAGCCTCACGCTCCCTTACGGGGATTCCCAATTTCTCGAAAGTCTCCTCAAGTTTCGGGTCAATCTCCTTTGGCCTATCGGAGTCTTTTTTAGGGGCTGCGTAGTATATAATATCTTGGAAATCAATTGCTGGCAAATCAAGATGACCCCATGTGGGCATCTTCATCGACTGCCACTTGCGAAATGCGTCAAGACGGAATTCCAGCAGCCAGTCGGGTTCTTGCTTAAGAGAGGATATGGTCCGTATGATGTCCTCATTAAGGCCTTTGGGGATGAAGTCCTGACGGATGTCCGTCACAAACCCTTCCTTATATTCCTGTGAGGTGATCCCTTCAATTATCTTATCTTCTTCTCTTTGATCCATCGTCATTTCTCCATTATGCAAAGATAACTAAAATAAGTATCTTTGTCTTCTGTGATTTAACATTGAGCGATATGAACACTTTCGGCAGGAATTTCATGGTGCAAATATTCGGAGAGTCTCACGGAGAGGCCATAGGTGCCGTGATTGATGGTGTCAAGGCAGGGATGCCGCTCTCAAAAGAGGATTTAATGGGAGATATTCTTCGCCGTAAGAGCGGTGCCAAGGGTACTACCCCAAGAGTCGAGTCCGACGAGCCGGAAATCCTGAGCGGGGTCTTCGAGGGACACACTACAGGCGCCCCGATCGCTGTCATATTCAGGAACAATAACACAAGATCTGTTGATTACGAGGCGCTTAAAGATGTGCCACGCCCAGGGCATGCGGACTACACCGCCTCCGTGAAATGGAATGGGTTTAATGATCCGCGTGGAGGAGGTCATTTCTCCGGCAGACTCACCCTGCCTTTGGTTGCCGCTGGAGTCATCGCCAAGAAGCAGTGTGGTTTCTCTTTCAAGGCCGATCTTATTGAGATTGGCGGAGAGGCCGATAAGGCAAAATGGCCCGCTCTTCTGGATGCGACAGCAA
>ONSC01000144.1 GCA_900320365.1 uncultured Bacteroidales bacterium
TTATAGATAGCCTTCAATACGGCGTCTTTGATATCAGAAGGCACAAGGATCAGAAGAATCTCCTTGTCAGGTTGTATGGTCAAGCCGAAGAACTCCTCAGCCTCCGGATTAGCGGTGCCGCGGCCGCGGATGATTGTGCCGCCTTTGGCTCCAGCAGTGCGGGCGAGCTCGACCACTTCCTGAGAGAAACCCGCGTTGACTATACAGACAACAAGTTCATATTTTACGTTCGCAGCCATATTTCATTCACTACTTGACAGTTCGTTTATCATTCGCTAAAAAACCATATACAAGGGTCCCGATAACACTGGTCAGCCCCACCGTGAAGGCGATACCTTTGTACTTTTTCCCTTTTTGGAAGTTTTCCTCCAAAGCCTCCATGATCTTTGGAGCCTCGTTTTCTCTCACGACGCTCACGAGCATGGTCTTAGGAGACTCAGTACCAAGATATGAAAGGATAAGATGAGTCGTGCCCTTAGCCGCTGTCGTGAACTGAAGGTTAGCCTCATAAGACTGAAGGAGCCTGGTATAATATGCCGCTTTCTCGTCATGGACGACCGCCAGCAGCAGTTCCAGCTTCACGGGTGCTATGTTTTTTGTCTGGGCCATATTATTCGAAGTAAATAATTTGATCGTCACCAGCTTCCATAATGCGACGAATAGCGATGGCGCTACGTCTCTTCACAGACATGACTGACTTGAAGCCTAAGCTTTGGATTGTGATGAGAGGGGTCATGGCCACCATGGCGACAACTCCGAAAGCGAAGTCAAGCACGGCGCTCTCCCCTTGCATTGTGACACACGCTCCAATCACCAAGGGCAAGATGAAACTGGAGGTCAGCGGACCGCTGGCCACTCCACCTGAGTCAAAAGCGATCGCGGTATAAAGTCTTGGCACGAAAAAGGACAGACCAAGAGAGATTAGATAGCCAGGGATAAGATAGTACAGCAGGGAGAACCCGAAGTGGGCGCGTAAGACTGACAATCCGATCGAGACTCCCACACCCATAGAAAGGGCGAGCATCATCTGGGTCTTTGTCACCTCCCCGTTCGTGATCTCCTGGACTTGAGCGTTGAGGACATGAACGGCTGGCTCAGCCATCACGACGACATTGCCCAAGATAAAGGCGAATAAAATGATGATCAGAGGATTATGCGCGGACATCTGTACACCGATCTTATAACCCAGGGGCATAAATGCCATCTCCACGGCAAAAAGGAATATCGCGAGACCGACGAATGTGTACAAGATGCCGAAAATGATCTGCAAAAGCTTGGCTTTTGGGAGTTTCAAGGCTATAAACTGGATGATGAAGAAAAAGACCACCAGCAGCATTAGCGAGTTCCCCACATCAAAAGCCTTCGCTCCTAATACAGAGAATGTGTTATCTGAGAAGAATGACTCGAACGAATAAGCGGGAACAGCGTATGACAAATCTCCTTTGGCAAAGAGCGAGAGGAACAGCACAGCGAGGATTGGTCCCACGGAACAAAGGGCGATAAGGCCGAAACTGTTCTCGCTGGCTCCCCTGCCACCGACGGTCAAGGCTATTCCAACACCAAGAGCCATGATGAATGGAACCGTGATCGGTCCTGTTGTCACACCTCCCGAGTCAAAAGACAACGCCAGAAGGGAACCTTTACCGCTATCGATAAGCAGGGCTGCCACACAGAACAAAGCCATGTACAAGTAAAGCAAAAGCCCTGTGAGGTCAATGTGGAAAAGAATCTTCAAAACGCCAAGGAAAAGAAGAAGACCGACTCCGAATCCCACTGTCGCGATAAGCATGGTTCCGTTCATCACAGTATTAACCTGCTCAGCCAGGACAGAGAGGTCCGGCTCAGCCACCGTGATCAGCACACCCATGACAAACCCGACTGAGAGAAGGATACCTAGACGCTTTGAAGCTGTCAGACCCTGACCGATGTACTGTCCCATAGGGGTCATGGCCATGTCAGCCCCGAGGTTGAACAAGCCTATGCCCAGGACGAGTAAAACCGCAGCGATAATGAACGTCACTAATTCTGAAGCACTTATGTCCACCCAAGGTGTCAATGCCAAAATCAGCACAATGACACTGACCGGCATAACAGACACGAGCGACTCTTTAAGCTTTTCCGATAGAGATTTCCAAAACTCCCTCAATGTAGACCGAGATTCTTCCATGTATATGCGAAGATACCTCAAAAAAATCACATAAACAATAAAAGGCTACTTCTTCCCATGAAGCTTAAAACGCTTGTTGTCGAATTTCCAGTTTATGCCTGTGATCTTGTAATATAGCTTATGCAATGGGCCACCGTTATATTTAGCTGGCACCCAGGAACTGGCAAAGTGGTGGATGGAATGGGTATTTTTAGTGATAAAGTACCTAGGCCCATGCCAATGACTTCTAGGATGAGCACAGAACCAGTCCGTAGGTAGCAGGCATAATCTTGAAGGATCGGGATCAAATTCATCAAGAGAATGGATTAGCGTCCAATAATAATTCCGGCGGAGAACCTTTCCCACAGCTGCTGGCATTGGAATCTGATCCATCTCCCCATTATCCTTAATAAAGTTTCGTCCCTCATAATAGTCCAAAATGGTTTTGACCCACGCCGTGCCTTTCTCAGCACCAAAAGCAGCCAACTCAGCACCTTCTGGATGAGCCTCAATTCCAACAAAATACGGGAGATGTAGGAACTCATCGAAAGACTTGATCACCTCTACATCACTGTCAAAGTAAATGCCTCCATAATTGTACACAGCATAGAAACGGATGTAGTCTGCCGCGAAAGCATATTTCTTCGCCTCGAAAGCCTGCTTGGTCCAAGGGGTGGAGTTAACGTCAAAGCGGTTGGTATCCCACAGCATAATCTCATAATCCGGGAGATACTTCTTCCATGAATCAATACAATATTTTATCTTCTCAGGATAGGGATCCCCGCTGAGCCAGCATAAATGGATCAATTTAGGTATCATGGCACTATCAGTATTATGTGATGCAAATAATTATTATTCAACCACTTCCTCCCATGCCTGAGCTATATCTTCTTTCCAATTCCACCGTCGGCGGTCATATAGTCCCGTCATTTTCTTGAGCCGGGGAAGGAACGCATCAAGATCTTTAGGGCTTCCCCACTGCGTTTCGGCCAATGCCGCCAACCTCGGTAACATCTCCCATTCCAACTTGGTGGAATCCGCGACCCACTCAGTCCAGATACAAGCCTCAGAGCCTATAATATTGCCCATCTGCTCTTCTGACAATCCCTCCGGAACCATCTGGAAATCATAGACTCTAGATAGGCTTTCCCTTCCTTTGAGCTGGTTGAAGCGGGGATTGCTGAAATAATAGTGCTGAATTGGACAGACAATGGTAGGATGCCCAAGAGTAGCCGAACGAGTGACAGCTGCCGGTGAGGTCCAGGCGCACACAACCACATCCTTGTCGGGCGTCCCTTCAAGGACTTCATCCCATCCCATCATCGTCCTGCCATTCGATTCGATGAACTCCTTCATCTGTCCCATAAACCAAGTCTGGAGGAGTTCCTCCTTGCTCTTGCCAGGAATGGCTTTTATCCCCAAAGCCTTGATACGCGCCTGACAATCAGGGCATTCCACCCAACGATCTTTAGGGCATTCATCCCCTCCAATGTGAATATATTTGGATGGGAATATGTCCATTATCTCTTTCAGCACAGTCTTGGCAAAAACGAGGGCGGCGTCTTTCCCGGGACACAGGACGTCTTCGAAAACGCCAAATCTAAGAGGTATCGCATATGGCCCGCCAGTACACCCCAACTCTGGATAAGAAGCCAAAGCGGCGAGCATGTGACCCGGCATGTCAATCTCCGGGATAACCGTGATCTGACGATCGGCGGCATACTTAACGATCCGCTCCATATCCTCCCTGGTATAAAAGCCCTCTACAGGTATATTATCATATTCATCAGAGCCAGGCGCCTTGATCGTCCCGCTCCTTTTGGATCCAACCTCGATGAGCTTGGGATAACCAGGCACAGGGACTCTCCAACCTTGGTCCTCGGTAAGATGCCAATGGAAGACATTGATACCATGAAGTGCCATTATATCAATGAGTTCCTCCAAGTAATCGACTGTGAAGAAGTGACGGCCGACATCGACCAGGAAACCTCTGTATGGATATTCGGGAGCATCCTCGACCACCGCAGCGGGCAAAGCCACAGGGCCTTGGCCACATATGGGCAGAGCCTTGTATAGGGTCTTCGCACCGTAAAGGACACCGGCAGGTCCACCGCCGGCAATCCGGATAGCATCCTTTCCACACTCAATGCGGTAGCCCTCAGTGGGCAAAGAGTCTTCTATTGAGAGAATGATATTCCCCTTATTATCAGATATTTCCGGTCTTTTCCCAAATGCTTCCTCAAGATCAGAAGCGAGTAATCCCGCCACAGTCTCCAGCTCATCTGTCGTGCGGATAACAACCCTCCTTCCAAAAACATAAGGATCTCCGTCCTTAATGTTAATCTCCTTTGGAAGCGGGCTGACAGAGAAATCCCCTACTTGAAGGTCTCCGCAGCAGGAGACGGCCAAAACGGCCACGAACGTCATTAGACAAATGTTTTTCATAATCCTGAATTAATCACCATCAAACAATCCAACATCCTCTGATCAGGCTCAGCCGAAGTTCCGGAAAGAATTCCGAATCCTCCGGGGCCTTCACGGTAACACCAGACGGCCCTGGCGATCCCGAGGGATTCAAAGGTTTCGTTCATATCCTTAAGCCAATTATAGCGCTGAGTCTCATTAGAGGCTGAAAGACAACCATATTCGCCACAATAAACCGGAATGCCATACTTCGCCGCCTGCTCTAAAACCTGACTGAACTCGGAGGCGAAACGATCTTTATCATAAGTCTGGTCAATCCATTCCCGGGCGAGTTCCCTATCCCGATCTGACTTATCAGAAAGTTCATCACCGCTGACTACAACGCCAGGATAATTGACAGGCCCCTCATATTCCTTCAAATCCATCCAACTGGCTTGGTAGTGGGTCAAAAGCATCGGGTTATAGTAATGGAAACTCAGGATAATGTTCGGATCTCCTTCTGGAAGCGTCAGCTGTGAGACTGTGCTGAAAGACTGCCACATATTGCTTCCTATGACTATCACCCTGTCTTTCTCAAGCTCCCTGATGGCGGAATAGCACTCGTTGGCTATTTTGTTCCAATCCTCCGGATCGTCAGCCACCGGCTCGTTCATGAGCTCGTATGCCACCATCGAGACGCTGTAGTCCTTCAACTCGCCGGATATCTTCCTCCAGCAATCGTAGAAGGCTTCCTGGGCAGCCCTCTCAGTGAAAAGAGGCTTCACTGCCGCATTGAAGTGATGTGAGCGGAGGATGTGAAGATCAACGACAGCCCTCAAACCGTAAGTCCCGCAAAGATCCAAGGCTTTATGAAGTAGCCCAAAGGCCTCCTCGTCTTTGGATCCGTCCTCGTGGAACATCTGCTCCTCATCAATGGGAATCCTGACGTGGTCAAACCCCCATTCAGCGATCCTTTTGACATCGTCCTCGACAAAAAAGGCGGCTCTCTCCTCCCCACGCACATTGCTTTGGGACAGCCAGTGCGCGATGTTCACTCCACTATGTATCCGGAAAGGTTCTATTATCTCACAAGATATAGCTAAGAGAGAAATAAGAAAGAGAAAAGGAGCAAATCTCATATACAAAGGTTGATAATTAACGATTTTTTTATAGCGAAAATATTTATATTACAATAAATTACAGTGAAAAAACTAACGGCCGCCGTGAAGAGCTCACGGAACGGCCGTCCAGATAAACTTAAGTAGCTGATTGCCTGGTAATACCGATTAGAACGGTCTCTGCCTGGGCTGAGGGATCGGAGTGTAAGGAATCCTTCCCGGATCGTCCGCTGCGCAAATCGCCAGCCATGCCACGATGGTAGCATCAAGAGTCAAGTCGCCAAGGGCAAGACGCTCGTATGTGTCCATAATAGTGTGGTAGGTGCGACCGTACTCAAGCTCGTCCTGGATGAACTGATAAGCCGGAAGACCGGCTCGCAGGAATGATACATGGTCAGTCGACCCTGTATTCCTCGGCGAGAGATAATTGAATCCAAGCGGCTCAATGTATTTCATCCAAGCCTCGAAGAACGGGAAAGCCCCGTCATTGTTCTCAAGATATATTCCCCTGAAGCGTCCGGAACCGTTATCCATATTCAGATAAAGGGCGAATTTATCATAGCCAGGAAGCTTCTTGTCATCTTTGTAGAGGTATTTCTGCAGATAACCTCTCGATCCGAAGAGACCTTGCTCCTCACCGCCCCAGAGAGCCAGACGTATGGTCCTCTTAGGCTTGATTCCCAACTGCTGGAGGATTCTCATGGCCTCTATCATCACAATGCATCCCGAAGCGTTGTCGGCAGCTCCTGTGCCTCCATGCCATGAATCGAGATGGGCCCCTATCAGCACGATCTCGTCCTTGATCTTAGGGTCAGTGCCCGGGATCTCGG
>ONSC01000061.1 GCA_900320365.1 uncultured Bacteroidales bacterium
CCCTAAGTCAAGTGCTAGACCTAGGCCACCGAATCCAATTTTGTACCGGTTGATCCCGAGGCTAGCGACATCGATTAACCTACTGTCATTGTCTGCAGGGGTACTCCATGTGACGAGGCCACCGGCAATCTCGATGTCGGCATGCACGTCTTGGGTCCATCCCTTGCCCGCCGCATTGAGAGTGACCTCACGCCCACGGAACCTCCCATGTCCCAGGCCGATGAGAGGCTTGACCCGGATGCCGTACTTGAGTTTTCCCCACTTGCGGCTCTGACCGTATGATAATTCCAGATAATTATCGATGCCCGCATCTATTCCTGACAGGTCGAAGAAATCCTTATTCACGATGCCTTCCTTGAGAAGGCTGACGTAATCATACGGGACACGTACCTGTCCGGCATATTTAAGCGTGACATCGACAGTATGATACACATCCCCTCTTTTGAAACCGGTCGCGAAAATCCCGAAATCCAGGTTCAGGTTAATCCGAGCCCCCTGCCTGGGGAACTTGTCCATGACGGTTTTAGCTGGAATGTGCTTATTCAAAGCTGTGACAAGACGGTCCTCATAGGGATATAAGATGTCAGATAGGCCAATATTGCTCCTACAAGTCGCGCCGGCTATACTCAGGATTCCAGTCCTGAAAGCGGTCGAATCCGTGAAAGCCGGATTCTGCCGGTAAGCCAGATGGTACCCGTCCAAAAAATAACCAGACTGGAAATTCTGCGCAGACAACCCGGCTGAGATCATCACAATCGCACAGGATACGATAAACTTTCTCATAGTCTAGTCCATATTGATCAAATGTTCGATGTCCTGCTTGATCCTGTTCAAACGCATGATGTAAGCTACCAGCTTAGGATCCACAGTAAGGCCCTCCGGCACCTCAAGGGCAATGTTCTTCAATCTGATGGCCTGTTTCTCATTCAGCGGGGTGTTCGTCATCACTCCACCCCCGATACTGAATTCCATACGGATGCCGTCAAAGGGAACGATAGTGTCGGTGTTGAATCCAATCTCGATCCGGGAAGATGACGGGGCGTCAAGCGTCCCAGCCTTGATGTCGCTCTTCACCACGGGAGAATACTCACTGACCACATTCCCATCCTTGTCGATCATTTCCATATGGAGGCTCAGGTCCACAGGAATGGTGTTGACCGCATCCATAGTGATTCTCATCGGGCTGATGAAATCAAGGGTCATTGTCGTGTCTACGCCGAAGCCGTGGATGTCCTTATCCGCGGAAAATGACGCATCCTTTCCCAGTCGCAGGGGCATAAATGCCCGGTTGGTGACCTTGAAACCGTAGTCTACTCCCGGACGGACTTTAACCCACGTCTCATCCTGACTTACCTCGACACTACCGAAGGTAACTGCCATAACTGACTCCCTTCCTTGGAGAATATCGGTAAGTCCGTCAATCTTGTAGGACATGCTTCCTTCTGGGGCATTCTTCCCACTTCCGGAAAAATAAAGGCTTGTATTCATCTCCGCAGGGAAATGAATTGGAGTATTTCCATAAAAACTGCCGAGCGGGAACTCTCCCAACGCATCGAACTCATCGTTGTAGATTCGCAGTATAGTACTGTATTCCACACCGACGGGATATCTGCTTTCCACCTGGAACTCACACTCAAGATCGTATGGTTCAAGATCGGCATAGGAGGTAAGAAGGTTCAGTGTAATAGGGAAAGAGAAGAGGTTAAGGACAACGGGGGTCTCACCCAAAATCACCTCCGCCTCATTGAATTTGCCTTCAGGAATACTGATAGAAACACCGCCGTCAAGGTTCACATCTCCACTGAGTTCAGCGGTCGGGTCAGCCGATGAAAGCCGTAACGTCCCGTTCAGAGAGACGACTCCCTCAAGATTCATCTCACTATCATCCGGGACCTGAATTCCGCTTTCCACAAACAGCTTGTTCACGGTAACCGGTACCTTCAAGCCGTCCTTGGAAGAAACGGTCAAGTCTTTGTCAAGCGTGAGGACGTGGTCGGAAGTGAGGGAAAACGGCTCCGAAGATCCCGAGGCGAATGCCCATTCGGGGAGCTCAATCATCGTTCCTCTCAAGAGCGTGAACCCTTTCAAAGAAGCCAGATTGAAGGAGATAACCCACTCCATCGGCTCAAGGTCCACTTCCTTGACGGCCGATATCCTGTTGCCGAGCCCCTCGGTCCCCATTGTGAATCCAATCGGGATCTTCACCGGAATCTCCCTGGATTTCCATCCGGATGGGAAGTTGGCGGGAATCTCCACCTTGTCTTCACTCAGGGAGGGCAGAATGGCGACTGAATCGATCAGGTATTCAACTTCCCTCTTGCTTGAGTCGATGAGAACGCAAAGGTTTCCTCCCCCATCGAAATCAAAAAGATCGGTTTTCTTAAGCACCTGTTTCTGCACTTTCACGATTCCTCTGACAAGGGGACCGATGGAAACAGATTCCAATGAGCCGATCGGAAGGGTCGCACCGGGAATCACAGTGACTGTACGGTCCACTTCCTTATTCAAATCATAGTCTCTGTCAATGGAGCATGCTGAAATGGCCAGCATGACGAAGACTGAAGACCAAAAGCGATGTTTTATCATAGTATCTTAAATGGTATTGTTATTTAATACCCGAATACATCCTCGAGAGTGAGATGCTTGACTGGGCCGAGAGTGGAGATGAACTCGGTGTCAAAATCACTCTCACGGCCGAGGAAGCCGTAGATATATTCCCGGTTCTTAATCCACTTCTCCTGGAAAGCTTTCACGTCAGCGAGGGTCATGTTCTGGACAGCCTCGAAGACCGCTTTGTCACGACTCTCGGAAAGACCCAAATCCCTCAACGCCAGGTACTGGCTCAAAACGCCCATTCCGGTCACTCGCCTTGTGCGGAGCTGTGAGAGGATAGAGGCCTTAGCCACCTGGAAAGCCTTCTCTGACTCAGGCATCTGGTTGATGATCCTGTCAAACTCGACAACGGCATCCTTAAGTTTGTCATTCTGAGAGGCTATGAAAGCGTAGAACATGTAATCGTCCTCAGGATAGGACGGGGTGTTGAGAGACGCTCTGGCTGAATATGCCAAACCACGAGCCTCACGCATCTCCTGGAAGACAATGGCGTTCATTCCGCTTCCGAAATAATTGTTGTACATCGTGACACCGGGATCGTTCGAGACATCAAACTTCTCTCCCCTGTCCGAATACTGTACATAGTAGAACTGGTTGGCGTCATAAGGAACCAGAAGTACCTCATTACCAGAGACTTGACGATGAATCGGGCGCTCCTTGACAAGAGGCTCGGGATTGTCGGCTATCTTATGATGGTCCATGACCATCTTCCTTGCGGCCACCTCCTCTGAAGGTCCGTAATAAAGAACCTCATGTTTCTTGGTAAACAGGTCTTTTATGGCTCCGAGAAGGTCCTCGGACGAGAGCGAAAGAATCTGCTCATTGGAGAGGGTCGACTTTGCTATGAACTCAGGTCCGTAAAAAACATAATCCTGCAAGGCGGAGAAGCATGCGCCCTGGCTCAACTTATTGTCTGCCCTTTCTTTCAATGCGTCAGCCTTGAGAGCGGAGAGGACGACTGTATCGGGAACAGCGTTGAACACGAGATCCTCGACTATATCCATCGCAGCTCCGATATTCTCCTCAAGTCCCCTGACCCTTGCCACCGTCTGTATAGGGCCGGCGGAGAGAGAGTACGAGCAAGCCAGGGAATACATGTCCTTCTTAATCTGCTCAGCGCTTCTGGTTGGTGTTCCGAGATAGCTTAAATAGCTGAACGCCAGATCGAGACGAGGATCGTTCTGGGTGCCCTTATCGAATATCGCCACATAACTGGTGATATCGTTGATTTCGTTTTTCTTATACAGGAACTCAACGCCTCCAGTAAGCTCATCCCTGGCCATATCCTTGGTGAAATCAGGAAACACCGGCTCAATCGGAGTAACCTCTGAATTCTGGATTGAGGTCAGGAAGTCGCTCTGCATGTGACGGTTGGTCTCAATAGGAGTGATAGCCGGAGCGGCGATCTTGTCGATATTAGGGTCCTCTCCTATCCTCTTGTAAGCCAAGGCATAGCTATTGGCTCCGAGATATTCGTTAGCCCAATCGGTGACCTGCGTCTTTGTGACCTTCTCAAGACGGTTCAACTGAAGGGCGTCATCCTTCCAATTGTGTCCGCTGATGAAGGAATTGACAAAAGCCATCGCCCGGCGGCCGTTGCTCTCAAACTGGGCCATCTGGCTTAGCTTGATATTGTTGATAGTGGACTTGATCAGATTCTCGTCGAAATCGCCCGTACGAAGCCTTCCTACCTCCTCGAGCATCAGGTCACGAACCTCCTCAAGAGTCTGTCCCTCACGAGGATAACCTATCAGGAGGAACTCGCCATAGTCCGGACGTGAATAATTCATGGCATAGAATCCGCCTATTTTCTGAGCCTGGACAAGATCCAGATCAGCTAGACCGGCGGCACCATTATAAAGGACGGAACCTACAATCCCTCCGACCTCACTCCTGAGAATATCCTTGTCACCAGGTGTCCTCCAACCGATCATGACGAACTCAGCGTCAAGACCATACACGGTCTTCTCGACGGGTTTGGTGATCTGGGGCTCCGGCTCGTAGGTCAAAGTCTTGATACCGGGATTAGGTTCCCACTCCCCGAAGTATTTCTCGATGGTCTGGACGAAAGAGTCCGGATCAAAATCTCCAGACACACAGATAGCCACGTTATTGGGAACATAGAAATTGCTCCTGTGGTTCTCAATATTGATGATTGAGGGATTCTTGAGGTGCTCCTGGGTGCCTATAGTGGTCTGAATACCGTATGGATGGCGGGAAAACAGCACTGAATCAATAGCTTCCATGGCCTTGGAGTCATCCTCGGTGAGGCTCATGTTCTTCTCCTCGTAGACAGCCTCCAACTCGGTGTGGAAACCGCGGATGACAGGGTGGATGAACCTGTCGGCCTGGATCTTGGCCCAATTCTCTATCTGATTCGAGGGAATATCCTCCTGATAAACAGTCATGTCATTGGATGTGAAGGCATTGGAACCAGTCGATCCGATGATGGACATGAGTTTATCATATTCATTGGGAATAGCGATCTTGGAGGCCTCATAGCTGATAGAGTCGATCACATGGTAAAGGGCTATCCTCTCCTGAGGGTCTGTCTTGGTCCTGTACTCCTCGAAAAGACTCCTGATCTGATCGAGCATGGGTTTCTCAGCCTCATAGTCCGAGGTACCGAAACTCTCTGTGCCCTTGAACATTAGGTGCTCAAGATAATGTGACAGACCGGTTGTCTCATGCGGGTCGTCTTTACTACCGACACGAACGGCAATGTAGGTCTGGAGCCGGGGAGTCTCCTTGTTGACGGTCATATAAACTTTCAGACCATTGTCGAGTGTGTAGATCTTGGTCTTGAGGGGATCACCCTTGACTGCCTCGTACTTGTACTTCGCGCATGAACCCGAAAGGAGCAGCGCGGCGGCGAAAGTTGCCACCAAAATGAACTTTCTCATCATCTCTAATTATAAAGCAGTCGCGAACTTAATCATTTTTCAGCGCTTCACAAAAAAGTGGTATATTTGTAATTCACGTGTTTGAGATATGGCGGCTAAGAAAGAGCATAGGATAGAGATCAAGAACAAGAAGGCATCGTTTGACTACGAGTTTCTCGAGACTTACGAGGCCGGGATCGTGCTGGTAGGGACGGAGATCAAGTCCATCAGGATGGGCAAGGTCTCTTTGGTGGACTCATTCTGCTATTTCGTGGGGAACGAGCTGTTTGTCAAGGGAATGAATGTCGCCAAGTATTTCTGGGGATCATGGGGGCAGCATGAGCCTCTCAGGGACCGGAAGCTGCTCCTCACTAAAAAGGAGCTCCGGCATCTCCATCAGGCTGTCAAGGAAAAAGGTCTCACCATAGTCGCTGTCAAACTGTTCATCAATGATGAGGGATATGCCAAACTTGTGATCGCTTTGGCGCGAGGCAAGAAGGTGTTTGACAAAAGGGCGACTATCAAGGAGAAGGATATCCGGCGGGAGATGGAAAGGGTTGATTGACATGGCCAGGAACCGTCAGAACAAATTGCGGGAAGCGATCCCGATTCCTCCCCCGGCACCTCTGCCGGAGCCGGAAGTCATTGACGTCGAATCTGTTCTGAACGATTATCTTTCCGGCGTCATCGACCTTATCGTCGTCTTGGGTCCCACTGCCTCAGGAAAGACGCGCTATGCGGTTGAATTAGCTCATAAGCTTCCACCGGCCTGCGAGATATTGTCTGCCGATAGCAGACAAGTATATCGCAACATGACAATAGGGACGGGAAAGGATCTGGAGGAGTATGGGGATGTGCCTTATCATCTGATTGACATCGTTCCGGCGGGGAGCAGATTTGACCTGTACCAATGGCAGGAAGCATTCGAGAAAGCATATAAAGACATCAGGGACAGGGGACGGATACCAATTCTGTGCGGCGGGACCGGATTATACATCGAGGCGGCCACGTGCGGATATTCCCTGCCACAGGTTCCTCCAAACGAGGAACTTCGGGCAGAGCTGGAACAATATGACATTGAGGAACTCATAGCGAGGCTGGCAGAGTTGGGTCCCCTTCCCGGAGAGGGAGTCCTCCAAAGCAAGAGAAGAGTGATCCGGGCTTTGGAAGTCGCTATGTACGAGAAAGACAACCCCGTCCAGAAGAGTTGTTTCCTGCCTAAGAAGCCATATTACATCGGTACATTGGTTGGCCGTGAAGAGAGAAACGAGAGAATCGACAAAAGGCTTGACGCCAGACTGAAGAGCGGTCTGATTGAGGAAGTTAAAGGTCTCATTGAGAGCGGGATCCGCCCCGAGGACCTCATGTACTACGGCCTCGAGTACAAATTCGTCACCCAGCACGTCCTGGGGATCCTGACTTATGACGAGATGAGATTACTCCTCTCCAATGCCATCCATCAGTTCGCCAAACGACAGATGACATGGTTCAGGGGCATGGAGAAAGACGGCATAACTATCCATTGGACAAACGTTTAAATATTCATAGATCATGAAAGTCGCCATCATTATGGGGTCCACAAGCGACCTCGAGGTTATGAGCGGAGCCTTCGGGATTCTGGAGGCTTTCGGCATTGAATACGAGAAGAGGGTCATTAGCGCCCACAGGACTCCCGACCTGATGTTCGAATATACCAAAGCCTTGAAAGACAGGGGCTTCGGAGTTGTCATAGCAGGAGCTGGCGGAGCCGCCCATCTAGCGGGAGTCGCCGCTGGACTTACCACCCTCCCGGTTATAGCTGTACCTATGGCCACCAAGAACCTCGGAGGATTGGATTCCCTGCTCTCAATGGTGCAGATGCCCACCGGAATACCCGTGGCCACTGTAGCTATCGGAGGTGCCAAGAACGCCGCCATCCTCGCCGCTGAGATCCTCGCCCTTGGTGACAAGGCAGTCTCAGATAAACTGGACGCTTATCGTGAGGCTCAGGCTGAGAAGATCAGAAACACAGTCATTTAGTCATGAAAGCCTTATCGCTGGCCTCCACTCTCGGGGCATTCATCCTGGCGGTCTCATCCCTTCATGCCCAAAGCGTCGTGACTCTCCAGCCCGCTGGAGAGGACGGCAAGTACACTATTGAGACCTCTGTCAACGGGGTCGGCGTACGAACCTACTACACCGAGGAGAACTGGTTCGTGAGCATGTCCACGACCACCTACCTCTTCCTTTACGAGAACGGGTACATTCATGATGAGGATGTCAAAGGGATCACGACTTTGAAATTGCCGGACGGATCCAGCTCAAAGGGAGCCGCCTTCGTCATCAGGAAGCTGAAGATTGGCGACCACATCCTTGTGACAGACATTCCGGCGTTCGTGGTCAGCAAGCAGAACGTGCCCCTGATTATCGGCAGCTCCGCTTTCGAGAGCCTCGGAGATGTCACCAGGGAAGGCGACAAGATCGTTATCGGAGATCTCGATAATATAGAGTCTATAGCGGAAGTTGTTGATCCTGTGGACAGTCTGAGAGCCGCTGCCCAAGGCTACCTCGAAGCCGAGAACTATGCTGAGGCTGTCGCATGCTTCGCCTCTTTGAAGGAAAAGGGTGCCTTGAATATGCTTTCAGAATACCAATATGCGGTGCTTCTGAACCTGCTTGGGAGGGATAAGGAGAATATCGCCGTCTCACTCGACTGGCTATCAGAGAACGAGGGCAAATCCATCACCATGGACTACTGGATCCATAATGGTCTTGGAGCCTCATATGCCCGTGAAGGCGACAATACCAAGGCTATCGAGAGCCTTGAAAAGGCCGTGGCGGCATATTACAAGTTGTTCAACACATCTGAGAAAGGAGTCAAGTCCGGGAATTTCAAAGACGACAACCTTGGATCAACCCTCTACAGGCTTGGAAGGGTTTACGCCTCTGAAGGCAAGGTCAGAATGACCGAGTCCTATTGCTCGCTGGCCGCCAAATGCGGATACCAGCCCGCCATTGACTTCTGTAAACAGTACAAGATCAAGTACTAGATCAGGATAACTGATGGAGACTAAGGATCGGGAGAAAAAAATATTCAAAGTCACTTTGGCAGGTAGCGCCGGGAACGCTATCCTGGTGGTGCTGAAATTCGTCGCTGGAGTAATCTCACACAGCTCCGCGATGATAGCTGACGCTATCCATTCCCTATCCGACTTCATAACTGACATAATCGTTCTGATCTTCGTCGGCATAAGCGCGAGACCCCAGGACAGGTCCCACGATTATGGACATGGGAAGTTTGAGACCTTGGCCTCAATGTTCATCAGCCTGGCCCTTCTGGCCGCCGCTATCGGAATCATTGTCTCCGGTGCTTTGAAGTTCACCTCCTGGCTGAATGGAGAGGACCTGAGCGCTCCTGGCTCACTTGCTTTGTGGGTCGCCATTTTGTCCATCATCATCAAGGAATTGATGTTCCAATACACCGCCAGGAAAGGCAAGGAACTGAGTTCACCGGCTTTGACGGCTAATGCCTGGCATCATAGGAGTGACGCGCTTTCGTCAATCGCGGCGGCCATCGGAATCGGCGGGGCGGTGATTATCGGAGGCCGTTGGACTGTTCTGGATCCTCTGGCTTCAATAGTGGTGGGAGCGATGCTGGTTAAGGTTGCGTTGAAAATAATGAAACCCAGTTTGGGTGAATTGACAGACGAATCGCTTTCCGAGGAGACAGAAGAAGAGATTATGGAGACAATAAGCTCATTCAAAGATGTTTCCGAGCCACACAACTTGAGGACAAGAAGGATTGGCAACCGGATAGCGATAGAGGCGCACATCAGGATGGACGGGAATATGAGCCTGCTTCAAGCGCACGAGATAACCTCAGAGATAGAGAAGAAGCTTAAAGACAGATTCGGCGCTCAGACTATAGTCACTCTACATATGGAACCGACCCGCTGATAGCAGGTCGGTTTCCATATAAAAGATAATCATCAGGAAATATATTCCTTAAGGGCGGCCACGTATTGCCGGAAGGCCTCTAGGCCGGCATCTGTGATACGGCAAGTAGTGCAAGGCATCTTGCCCTTAAAACCCTTCTCGACCGTGATATAACCGGCCGTCGAGAGCTTTTCTATCTGGACGCTGAGGTTCCCTGCGGTGGCTCCTGTCTGCTTCTTAATGTACGTGAAATCAGCAGATTCCACCCCAGCAAGAAGAGACACTACAGCCAGCCTCAACTCAGAATGAAGTATGGGATCCAGTTTCGGGAACATCACTCACTAATTCTGGCGTTTGACAATAAGTCCTGTAGCCACGAGCACAAGGCCGGCCAATGTGAAAATGAACATCTGTTCCTCGTTAGCCCCCGTGATAAAATACATGGCCACACTGCCGATGCCGGTGACAAATCCGGCGATCTTGATTGCCCAATTTCTCAAAGCGACTCCGCTGATGGTCTCGGCCAATCCAAAGAGAAGCACAATTTCCGCCGTAAGGCTGGCACCCAAAACTATGGCGGCAAGAGGATGATCAAACAACGTGGTGAAAATGACCGTGAAAGCCGCGACGGAGCAGGCGAACACCCCGAAAGAAGTCCATATTCCGGAAATAATACGGCTGACAACATTTGTCGCTACCGCCGGTTTCTCCTTGGAACGGATCATCCTGGCCAACGGATAGCCTACGAGAGGCATCGCGAACCATAGGTTATTCCAATAAGCGTGGCCGGTAGTTTTCCAAAGAATGTAAACCAACAAGGAGAAAAAAGTCAGGAGAATTCCCCAAAGAACGAAGTACTTTCCTCCCCTGCGGGTGATTTCCTTGCGGTTGTTATTCAAGGTCTCGGTGATGAGAGCGAGGCTCTCATTCGCCGTCATTTCTTTGTTTTGTTCCATAATATCAATTATTTACATTGTTTCTTGAGTCAAACGAGGCTGCGCATACCACCTTAACTCTGCCGCAAATGTAAATAAGTTTATGTTATAAACCAAATTATTTTGTAAATATTTTTGATGACAACCTGTATTTTCCTGATACGAGTTCAATGGTACCCTGAGCTTTGATGCCGCTGCCACTGAAAGAAACTCCCTCCACAGGCCACCTAAGAGTAGCGGAGCAACCTTCCGGAATCGTGATATCCATCGACAGTCGGCTTCCGGATCTCTTCCACGCCACACGTAGAGGTCCATAGACGGTGTCAAGCGTATAATCAACACTATCAAGACCTTCCGCAAGGAAAGGACTTATGACAGAATGCCGGTTTGCGGGGCTATCAGGATCGACCTTAATACCAGCGAGATAGCGGTAGAACCACACCAAGGAGCCTCCGAACATAGGATGATCGTGGCTATTCTTGGCGTCAAACTGCTCCCACATAGTGGTTGAGCCTTCCTTAATCATCTGTCCGAAACTAGGATAGTCATCCTTGTGAAGGACTTCCCAGGCAAGATCTGAAAGACCGCTTTCGGAAAGGACTTCGAAAAACACCCTGCTGGCGATAAATCCCGTCACGATATGGTTGTCACGCTCTGCGATACGTTTTTTGAGGTCATCAATCACTCTTGGACGTTCGGATTCAGGCACACCGATGCGGAGGGCCAGCACATCACACTCGTCAGGGCCGTATGTGCCTTCCTCCGCATCATAGAATTTCGCATGGAAGGCTGCGGCGATCTTATTCGCGAGCGCTTCATAGGTCCTCTCATCCTCCGTGTTCCCGAGAGCCTTGGCAATACGGGAAGTGTAGTCGGCACAAGTCCAAGCAATATAAGTGTGGACCATTTCCTGTGATGGACCTGTGAAAGGAGGAACATGCTCCCCAAGGTTCAAAATGAAACTGTCGTCACAGACTTTAACCCTTATTGTCCCCTCCGGAGTGGGCCATGAAGCGAGAAAGTCGGTCTGCATCTTTATCGCGTCGTAGTGTTCCGCAAGGAGTTGCCTATCACCATAAGCCAGGTAATACTCCCAAGGGATAATGGTCATAGCCG
>ONSC01000113.1 GCA_900320365.1 uncultured Bacteroidales bacterium
GTTGGAAGGAAACTAATCCCATCAGTACCAGGACATTCCTGACCGGTAAGCTCCGCCAGAGTGGGCATAAAATCCTGGAAGGAAGTGATATGGTCAGACTCACTCCCGGCAGCGATATGTCCATCCCAGACAGCTATCATCGGAACACGGATGCCGCCTTCGTGAACAAAGCATTTGCCCCAACCATATTCTTCCTTGAACGGACCGCCGCTATTGAACCACGGTGAATCGGTCCCGCCATTAAACGATGGACCGTTGTCTGAAGTGAATATTATGATAGTGTTGTCGTATATTCCTTTTTCCTTGAGCTTTTCGACAAGCTGGCCTACCTGCTCATCGAAATAGCTGACCATAGCGGCATACGTGGCGTGAGGATAACGGCAGATCTGATAGCCCCTCGCCCCGGTGTAAGGTTCCTCATCGCCGAACTTCTCCACATAATAGTCCACCCAGCGCTGCGGAGCCATCAGGGAGACGTGCGGCAACGGCGTGGTGAACATCAGGAAGAATGGCTTGTCGGCGTTATCGTCGACAAACGACATCAGATGCTCGAATATCTTATCGTTAGCATAGTCATTCTGATAATGCTTGTAATAGTTCTCAGGATCATAAGGGTCCTCCCCTTCCGCAAGCTTCACAAGATGAGGATTCAGGACCTTATTATTCAAATACTCACGCTCCTCATTGTGGTATAGGAAAGCCGGATAAAAAGTGTGGGCCTGCCGCTGGCAATTATATCCGTAAAACTCATCAAATCCCTGTTTGTTGGGAGTCCCCTCGGAGCCGGGATAGCCCAACCCCCATTTCCCGAATATCCCCGTGGTATATCCGGCATTCCGCATCAACTTCCCGATTGTGAAAGTACCCTTCTCGAGAGGAGCCTGACCCTCCAATGACGGATGGACATACATAGAGTCATGGTTGCTGGTCGCCCCCCGGAAAGTCATCTCCTCATTCCTCCTGATCTGGGAATGTCCGGTATGGAGCCCAGTCATCATGACGCATCTGGCTGGAGCGGAAACCGGTGATCCTGAATAACTTTGGGTAAAGTGAATCCCCTGCTTGCAGAGATTGTCGATATTGGGGGTCTCGATCTTTTCCTGACCATAACAACCTATATCACCGTATCCCATGTCATCCATAAGAATGACAATGACATTTGGTTTGGTGTCTTTATTGTCGACACAAGCGACAGCCGACGACAATACAGCTGTGCCTAACAGGATTGACTTTTTCATCGTAACGTGATGCAGATTAAACCTTCAAGAAAACCTTCTTTTTATAAAGGAACCAAAGGAAGAGCCAAGACACGGCGAAGTAGCCGATGGCTAGGATGAGTTTCCCAACCGGCTCTGGGCATAGACTGGAGAGGCCCTTGAGGAAGAAATCACTGATCGACGAGAAATTAAAGATCCTCTGGGCCATATAGATGGTGATCGAGTTAAGTCCCACCACCTCAAAGAACTTGGTCCATCCTTTCCATCCCTTCACGTCAATGATATAATAGAACAGGGCGAAGAGTCCGAGTGAATATGCTCCGACAACAAGTACGAAGGTACTGGACCACAACTTCTTATTGATCGGGAAATCAAGGCTCCACAGAAGTCCTACTCCGAGCATCACAACCGCGGCGATGACCATATAAAGCGACTTTTTCCCACCTGATATCTTGCCGTCGTCAACCTTTACGAATTCACCAGTGAACATACCCAGCATAGCGGTCACGATGGCAGGAAGCAGACTCAGAAGTCCTTCGGGGTCAAAAAGTCCTTTCTGGTAAATATGATTGGGAATCAATATCCTGTCAATATATCCCACAAGGTTGCCCTCTAGCGAGAACGGACCCGCCCCCGCAGGGGCGTCAGGAGCAGGAATGAACCTCAGAAGAAGCCAATACCCGACAAGGATACATACAGCTATCACCACCCTGGCCTTAGGCTTGAAATTGATGTACAAAAGGGCAGCGAACATCCATGCGAAACCGATTCTTCCCAGTACGCTATAAAAGCGGAGCGTGGACAGGTTGAGATTGAAGAATCCATTATAGACCAAGCCGATAAGGAATAGCACTATCCCTCTTTGGAATATTTTCAAATAAATACTACGGCGGCTCGCGCCTTTAGACATCCTTTTGGCATACGAGAATGGCCATGACACTCCAGCTATGAATAGGAACAGAGGGAATATCGTGTCATGATGGCGGAATCCATCCCAGGCCACGTGATGCATCTGTGACTCAAGCCAACATGACTCGCCGCCTGGGAATAAACGGCATAAATAACTGATGATGGCGGCGAAGCCCATGATGAATATCATGTCAAATCCCCTGAGGGCGTCAAGGGATAAGAGTCTTTTACCGGGTTCCATGATGAGTGTTATTAACAGGAAGTTGAGGTAAGAGGGTTCGAACCTCTACTGAGGGAACCAAAATCCCTAGTGCTACCATTACACCATACCTCAATTCGTGTCGCGAATTTATCGTAATTTTAGTAAATTAGCAAATCAAATGACAAATAGGACATGAAAGGTGTATTCGTATTTCTCGCCGACGGCTTCGAGGAGATTGAGGCCCTGGCCACTGTGGACATCCTCCGGAGAGGAGGAATAGATGTCAAGACAGTCTCAATCAGCCATGACAGGACAGTTCGCGGGGCTCATGGCATCCCTGTGGTGGCCGACTGGCCCAGGGATGAGTTCGATGGCTGCCAGATCCCGGGGTCCGGTCCCGAGGATGTGATGATTTTCCCCGGAGGTATGCCCGGAGCGAAGAATCTTGCGGAGGACTTCTATCTGATGGAACAGATGAGGGAGCATTTCACAAATGGGGGCACTGTGGCAGCAATTTGCGCCGCTCCTGGCCTGGTCGCCTCCCAACTTCCAAATCTCGAGGGAAAGAAGTTCACATGCTACGATGGCTTCGAGGAGGCTCTATTGAATGAGGGAGCGGAATACACCGGGGAACCGGCCGTGACTGACGGCAACCTGATAACAGGCCGAGGCCCTGGTTGCGCGGTGAGATTCGCTTTGGAGATTATCCGTAAAGTTAAGGGTAACGAGGTGGCCGAGAAAGTCTTCGCTGGTCTGCTTGCCTAACGGCGCACTATCACGCGCTCTATCCTTCTAGGCACGGAAGTCATTATCTCATAGGGAATTGTCCCAAGAATATCAGCAATTTCGGTGACCGTAGGATCCTCACCGAATATAGTCACTGTGTCCCCCACCCCGCATTCGACACCCGTGACATCAAGCATGCACATGTCCATACAGATATTACCGATTGTAGGGACCCTGTGCCCGTTCAGGTTGAAACTCGCCCTTCCGCATCCCAGATGGCGATCGATGCCGTCGGCGTATCCGACAGGAATCGTGGCTATCCTGGTACCAGCGGAAGCGATAAGGCCATGCTGACCATACCCTATAGCCCCATCTTCAGGCTTCAATTCCTTGATTTGCAGTATTTTGACTTTTAATGACGCGACTGGTTTCAGACGAGTGTCCGGCAAGGCGCTTATTCCGTATATTCCCACTCCAAGACGAACCATATCATGCTGGAATTGGGGGAAACGCTCGATACCAGCCGAATTAAGAAGATGGTACAAAGGATGATAACCTATCGTGTCCTCTATCAATGCGGCATTACGCTCAAAGAGCCGGGCCTGACCCAATGTGAACGAATCCATTTCCGGATCCTCCGCCACACATAGATGAGAATATATCGACTTGATTCTGACCTCCTGGCACTCCTCAAGATAGTCCATAAGATCAGGGAGCTCACTTGTCATGAAACCAAGACGGTGCATACCGGTGTCCAGTTTCAGATGAATCGGGAAATCCTTTATCCCCCTCGACTGGAGAACCCTCACAAGAGCCTTGAGGGTGAACATGTTGGGGATTCCGGGCTCGAGATGATTGTCAATAATCTCGTCAAAGAAGTCAGTCCCCGCTGTGAGAACAAGGATAGGAAGACTTATACCAGCCTGCCTGAGCTCGATTCCCTCGACCGGTAGGGCGACGGCGAGATAATCCGCACCCGCATTCTGCATCATAAGAGCGAACTCAACGGCCCCGTGTCCATAGGCGTTGGCCTTGACGAGTACAAGCATCTTTGTCGAGCGGTGAAGCTTCGACCTGAAGTACCTGTAGTTGTCAAGGCAATTCGGAAGATTGAGTTCCAGCCTCGAGAAATCTGTCTCTTTGTTTGACATCCCGCGATGAGATAATTCTTACAAATTTACTGCTTTTCTGACAATATCGGTACGAAAATAGCTATATTTGAGAATTAAAAGACTATTATGAGTTACGGATTGATTTGGCTGATAACCGGCCTTGTGATGATCTTGAGCTACATCGTGCAGGCGAGGCTCAACAGCAGGTTTGATGAGTATTCGAAAGTCCCTACCTCAAACGGGATGACAGGCGCTGAAGTAGCGAGGAAGATGCTCTCGGACAATGGTATAACGGATGTGCAGGTGACATGTGTCCCTGGCAAGCTGACCGACCACTACAATCCCCAAACAAAGACCGTGAACCTCAGCGAGTCTGTCTATGGCCAGAGGAGTATAGCAGCTGCCGCGGTAGCCGCCCACGAGTGCGGCCACGTTCTCCAGCACGCTAAAGGATACGCTCCCCTGAAGCTTCGCACAGCGCTAGTCCCTGTTGTCAGTTTCTCAAGCAAATGGGTGCAATGGGTGCTTCTGGGAGGTGTCCTTCTGGTTGAGATCACCCCTGCGCTTCTTTGGTTGGGGATAGCCTTGTTCGCGATGACCACTCTCTTCAGTTTCATAACCCTTCCCGTCGAGTTCAACGCCAGCAGCAGGGCGGTCTCATGGCTTCAGAGCGCCGGAATCACTAATTATGAGACGAAACCGATGGCTGTAGACGCTCTCAAATGGGCGGCTCTAACCTACGTCATCGCGGCGATCGGATCTCTCGCCACGCTTCTTTACTACCTGAGTTTGGCAAACCGCCGTTAGAAAAGAGTCGGGTGGCTGTCAGAGAGCTGAGAGAGGATTGTCTCCATTGTAGCCTCCCTGAATATAGCCGAACGGGCTTTGATCCCGAAACGGTCGCAATACTCTTTTACTGCGGCCATCTCGCTGTCATTCAAATAGATAACCTGACGGTGACGCCGACGCAGCGCCTCCTTGCTCTTTTGGAATATGTCCGGGTTGACTGCCGGAGCATGTTTTTTCTTTCGTGCCAAGACTTGAAGTGTTAGGACTATCATTGACTGATTATCACAAAAATAGTTATTTTTGTGGAATAATAAAGCGAATCGCCACATGGACAATAAGGTATTGATCTTCTCGGCACCGTCCGGATCCGGAAAAAGCACAATCGTGAACCATATCCTCGGGATATATCCCGACTCGATGGAATTCTCGGTCTCAGCCACTTCCAGGGCACCCAGAGGTGAGGAGAAGCACGGCAGAGAGTACTACTTCCTCTCCGTGGAAGAGTTCCGCCAGCTTATCGAGGAGGACAAATTCGTGGAGTTTGAGGAGGTCTACGAAGGCCGGTTCTACGGTACCCTGAAGTCAGAGTGCGAGCGAATCTGGAAAGCTGGCCATGTGATTGTGTTCGATGTGGATGTGAAAGGAGGGGTCAACCTTAAGAAATATTTCGGCGACGCCGCCCTGTCAGTTTTCATCAAGGCCCCATCTGTGGAGGTGCTTAGAGAGAGGCTCATAAAGCGCGGCACAGACTCACCGGAAGCTATCGAGGAGAGGGTCGCCAAGGCAGAGGAAGAGATAGCGTATGCCCCTGAGTTTGAGTATATTCTAGTAAACGACGACCTCAACACCGCCTTCGCCGAATCCGAGAAGGTAGTGGAGGATTTCCTTGACGACGGCAGGCTTAACTACTCAACCTTCATCTGATGAGAATAGCGGTATATTCCGGTTCTTTCAATCCCCTCCACATCGGCCATCAGGCGATAATGGAACGCCTGACCCAAGAGGAGGAATATGATTGGGTCTATCTCGTGGTCTCCCCAAAGAACCCCATCAAGGAGTCGGTCAGGGCTGAGACGGCCGAAGACCGCTACAAGGCTGCTATCGAGGCCGTCAAGCGCCATCCCGAGCTTCATGTATGGGTGGATGACATCGAGCTTCGCATGCCTCCTCCGCAATATACCATCAAGACTCTTGACGCTTTGAGGCAAAGAGAGCCGGAAAACGATTTCACACTTGTGGTCGGGGCCGATAATCTTGAGAACATCCACCGCTGGAGGGACTTCCAAAGGATCCTGGCGGACTACGGGGTAGCTGTCTATCCACGGAAAGGGTATGACCTCAACGCTATCAAGGATAAACTGATAGAGGAATGCCGCCACCTGCCCGCCCCTTATGTCCTTGACTCCAACGAATATGCGGAAGAGGGACGCAGAAGCCTTGAGGAGACGTTGAGAGACACCTACAACATCAAGATAATAGACGCTCCTATCGTGGACATATCCTCGACTCAAATAAGGGAAGGATTAGCGGCAGGAAAAGATATGTCGGAGTGGATGATGTAACCCAAACGATTATGGCAAAAACAATCAGAAGGAATTTCCCGGTCACCGGAATGGGTTGCGCCGCTTGCGTGGCCAGGGTTCAAGGCACCATAAAGAATCTCGGAGGAGTGCAGGATTGCAATGTGTCCCTGGCCTCCAACTCAGCTCAGGTCGACTACGATCCCAAAGTGGTCACGGCAGCTGACATAAAGAAAGCCGTCCAAGACGCCGGTTACGACCTCATCGTGGTCGATGGTGAAGATTCAGATGACTCGGACGACGAAGCCGAATCGGAAGCCGAACGATATCAGGAAGACTATCTCCGGTCACTGACAAGGGACATGAGGATCGCCGTGGTATTGGCCATCCTCATAATGCTCTTGGGCATGGGATTCAATGATTTCCATGGCAAAGGATATGTCCTTTGGGCTCTTGCGACACCCGTGGTGTTCTGGTGCGGCCGCAGGTTCATCAGCACAGCCTGGAAGCAGCTCAAGCATGGTAGCGCCAGCATGGACACCCTCGTAGCTTTGTCCATCCTGATCTCTTACATATTCAGCATAGTCAATCTCCTGTTCCCTTCCATTTGGACTAGCAGGGGCTTGGAGCCGCACCTTTACTTCGAGTCATCCTCAATGATTGTAGCCTTCATCCTGATAGGACGAGTGCTTGAGGAAAAGGCGAAAAGAAGCACCGGTTCGGCAATCAGGGGTCTCGCTGGACTACAGCCCAAAACAGTCAAGCTCAATCCCGGCGACACATATGCGGTCAATCCGGGAGAGAGGATTCCTGCAGATGGAGAAGTAATTGAAGGTGAATCATTTGTAGACGAGAGTATGCTCACCGGTGAGCCTCTGCCCACCCACAAGGAAGCTGGGGCGAAAGTATTCACAGGGACCATGAACCAGAGAGGTTCTTTCGTGATGAGGGCAGAGAAAGTCGGCAAAGACACAATGCTCTCATCCATAATAAGGATGGTCAGGGACGCCCAGGGAAGCAAAGCCAGGATACAACAGACCGTAGACAAGGTGGCGGCTGTTTTCGTTCCTGTCATCATAGGAATCTCACTCGTCACGCTCCTATGTTGGGTTTTCCTGGATCATTCAGACAATGGGGTGACGATGGGGC
>ONSC01000049.1 GCA_900320365.1 uncultured Bacteroidales bacterium
GATTCCGGTGCCCGTGGTTCAACCCAGCAGATCAAGCAGCTCTGCGGTATGCGAGGCCTTATGGCTAAGCCGCAGAAGTCCGGTGCTGCCGGAGCTGAGATTATCGAGAACCCTATCATCTCCAACCTTAAGGAGGGTATGACGGTGCTCGAGTACTTCATCTCCACCCACGGTGCCCGTAAGGGTTTGGCTGATACCGCTTTGAAGACAGCTGACGCTGGTTATCTGACCCGTCGTCTCGTCGACGTCTCCCACGATGTGATCATCACCGAGGAAGACTGCGGTACTCTCAGGGGACTTATCGCGACCGCCATCAAGAACAAGGATGAGATTGTAGAGTCTCTTGGTGAGAGGATTCTCGGACGTACTTCCGTCCACGACATTTTCAACCCTCTGACTGGTGAGCTGATCATCAAGGCCGGCGAGGAGATCCGCGAGGACACCGCCAACTTGATTGACTCACTCCCTATCGAGCAGGTTGAGATCCGTTCGGTCCTCACTTGCGAGTCCCGCAAGGGTGTCTGCGCCAAGTGTTATGGCCGTAACCTCGCCACCAGTAGGATGGTCGAGAAGGGAGAGGTCGTCGGTGTGATCGCCGCCCAATCCATCGGTGAGCCTGGTACACAGCTGACTCTGCGTACTTTCCACGTTGGTGGTACGGCTTCCAGCACTGCCGCCGATTCCTCAATCGAGTCCAAGTACGATGGTAAACTCGTGTTCGAGGAGCTCAGGACAATCCAGAAAGTTGGAGAGGACGGATCTGCCCAGGATATCGTGGTCAGCCGTATGACCGAGGTCAGCATCATAGATGAGAACACAGGTATCACCTATTCCCACTATGACGTGCCCTACGGCTCAAGGCTGTATTTCAAGGACGGTGACAAGATCAAGAAGGGCGACCTTCTCTGCGAATGGGATCCTTACAACGCCACGACTATCGTCGAGACCGCTGGTAAGGTCCAGTTTGATAACCTCATCGAGGGTGTCACCTATCGCGAGGAGATCTCCGATGAGTTCGCTGTCAACAAGGACAAGGTCATCATCGAGGCCAAGGACAAGACCAGGAACCCTTCCATCATCATTGTCGACGCCAATGGCGACCAGGTCAGGCAATACAACCTGCCTGTCGGAGCCCACATCATCCCGAACAACGGCGATCAGGTCAGTGTCGGTGATGTGATCATCAAGATCCCTCGCGCTATCGGTAAGTCAAGCGATATCACTGGAGGTCTGCCCAGGGTCACCGAGCTCTTCGAGGCCAGGACACCTTCCGCTCCCGCTATCCTTTCCGAGATCAACGGAGAGGTCCTCATGGGCAAGGTTAAGAGAGGTAACCGTGAGATCATCATCAAGAACAAGGCCGGCATCGAGAAGCACTATCTTGTGCCTACCACCAAGCAGATCCTTGTTCAGGAGAATGACTACGTCAAGGCCGGCTCCAAGCTGTCCGACGGCGGTATCTCCCCTACCGACATCCTCAACATCCTCGGACCTGTCAAGGCTCAGGACTACATCGTCAATGAGGTCCAGGCCGTTTACCGCCTCCAGGGTGTTAAGATCAACGACAAGCACTTCGAGATCATTGTCCGCCAGATGATGCGCAAGGTCCAGATCACTGATCCCGGCGACACCGAGTTCCTCCAGGAGGAACTTGTGGACAAGTGGGATTTCATGGACACCAACGACAACATCTTCGGCAAGTCCTTCGTGCTTGACCCGGGCGACAGCCAGAGGTACATGCAGGGAGACATCGTTGACGCCCGTGACTTGAGGAACGAGAACGCCTCACTCGAGCGTCAGGGACTCAAGATGATGGTGGCTCGCGAGGCGAAGCCCGCGACTGCCAAGCTCGTGCTCCAGGGTATCACCAGAGCGGCCCTCCGCACCAACAGCTTCATCTCGGCGGCTTCCTTCCAGGAGACCACCAAGGTGCTCAGCGAGGCTGCTATCAGGGGTCGTGTCGATTACCTCGAAGGCCTTAAGGAGAACGTCATTTGCGGTCACTTGATTCCGGCCGGTACCGGCCAGAAGGACTTCCAGGACATCCTGGTAGGCCGCAAGGACGAGTACGAGGCTGAGATGAGCGAGCTTTAGGATTTCGTCGAGACAATTTGGCTCTTTGTCGATCAGGCCAGGCATCACCCGATGCTTGGCCTGATTTTCACTTGTTTACCGGCATAAGAAAAATATGTCGGTATGAAAACATCAGCTATCATCCGGACAGTTCTCTCACTGTCCGTCTTATTATTTCCTATGAGCTGCGCTGGCGACGATATACTCTTCTTTGACGAGGAGTTAATCAATGAGAATAATACCAACCCGCAGCCACAGACGCAAACAACCACAACCGAGAATACCTCCGAGACAACAACACAGATTGACGAGACAATACCCCAAATCGAGGTCAGTGGAGAGGACGACGAGGACAATGTCGCCAACACGACTTTTGCGAAAACCATAACCGTTTCGTTCTCAGGAGCTTCAGCATCTGTCGAAGGCGCTGATGAAGGTTTCGCCACCGTGAGCGGAGCCCATGTGACAATCAATAACACGGGTAAGGAGAACATCATCTATAAACTCACTGGCTCGACAACTGACGGCAGTTTCAAGCTCTACAGCTCAAAAAAACAAGCCATCCTCCTGTCAGGCGTTTCAATCACTAATCCGAGCGGAGCGGCCATCAACAACCAGAGTGGCAAGCGGACATTCGTCATGGTTGAAGGATCAAACACCCTCGCCGACGGTTCCTCCGCAGCTTACTCAACAACAGATGATGAGGACATGAAGGCTGTTTTTTTCAGCGAGGGCCAGCTCGTGTTCAGCGGCTCCGGATCATTGACCGTGACCGCTAACAACAAGCAAGGCAAGTCCGGAATCGTGTCCGACGACTATGTACGTTTCATGGCAAGTCCTTCAGTCAAAGTCACTTCCGGAAGTTCTGCAGGCCATGGCATCAGGGGCAAGGACTATGTCCGGATCTCTGATGGAGAGCTCACAGTGTCGACTTCCGCTGCCATGAAGAAAGGAATCGGCTCAGACGACTATGTCTTTGTCGAGGGCGGAACCACCAACATAAATGTCAGCGGCGGAGTAGCTTATGACAACGATGACGCTGAGTACAAAGGCACTGCTGGAATAAAGGCCGACAATTATTTCGGGATGACCGGGGGCTCGGTCACGATAAAGAATACCGGAAACGGAGGCAAGGGAATCAGCGCCGGAAGCTATGACTATGACTCAGAAAACCACACTTTATCCAACAGCTTCATCTCAGGTGGAACCCTTAAGATAACCACCACTGGAAGCGAGTCCAACGACGTGTCCTCCAAGGGAATAAAGATTGGTTATAAGGAGAAATCAGGCAATAAATACATCTGCTCCGGCAGCCTCATCATCCTCGGCGGAAATATCACAGTATCAACGTCAAAAGCCGAGGGAATAGAGGCCAAAGGAAATTTGACTTTCAACGGAGGTGAGACCTACGTGACCTCAACAGGAGACGACGCCATCAATTGCCAGGGTGAATTGACCGTCAATAACGGTTACATCTACGCCTACTCCTCTCAGAATGACGCCATGGACTCAAACGGCAACATGAAGCTCAACGGTGGCTACGTATTCGCTGTCACGACAAGGGGAGCCCCTGAGGTAGCCCTTGACGCCAACTCAGAGGGCGGCTACAAAATCTACATCAACAGCGGAGCGACTGTCGTGGCCTATGGGGGTCTCGAGAACGGATATTCAGCCTCCCAGACAGTCTACAGCATGAGTTGCACGGCAGGTGGCTGGAATGCACTCCACAACGGCAATTCCTACATCGCCGCCTTCAAGGCGCCGTCAGGAGTCTCGACAGTGGCCGTTTCAGCGCCTTCCCTCAAATCCGCCTACAAAGGCTCTAGCATCAGCGGCGAGACTCTCTGTAACGGAATATGGGCTACTTCAGGAATATCCGGCGGCAGCACGTCAAGCCTCGGCACTTATTCCGGTGGCGGAATGGGAGGCGGCTTCCCAGGAGGAGGCCCGGGAAGACCGTAGTAGTCTCACCTGCGGAAATAATTAATATTCAACGAGATGAAAAAGTATATAACTATACTTGCGTTAATTCTGCTTCCATGTATTGGAGTCTGGGCACAAAACTCAAGTCCTTGATCTACGACAACGCCTTCAAGGGCTGGCTAGGGATAGGCTACACGTTCAGTTTCTAAAAATCCTTTACTTCAAGAGTGAACCCTTCGGGAAGATCCGCCTCGTATTCCATATTAGCCGGAAGGTCTACGGTAACGACCTTCCGGTTTTCCGTGTTCTCAATGCGCATCATTATATTGCCACGAATCGTCGGAAGGGACATCTCGGCGTGCCGAAGATCGCCTGGCCTTGGCCGGATCAACGCTTTCGAGAACCCAGGCTCAAGAGGTTCCACTCCCATAAGCTTGAATGGGATGATATTTCCAGGGGCCGCACCCCAAAGGTGATTCCAATCCTGATTGGGCTTGAAAGAGTCATCCCAAGCCTCAAGAGTTATAGTCGAGCCAACCTCAAGCATATTTGACCAACTTCTCAAAGACTTGTCAGTCAATAGTTTCAAAGCGTATTCTGAAGCATCTCCATCATAAAGGGCCTCCATGAGGAACTGCGCACCATAGACGCTGCAAGCCATCCCCCTGGACACTATGAAGTCGGTGACGGGACGCCTGTATTTGTCTGGGACAAGACCGAACAGGAGGGAGAACATATTGGAGTGAAGCGAGGCGTGCGGATCTTCAGGGGAGTCTTTGTACCGTTTGTTTTTCTTATCCAGGAAAGACCTATTGAAGGAAGCCTTCATTTTTGACGCTTTCGCCTTTAAATCAACGGCTTCCGAATCCTTGCCGAGGAGTCTGGCAATATCTCCCATAAGGGTCAGAGCCCTGAAAGCGTAAGCATTCACCACGGCGTTACGGTCCGAATACACGAAACCATCATCCTCTCCTCCATATCCCGGAGCCAAGCCAAGTGAACCAGAATGAGGCCAGTCCACAATGTCACGGATCTTTTCCTTTCTGTTTATCGATGACAAGAAAGCCTCATCCTGCTCTCGGAGAGTCGTGCTGATAAGACCATCTTGCTCAATCAGGCTCTCAAGGCAATGTGCCCTCAAGATTCCGTAACAGCTTTCCAGCAACCGGGTGTCCCCAGTGTGCATATAATCGTTCCACGCCATCAGCACAGACTGTAATATCCATTCTGTGGGCCACGTGGGACGCTCAAGAAGGTACTCTATGGTACGACGGGAAAGAGTATATTCCCTATCCGAGGCATAATGGCAAAGTTGGCTGATCATAGCGTCGGCCTCATATGGAATCCGTTCCCTGTCTCCATCAACGAACAGACCGGTGAAAGAAGTGGCCCTCACCGAATACTTGCAAAGATCCCAGATCCGGTTCAGGAGAGTGTTGTCACATTTGAAGAAAGACTCCTGATTATCAAAAGGATAACTCACGATCTGGCGAGTGACGCTCCCGTACTCTGGCTTGAGGTCATAACCCTCAATTTCGATGTAGCGGAAAGGAAGGACCTCTCCGATATAGTCCGGCATCTTGATGGCATCCGGTCCGGTGTTCCGCTTATCTGGAGGTATCACGATGGAATATGTGTTTAGCCCCCTCTTAAGCGGAATCTCATGCTGCTGGTAACGAACACTGGTTGTGGGATTTCTCAACACACGTCCCTTTTCGATCCGCTCTCCCAAGTGGACCCTGACAGAGTCCCCGCCATTCTCAGAGAATAACGTCAATCTGACCTGCCCGAAAGCATCTCTTCCGAAATCAAGCAGCCAGCAGCCAGGGGCCACCTCCATCACACTTTTGGGTGCTTCATCCTCTTTGACCAAAGGATAAGCCGGCGTCCCGTATTCCTCCATCTCTCCGGCAGTCCTGAAAGCCTTGATGTCTGACCATCCGCTCTCGCCATCATTGTCAGTCCGGACTCTCACCCTCCAGTAATACACCCTGGAAGGCTCCAGGGCCTTTCCGGAATATGGCACGGAAACGGAGCGGTTGTCCTCAACCCAACCGCTGTCCCAAACGTCACCGGTTAAATCATTGGCTCCTTTCTCTGACCCTGAAAGAATCACCCTCCACGCTGTCTGGGTGGTTGGATACTTCCCCGGAACAATCCAGCTGAAAGATGGTCTGAAAGACCGGATTCCAACTGTCTGGAAATCCCCCTTAGCTTTATCTAAATCGCTCAAAGTCAAATCAGTGGCATAGCCACCGGACCATACTGTCTCTGTGTGTTCCACAAGATCGGTCATCAGACCGGACGGTTTCCCGGTCCCCGCCCGGAGTGTCACTGCCCCCTGGAAAGAGACCAGTACGGCCACAGCTATCAATAGAATTCTTCTCATCTTTATCGTTTCTTACTGGTGAAGTTAAGGAAATAACCCGACTTGCACAAGCAGCCGAAAAGAGTTATATTAGCGGATAGAAAAACTTTTCGATATGAGACTCCTGGAAACACTATTCATGGCCATGGTCCTTGGCCTCGCGGCATCAGCCGCGAATACCTCTTCCGCCGCCACACCGATTCCCAGCGGCATCTACAGTTATGAGGACATTGGCGAGACGGGGACCATAAATATAGCCTTCAATGATAAGGGAGAGTTGTGGTTCTACGCTTTCGTGATCAACGAGGACGGCCATACAGCTGAGCTCACGCCCGAAAACGGGGCATGGATCCCCATGAAAGGCAACAAGTTCAGCTACAACCTCAAAACAAACTCTTTGGACTACACCCTTGAGGGTGAGTTCTTTCCTGATGAGGAACTCCTTGAGCTCAAGGATAATTTCAACGCTGGAGGCACTCCTTTCGGTATGGGAATGGGTCTTGCGGCTCACTACCGCTACGAGGGTGGTTCTTTCGCCACCCCGGACGGGTATATGTACCAGCTCATCGATGAGGGCACAACCGCCAGGCTGGTCCACGGAGGACGTTACTTCGGAGTTGTACAGGTCCCTGACGCTGTCAAGTTCAACGGCGAAGAGTACCCGGTCGTCGGTATAGGTGAGAACGCTTTCACAAACAATTATGACGTGACCGAGGTCCGGATGGGAGCCAAGGACCAGTTCATTATGCCCGGAGCCTTCTGGGGCAGCGGCATTCCCTACGATTGGGAGAGCCTGACAAAGCCTGGCTATGTCTATCCTGACAAAGACTTTTTCGCTTTCGTCAGCGCGTCCGCCAGGGATGACGAGTATGACTATTCCATGGACAACTGGGTGATATTCAAGCAGAACTACGGGCGTCTATACTTTGTGAGGGACAACTCAAAGGATGAGAACGCCAAATGGGGCTGCTTTCACGCCGACCCGGATATAGCCCAAGGCATCCACTATGAGCTCCGCACCTATGACGAGCTTCGTAAAAAGATGTTCCGGGGATATACCAGCTTCGAGGTCATCGCACTGGCTTCGGACAGCCAGTTCGCCGCCTTCCACAGGTTCCCTTCTTTCAGCAGATGGAAATATCCCGAGCCGGAGGTGCCCTTGGATCTGGTTTACGAACAGGAACTCGCCAGGAAATTCGGACGGAAAATCATGTATTCAAGAAGAGTGGCTGAGCTCAGGAACGAGAACCGCTGCTTCGGCATGGTCGAGTTCGAGCACAAGGGAAAGGAAGCGATGGTCGCCTTCGTATGGATTGACTACGGCACAATCACCGCCACATACACAAAGACGGCAGAGTTCGAGCCTAATGATCCCTACAGCATCTGGAACGTCGATCTTGAGGAATACGGCACTCCGGAAGTGCTTTCAATCGCCCTCGACCCTCAGGATAACCCGATCATATGGATCAACCATCCCGCCCCTGAGAGCATTAATCTTATGGGGCTGCGTAAAGTCGGTGACAAACTAGTCCCATTCGGCGAGGAACAGTGGTACGTCGCCTACGACTAACATCTTCTTAATGAGAGAGCAGATACAGAGATTCGGGCGGAGCCTGAGCGCGATGGTCATGCCGAATATCGGCGCGTTCATCGCATGGGGTCTAATCACCGCCCTCTTCATCCCCGGAGGATGGTGGCCTAACGAGAGTATCGCCAAGATGGTCTCGCCCATGCTCAAGTACCTCCTGCCAACTCTCATAGCGTTCACCGCCGGAAAGAATGTCTGTGGATACAGAGGAGGAGTGGCCGGAGCGGTAGCCGCCATGGGCGTCATCATCGGCACCGAAACTCCCATGTTCCTTGGAGCCATGATTATGGGTCCGTTGGCCGGCTGGTGCGTAAAGCGGTTCGACAAACTGGTGGAGGGAAAAGTGGGAGCCGGATTCGAGATGCTTGTGGACAACTTCTCCTTAGGCATCATCGCCATGATACTGGCGGTCTCCGGATATCTCGTCATCGGCAACGTGGTCGATTCTCTCACTAAGCTTCTAAGCTCGGGAGTCGACTGGATGCTCGCCCACAAGATGAATCCCCTCTTGGCCGTGCTTGTGGATCCAGCTAAGGTACTGTTCCTCAACAATGCCGTGAATCACGGTATAATGACTCCCCTGGGAATACAACAAGCGGCGGAAATGGGCCAGTCCATGTTATTCCTCGTAGATCCAAATCCTGGCCCTGGACTGGGAATCCTGCTGGCCTGCTGGGCATTCGGCAAGGGAATGACCAAGGACGCCGCCCCAGGAGCCGCCGTGATCCAGCTATTCGGAGGAATCCATGAGATATATTTCCCTTATGTCCTAGCCAGGCCAGTTCTGCTTCTCGCCGTGATGACCGGCAACATCTGCTCACTCCTGTTCTTCACATTGACAGGATTCGGACTGGTGGCACCGGCCTCCCCCGGAAGCCTGATTTCCATCATTTTGATGTCTCCTAAGGGCAGATTGTTCATCGGTATCCTGGGAGTCCTCATCGGAACCGCTATCTCCTTCCTGCTGGCCATTCCGATGATAAAGGCAAAGCCTGATTTCCAAGGCGAGGAAGAAGCGGCGACAGATAAAGAAGGTTCAGAACCTCTCCCAACCCTTCCTGGTGAGGTGAGGAAGATCGTCTTCGCCTGTGACGCCGGGATGGGCTCCAGCGCCTTGGGAGCCACCAGATTCAAAGCCAAACTCCAGAAAAACGGCATAAGCGGGATAACCTGTGTCAACTCAGCGGTCGACACCATTCCAGATGATGCGGACATCGTTGTATGTCAGAGTGTGCTTGCCGCCAGGATCCATGGTCACGAAGTAGTCCAGATCACAAACTTCATCTCCGACCCCAAACTCGACGAACTGGTCGCCCGTCTCAAAAACAAGGATATTCCCGTCTTGATAAAAGGGAACGTGCTCGCCGGTTTGCCTTCTGAGAGCAAGGAAGACGCGATACTCCGTGCGGGGCGGCTTCTGGAGGAATCCGGATATGTCGAGAAGGGATATTCAGGATCGATGCTGGAAAGAGAGAGACTCACCACAACCTACATGGGCATGGGCGTGGCTATCCCGCATGGAACCTCAGAGGCAAAGGGAAAGGTCCTAAGGAGTGGAATATCCGTCCTTCAATATCCGGAAGGTGTTGATTTTGGTGACGAAAAGGCTTATCTCATCGTGGGAATCGCAGGTAAGGGAGACGAGCACCTCGACCTTTTGGCGAAGGTCTCCGCCACCTTGGAAGACGAGGCCACCCTAGATTACCTATGCCACACCGCCGACGCGGAAGGAATATTCGACAAACTGAGATGATATGATAGCCAAGAAAGTGACAATCGGGGCGCCAGATGGCCTTCACGCCCGTCCTGCCGGAGACCTGGTCAAACTCGTCAAGTCCTTCGCGGGAACCCAGGTCACGCTGTCCACTGCCGCCAGATCAGTCAACGCATCCAGCATCCTCTCAATTCTAAGCTTGGCGCTGAAGGAAGGGACAGAGGTTGAGGTAAAGGCGGTTGGACCGGACGAGGAGAAAGCGTTGGCTGAAGTGACACGGTTTCTGGAAAGCCTTTAGGTTAAAATGGAAGGGACACTCGCCATAGGTAAGGCTTGGATTCTCCACCGCGGGAACGAGACCGGACGATGTGATGGACGGACGCTTGATGAAGCCTTCGTACATGAGACATCACGTTTAAAGGAATATATTGAGAGCAGTCCTGCCCCGGAAGTGTTTTCCGCCCATCTGGAGATTCTTGATGACCCGCTGCTCCATGACACCATCCAGAGAAATGTCACTGAAGGCATGACGCCCGCGGAAGCCGTCAAGGCAGCCGCGGAGGAGATCTCCGGCATGTTCAATGAGATTGGGGATGAATACTTCAAAGCCAGGGTAGATGACTTGAATGACGTCTGCAAAGGTCTTGTGGAGTTTCTCGAGGGAACATGCGGAAATCCTTTCGAGAACCTTCCCGATGACGCTGTCGTGGTAGCCCGGGAATTGTTCCCCTCAGATATGGTGGAAATGAATCTGGGAAAAGTCAGGGCCTTGGTCACCTTGAAAGGCAGTCCAACGAGCCATGTGGGCATCATCTCCAGAAGCAAAGGAATCCCATTCGTGACCGGAATAGACATAAGCGGAATCCAGGCTGGGGACCTCCTTCTGGTCGACGACGTCAGCTCGGAAGTAATTGTCAATCCGACAGATAGCCAGACTGAAGCATTCAAGTACAGGATGGCTGCGGGAGATGATATTCCTGAAATAATGAGACGCGTGGTCACGAAATACGGGATGAGAATCTTCGGCAACGCCGGTTCCGTCAAAGACATCGAGGCTGCTATCAAAAGCGGAGCCGACGGTATTGGCCTGTTCAGGACTGAGTTCCTGTTCCTGGACCGCGACGGACTCCCTTCAGAAGAAGACCAATACAAGATTTACAAAGAAGCCGTGGAGGCCTGCCAGGGCCGCCCTCTGACCATAAGGACCATGGACATAGGAGGTGACAAGCCTTCTCCTGGCCTGAATATTCCAAAAGAAGACAACCCCTACCTCGGAATTAGAGGAATAAGGTTGTCTCTCTCTCTGCCTGAGATCTTCAAAGAACAGATCCGGGCGATCCTTCGTGCCTGCGCGCACGGCAAGGTCAGGATGATGCTCCCGATGGTCACCAGGGTTGAGGAACTCATCCAGACCAGGGCGCTTGTGAGAGAATGCGACGCTTCTTCCGATTTGGAAATAGGAGTGATGATCGAGACTCCAGCCGCGGCGCTCATTTCTGACCTTCTCGCGGAAGAGGCTGATTTCTTCAGCATAGGCACCAATGACCTGACCCAGTACGTGATGGCTGCGGACAGGGGAAACGCCTCTGTATCATATCTTTACGACCCTCTTGACGAAGCCGTTGTCCGTGCCGTCAAGATGGTCGTGAAAGCTGCCCACAAGAAAGGAATACCGGTGGGAGTGTGCGGTGAGGCGGCTTCCAATCCTGAATTCGCTGAGTTTCTGTGCGAACTTGGAGTGGACAGTCTGAGTCTTGGCTCACCAGCCTTGATAAAATCCTTGAAACACCTTCGCTCCTGAGCGATGACATTTGCCATGATTTTTGCTATATTTACAAGGAACAAAACTTCATCATCATGAAAAAGATATTAATAACACTGGTTCTGGCTCTGATAGGAGTTGCCGCATCGGGGCAGACTGTCTATAGCTGCGACTACAAGAGTGACGCGCAAGTCAAGGTCTATGTGACTAAATACAAGAGTGACGCTGACCTTGTGGTGTACAAAACCAACTACAAGAGCGACGCTGACGCCAACAAGGGCATCTGGTACTTCGTTAAGTACAAGAGCGACGCCAAGAAGAAAATCTATTTCGTCGATTACAAGAGCGACGCCGACCTAGTGGTGTATTTCACCGACTATAAGAGCGACGCCGGATGGAAAAATAATTCCAAGAAACACTTAATGTACTGACAAACAGACTAAAAAAGCTAGATAATGTTCAGTAGTAATATGTACCGCCGCCTGGGCACAGCCGCCCTGACGGCGGTATTGTCATTTTGGGTAGCGGGCACCCTCAACGCCCAGCCTGTCGGTATAGCCCCGGACGCTGAGACTCTCGGCGCCCCTTTCAGTCCCAAAGACGAGGCCGCGTTCAAGCAGCCGGAGAAAGTGTTCTATCCCGAGACTTGGTTCCATTTCATCGGCGGGAACATATCCCGTGAAGGCATTGACGCGGACCTGCAGGCCATTGCCGATGCTGGAATCTCCGGAGTCCAGTGGTTTCACGGCTCTGGCGGCATGTGGCCCGGAACAACCCGCCATTTGACCCAGTTGACTCCCGAATGGGAAGATATGGTCAGCTATGTGGGTAGAAAAGCAGATAGCCTTGGGCTCCGGCTTACCGTTCAGACATGCCCCGGCTGGTCCATGGCCGGAGGCCCCTGGATTAAGCCTGAGAACGCCATGAGGCAGCTTATATGGTCCAGGACTGATATTCCAGTAGGCGAGAAGGCCACAGTCATCACGAAAGGCCAGCCTTCCGACGAGCCCTGGAGAGACTATCACGACATAAAGGTCCTGGCCTTCCCCACCCCGTTGGGAGACACTGGAGAACCCTTGAGACCAGAATCAATAAAGGCCTCCGATGACTGGAAAACAGTCTTTGAAGGCGGTGAGAAGAATGTCCAGCTACAGCCCGGGACAACCAGCACCGTCACTTTCACCCTACCGAAAGGAGAAGTGATCCGCACCCTGGAACTCCCCCCTGTGGGCGCTTTCTCACACAATTTCTGCTACAATCCGGGAATACATGTCAAGCTGACCGCGACCAAGGATGGCGAAGAGAAAACCCTCGTAGACGCTGACCTTCCGATGAGCAACTGGCAGGATGGCGGTGTGAACAATATGGTGTTCGCATGTAACGAGGTGGAAGGCGCTGAAAGTTACACCTTTACACTGACCAATGCCCATCCCGCGACCATTCGCTTCGTTCGCTTCTGGTCCGCCGCGAGGAAGAACAGCTGGAGAGGCGAGGCAGGATGGACCCTGATCGCAAAAGAACCCTTCCAGCAGCACACAGAGCAGAATCCGCTGGCGTTTGTCAAGACAAAGGACATCATCGACATAACTGATAAACTCAGCCCTGACGGACACCTTGACTGGACTGCTCCCGCGGGAGACTGCCCACAAGGCACTTGGACAGTCCTGAGGTTCGGCCATGTCAATTTCGGAAAACGCAATGCTCCCGCTACTCCTGAAGCCACTGGCTGGGAGTGCAGCAAGTTCGATCCCAAGGGAGCCGAAATCCAGTTCGCGAATTACGTCGGAATGCTCCAGGATGGTCCCCTGGGCGGAAAAGCCAAAGGAATGTTGATGGACAGCTGGGAGTGTAACACTCAGACCTGGACAGACACAATGGAGAAGGATTTCAAGGACGCCGCCGGATATTCCCTTATCGAAAAGCTTCCCGCCCTTATGGGCTATGTGCTCGACAGCCAGGAGGAGACGAGTCGTTTCCTGATTGACTGGAGACGGACAGCCAATGGCCTCTATGTGGAGAACTTCTTCAAGAGGATGACCGACCTGGCCCATGGGAAAGGTCTCGAGGTCCAGTACGAGACCGCCGGAAGCGACGTGGTCACCATGGATCCGATTGAGTATTTCAAATACGCCGATGTTCCGATGTGCGAGTTCTGGCAGCCTTTCACCGAGGGCTATGTCGGCGACCTGGACTTCAAACCCATTGAACCCACCGAGTCAGCCGCCCACCTCTATGGCAAGCCAAGAGTGGCTTCTGAGAGTTTCACCAGTTTCTCCCTGACCTGGGA
>ONSC01000112.1 GCA_900320365.1 uncultured Bacteroidales bacterium
CCTGGCTTCAAATTTGCGGAGTGGGAGCTGAAGGGCGTCCCTGTCAGACTGGCCATGGGGCCTCGTGACCTTGATAATGGAACTGTCGAGGTGCACCGCAGAGACACTCTTGAGAAGCAGACTGTCGCCCTCGAGGGACTTGACAAGTCTATTGCTTCCCTGCTGGACGACATCCAGGCGAGCATCTACAAAAAGGCCTTTGATTTCAGGGCCTCGAATGTTGAGAAATGCGACGATTGGGAGGAATTCCAGCGGAAGATCGGCACCGGGAAGTTCCTTCTCTGTCATTGGGACGGGACCGCCGAGACCGAACAAGCGATCAAGGATGCCACCAAAGCCACTATCAGGTGCATCCCCGTGGACAGCTTCGTGTGTGAGGAGGAGGGGAAGGACATCTTCTCCGGTAAGCCGTCGAAGCAAAGGGTGGTTTTCGCCATCTCTTACTAGACCTGGTAGTAATATAAGGAAGGATTTATGAGACGTATTCTTGAATATTCCTTGGTTATCTTGGCCATGTCATTCAGCATGGTGGCTTATGGGCAGGATGACAAGACAAAGAAAGACGCGCAGGCGGCTGCCGCTGAGGCGGCTCAGGCGCTGGCCGACACCCCGGAGGTGGTCGTGGTTCCTCCGAAGCCGGTGTATTGGACCAACACGCTGAAAACCACGCTGAATTTCGCTCAAACCAGTTTCACAAGCTGGGCCGCTGGAGGAAACAACAACTACACTCTCAACTCCATCATCCGAGGAGACGCCAATTGGGAAAGGGGCAAGAAGTATTGGAAAAACCATCTGGAATTTGACTATGGTTTCCTCTACTCCCAGGATAAGCCTATTGTCCAAAAGAATGTCGACAGGACGTTCTTTACCAGCACTTGGGGATATAAAGTCAAGGAGAAGTTGAACTACACCGCGAATTTCACTTTCCTGAACCAGACCTCCAACGGATGGAACTATCCGACACCGGCGGTTGAGGCCGACGAGGAGCCTACGCCGAAGCAGTGGAGGGACGCCAGGATCTTGAAATCCGGCTTCTTCTCGCCCGCTACTATGACACTGGGTCTTGGTATCGCTTGGGTTCCTAACAAGTGGTTGACAGTTAACTTCGCCCCCTTGACCGGAAGCACCACGATCGTGGGCAATGAGAAGCTCAGGAAGAACTACGGTATGACCAGGAAGAGTCAGTACGAGGACACAGCCCAGTATCCGGACAAGAAGGATGAAGCCGGCGTCTATTTCATCACCGGTGATTACTACAGGCCTCTGACATTCGCTTTGGGAGCCCAGCTAACGACTAACGTGAAGTTCCAGATCAACAATAAGTTCGACGTCAACAGCAACTTGATCCTCTTCTCCAATTACCTTAAGAATCCGCAGAATTTCCGTGTCAACTGGGACAATACCATCCAGTGGAGGTTCAGCAAGTTCTTCTCATTGAACTTGACCACGAACCTTATCTACGACGATACTATCCTCATTATCGACGAGAAGTTCCCTAACGGCCACAGGACTGTTCAGCTAAAGGAATTCATGCAGTTCGGATTCACTTACTCATTCACGAACAAGAAATAGTCTCGGGATATGCGGGACCGTTTTGACAGATGTCTTGACGGGTCGCTTCCCTGTGATGGAGGGGCGGTCCTTCTAGCTGTGAGCGGAGGGATTGACTCCATGGTTATGGCGAATCTGTTTCTGGAGTCTCCGCACAAGTATGCTATCTCTTTGGCTCATTGTAATTTCCACTTAAGAGGAGAGGAGAGTGACGCCGACGAGGCTTTTGTCAGGAAATGGGCCGAGGCTCATGGGCTCCGCTTCTTTAAGAAGGATTTCGACACCGAGGGATATGCCTCAGATCATGGAATCAGCGTGGAGATGGCCGCCAGGGAGCTACGGTATGCTTGGTTCGCTTCTCTTTGTGAGGAGAAAGGTTTCGCGGCGTTGGCGGTGGCACATAATGCCAATGATAATGCCGAGACATTGATCCTTAATTTGTTACGTGGGACAGGACTTAAAGGCGCTCTTGGAATGCGGAAGGTGTCCCCATTGCCCGGATCATCAGCTTCCTTGATCCGGCCCATGTTGGGTTTCTCCAGGGAAGAAATTAGGGAATATGCCTTGTCAAAAGGTCTTCAGTGGCGGGAGGACAGCACGAACGCTGATTCAGCCTATAAGAGGAATCTCATCCGGAATGAGGTATTCCCCCTTTTCGGGAAGGTCAATCCATCCTTCCTGGACTCTCTCAATGCCGATATGAGGCGTTTCTCCCAGGTCCAGGAAATAGCGGATGATTTTGTCTCCGGCTTGAAGCCAGAGGTTATGTCGGGTAATACAATCCAGTTGGCTCCGTTGGTGGAGGCGCCTCATTGGGAGTACCTGCTGTACAGGTTGTTGGAGCCGTACGGGTTCAACGAGTCGGTGATCAGCGATATTATTGAGCTTATCAAGAGCGGGAACACTTTCAGTGGGAGGGAGTTCCATTCACAGACCCACCTCGCCCGGACTTCCCGTGGGTCTATCACAGTTGAGGCCGTCTCCCGTGAAGGTGGAAATCTTTTGTCAAGCGGTTCAGTTGAGGTCTCCGGACCAGGGAAATACTCAATAGAAGGGGTTGAGTTCGTTGTGGAAATCGCTGATATTCAGGAAGTGAAACAGCCGTTAGGAACTACTGTGGCCAATCTCCGGTTCCCTTTGACTATCCGTCTCTGGCAACCAGGAGACTGGATGCGTCCCCTTGGCATGAAAGGTCGCCGCAAGAAACTGAGCGATATATTCAATGACCTTAAATTCAATGCCTTCCAGAAGGAGAAAGCCCTCGTCATTGCTGACGAAGGCTCCCATGTCCATGCTTTGATAGGCTATCGTATTGACGAATCTGTCGCGGTGCCCTCAGCTGAAGGAGCGGCAACCGCTATCAAAATCCGTCTTATTTAATCTCGAACTCGAAAGGCAGTCGGGCGAAGACCAGCTGGCCGTTGCCTTTGGCCCATGTCCTCTGCCACTGGAGCAATGAACGGGCTATTCCCTCCATCGGAGTGCCTTCCAGAACATTCTCAACGACTTCCTCAGCATCAGGATTCTTGCTTCCCAACTGGGTCATGATCTGCTGCATCACGCTCAGAGGTTTGGGATATCCCGTCACGTTCCAGGCTGCCACATCGGGATCTCCGCCAAGAGAGGCGGCGTAAGCGATGGCGTCCTCAAGAGTGCCAATCTCGTCAACCAGTCCGAGATTGAGCGCGTCAGCTCCGGTCCAGACCCTGCCCTGGGCGATCTCGTCCACGGCCTCATAAGTCATGTCACGGCCCTCAGCCACGATGGTCACGAAATTGGTGTATATGTCATCGACATATTCCTGCATCAAGCGGGTCTCTTCCTCGTTGAAAGGTCTCATCAAGGAGAGCATGTCAGAATGCTTGTGGGAGTTGACCGGCACTATATTGATGTGGGCGACATTCTTGACTGTCTTTCCGAACTCAGGAATGGCTGAGAAGCAGCCGATTGAGCCCGTGAGCGTGGTGGCGTCGGAGAAAATGTGGTCGCAACTATTTGAGATCCAGTATCCTCCAGAGGCGGCATACGCTCCGTATGAAGCCACGACGGGTTTGACGGCTCTTGTCAGATCGATTTCCTCTTTGATCTTGCTGGCCGCCAGGACGGTTCCGCCGGGAGAATTGACCCTGAGCACTACAGCCTTGACAGTCGAGTCGGCGCGGACTTTGGCGATGATATTCGCGAACCTGTCTCCAGAGATGTTGTTGGGGTCATTTTGCTCTACAATGTTGCCGTTGGCGTAGATGACGGCGATTTTCTTCTTGGCCGCTGTGTTGGGCTTGACTTTAGCGACCGCATAGTCCTTGAAAGGAATGAATTTGACATCCTTGAACTTCTCCTTTCCGGCGAGAACAGTCATCTTGTCCTTGTACCCCTCGACAGAGAGAACCTCGTCGGCCAGGTTGTGGGTGACCATATCCTCAGGGAAGTTAATCGAAAGATTGTCAATAAAATAGTTCAGGGAGTCAACGCTGATTCCTCTCGCCTCAGCGGTCTCTTTCGCTATCGTTTCCCACATGGAATTGACCATCACCTGATTCTGTTCCATATTCTCGGGACTCGGGGCGTTCAAGATGTACATCTCCCCGGCACTCTTATACTTTCCGTGACGGATGAGCTGGTAGTTGACTCCAAGCTTGTCAAGCAGGTCTTTCAGGAATATCATCCTGCCTCCGAGGCCGAGCATGAAGTTATTCCCTCCATGATGGCTGGTCGTGTAGATCTTGTCAGCCACGGACGCGAGATAGTAACTTCCTGACGTGTAGGCCTCGCCGTAAGCGACTATGGCTTTGCCGCTCTTGCGGAACTCCGACAGTGCCTTGCGGATCTCGCCCACGTTAGTGAGGTCGCTCGCTATGTTGTCGGTTTTAAGGAGAATAAGCTTGACGCCGGGATCCTCGGCAGCCTTGTGGATAGCTTGGACCGCATCATAAACGCCTATGGGGGCGCTGACGCTACCACTGCCCATGCCACCTAAGGAAGTTATTGACATTGAGGGCATTCCCTCGGTTGTCTGTTCCGTGATCACAAGTGAGCTCATATCCATTAAAAGGATGCCCTCCTTCGGGAGAAGGGAGGAGCTGCCGCTACTGGAGGTAGCGCTTCCGGCAAGTGATCCTATCATCATAATGAAGAATATGGCCTTGATTATGCCCCAAACCAAGAGGCCCACGATGACGGCCAGAACCCATTTGAAGAAGTTGTTTCTCATTTTCCCAATTGATTAAAAACTTCGCAAGTTATCTAAAAAAATCAAATTCGGCAATAGAGGGTCTCATAAGTTAGGCAAGGGCTAGGCATGGCCTTTGTAATTCTACTTTTTTTTAGTAAATTGCGTCAAATATGACTTTTTTGACAATTAAAACTATTCAAAAATGAAAACTAACATTTCTTTAACCAAAAGCCTGAAGGCGTTGGCGACCCTTGTTTTAGGTGCTTCGCTGATGCTCTCAACCGGGGCTCCAGCCTCAGCCCAGATCCTGAATGACATCACCAGGAGGGCCAAGAACGCCGCCGAGACCAGGATCAAGATGGGCGCCGACAGGGCCGTACACAAGACTTTGGACAAGGCCGAGAAGGCTGTTGAGAAGGGTGCCAAGAACGCCGTTGACAATGCCGGCGCCAGAGGCTCGAAATCAGGTTCCTCAAAGGTTCCTGAGGGCAGGAGTTCTTCTGTCAAGGCTGGAAACGGATCGACTTGGTATGTCGCCACTTCCGGTTCCAACAAGAATGACGGAAAGTCTCCCGAGACTCCTTTGAAGAACGTCCAGAAGGCTCTTGACGAGGCCAGTGACGGAGATGTGATCTGCGTCGCTGAAGGTAATTACACCGGCACACTCGACCAGGGATTCATCGAGATCAAAAAGTATGTCTCGCTGGTCGGAGGTTACACCGAGGACTTCTCTGAGAGGGATCCTTATGTCCATAAGACATATATCCAGACCAATCCCAGCCACGTGTCCAAGAATGGCACCAAGGCAAGCATCAATCTCGAGGTGACAGGAAGCCGCAACAAGGTCGTTATGGTTGACGGTTTCTCAGTTGACCGTGGCGAGCAGGCCCTTTACTGCGCTCCGAGCGAGGATCCCGTCGCCGGTTGGCCCGAGGGTTGCCTCACTGGGCGTAAGCTTATGCCCGGCGATTCTCCTTCTATCGCTACTGTGGGTGGTGCGGCGCAGGAAAGGCAGTGCGTCACAGGACATGTCGAGGGTCATCTGATTATCCGCAACTGCGTTTTCGCCAACGCTGTGTATTTTGGCATCCAGTTGATGAGCAAGGGTGGCGATTGGGAGGTCTACAATAATGTCTTTGTGGCCAACAACTACTCATCATGCAGGATTGATTCAATGACCAGGGACGCCAACGAGTGCTATGTGGATTTCCACCACAACACCGTTCTTTTCAGCTGGTGTCGTGACAAGATCATGGAGGATATGGGTTACGGATATGAGTTCATGTCACGTGTCGACTCCGATGTCCACGACAATATCTTCGGATGCTCCAACCTTGGCGCTATCAGCTACGCTCATCACGATTCCAACAAGGAGGTTGACGCGAAACGCAAACTCAACGTTGTCGACAACCAGTTTTTCATGAACGTTGCCGATATGATCATCCCTTCACAGTCATACATGTGGCTTCCGGTCAAATGCGATGAGTTTGAGGATGTTGACGGAATCAATGAGTCGGGCAATGTGGAGCTTACCGACAAGAATTTCGTCTCTAAGATCAACCAGCCTTACCTGAAGGGTTTCGCCAATCTTGAGAAGGTCTCTTCCTCCAGCTACAACGCCAATTCAGCGGCCAACCAGGTTCGCCGCGCCTTCGGTATCAACCAGCAGGGAACAGAGATCACTCGAGTGTCCATGTTTGCCAACAAGTATCCATTCTTCGAAGCTTATGACCTCTTCGGCGCCCTTGACGGGTGCGGAGCCCAGATTTTGTAATGAAACCTTCCATACCTAAAGGAACTAGAGATTTCGGCCAGCAGGAAATGGCTGGCCGAAATTATATTTTCGACACGATAAAGGGAGTGTTCCGTACTTTCGGATATTCCCAGATTGAGACTCCTGCGATGGAGAACCTGTCCACCCTTCTCGGGAAATACGGCGAGGAGGGGGACAAACTTCTTTTCCGGGTACTTAATTCCGGAGACGCTTTCGGGAAAGTTGACTTCGACTCTTTCAAGGACTCCGATGGTGCGGTCAATTCCGTAGCCTTGTCCAAAGAGGTATGTGAGAAGGGCTTGCGCTACGATCTCACCGTGCCTTTCGCCCGGTTCGTGGTACAGCATCAGAACGATATCTCATTTCCTTTCAAGAGGTTCCAGATCCAGCCTGTTTGGAGGGCGGATCGTCCTCAGAAGGGGCGTTATCGTGAGTTCTATCAATGCGATGTCGATGTGATCGGATCCAGGTCTCAGGTTAATGAGCTGGAGTTGGTCCAGATTGTTGACCGGGTGTTCTCTCTCTTGGACGTGAGGGTGCTGGTGAAGATCAACAACCGCAAGGTTTTGACGGGATTCGCTGAGATTTGCGGTTTCCCTGACAAGGTTGTTGATATAACTGTAGCTATCGATAAACTTGACAAGATCGGTCTCGAGGCAGTGGAGGAGGAGATGAGAGGAAAGGGATTGACAGATAATGCGATAGCTGTGATAGAGCAGATTCTGAAGTTGTCTGGTTCCACCTCAGAGAAGTTGGTGCTGATGTTGGCGAACTGATCCGCCGCAAGGCCCATCTGCGTTTTACCCGCATCTGTACGGGATGCACATACGACACCGTCTGCAAGCTCTGCCTGGGCGGACGGAGTAAATACAAAGTCATCCTTCGTGTAAAGTGATCCGTCGATCTGTACCTCGTACCCGTACGCGCGATGCTCTTTTCCGTCATACACCTTGCTTTCGGTATTTCCGATGATCGTCACTTCCGCACGGACGGGCTCGATCGTAAGGAAACCGTCAGTCACTTCGAAGATGACATTCCGGAAGTTTTCACTGGTGTTGACGAACTGCTCCGCTGCAAGGCCCATTTTGATCGTCCCTGCATTTACTGCGGACACGCTGACCAAACCCTGCGCATCTGT
>ONSC01000118.1 GCA_900320365.1 uncultured Bacteroidales bacterium
CCGTTGATATTCCTAGGGGGAAGATCTTCGGTCTTCTCGGACCTAACGGTGCAGGCAAGACCACTCTTATCCGTATAATCAACAGGATAACGATCCCTAATAGCGGAGAGGTCTTGTTCGACGGGCGTCCAATCACGCAATCTGATGTCGAGAAGATTGGTTACCTTCCTGAGGAAAGGGGATTGTACCGTAAGATGGAAGTCGGCGACCAGGCCATGTATCTCGCCCAACTGAAGGGTATGAGCGCCGCCGACGCCCGCAAGGAGCTGAAACAGTGGTTTATCCGTTTTGGAATCCAAGACTGGTGGAAGAAGAAGGTCGAGGAACTCTCAAAGGGTATGGCCCAGAAAGTCCAGTTCATCACGACCGTGGTCCACAAGCCCTCGTTGATGATTCTTGATGAGCCGTTCTCCGGATTTGACCCGGTTAATGCGGAACTGATCCGCAAGGAGATATTGAGACTCAATGAGGAAGGATCCACAATAATCCTGTCGACCCACAATATGGAGTCTGTAGAGGAGCTTTGCGACGATATCGCCCTCCTCAATAAGTCCAAGCTGGTCGTTACAGGTGGGGTCGATGAGATCCGCCGTCATTACGGAAACAACAACATCGAGCTGATTTACACAGGTGAGCAGCCTGTCGAAGGTGCGGAAGGAGTGTTCAAGGTTCTCTCGGATGAGAATAACGTTGGAAGGCACACTGCCGTCCTTTCTCTAGAGCCGGGAGTATCTTCCAATGAAGTCCTCAGCTCGCTCCTCTCAGAGGGAGTCATGATCAACTCATTTAAGGAACTCATCCCCAGGATGAACGACATTTTCATCAAACTAGTGACAGAGGAGGCTTAATCATGGATTTCAGGATTATTAAAACAGTCATCTCCCGGGAGTATACCACCCGTGTCAAGAAGAAGTCGTTCCTTGTGACCACCTTCGTGGTGCCTATCCTTTTCGCCGCCATGATGGTCGTGGTTTTTCTCATCATGGGCAACACCAAGGAGAGGAAGATGGATGTGGCCGTGGTGGACCAGTCCGGCATTGTGATGTCGCATCTGGAGAGCGGTGACAGGGTCACATATACTGATTATTCATCCGAGGTTCCTGATTCAATCAAGGCTCACCTCAAGGATTATGGCAAGGATGCGTTGGTCGTGGTGTCTCCTCTCGATACTGTAAAGAAGACAGTCTCAGTCCAGGCATATTCGAAGGATCCGCTTGGAGTGGAGTTCACGGGAGGTCTTTCCGATAAGGTCGATGACGCTGTGGAAGAGTACCGCATCGCCCAATATGGCATCGACAATCTTCCACAGATCATGGAAGATGTCAAGTCCAATGTCAAGGTGACAGAGTATACCCTCGATGAGTCTGGAAAGGAGAATGTCTCTGAATCAGGTATTTACATGATTGTTTCCATGTTATTGGGAATCATCATATGGATGTTCATCATGATGTTTGGAGGACAGGTGATGTCCAGCGTGATTGAGGAAAAATCCAGCAGGGTCGTAGAGGTCCTGATTTCCTCAGTCAAGGCGGTGGACCTCATGTTCGGCAAGATAATCGGAATCGCTCTCGTGGCGTTGACTCAGTTCCTGCTATGGATTGTGCTGACGGTTATCCTCACCTCGGCGGCAAGCATGTTCATCGGCAAGGATATGCTTAAGAGCTTCTCTGGGGATCCCCAGATGATGGCTCAGACCGTCGGTATGACCCCTGAACAGATGGAAGCCATCGGTGGAGTTGTCGCCGCGACTGACACGACTGCCACCACTGACGTCATCGATAACCAGCCTGGCGGTTTGCAGACTGTCATGGCCACTTTGTCGAATATTCCTTGGACGAAGTTGATCATATCATTCCTTATCTTCTTCATCCTCGGCTACCTGCTGTACGCCTCCCTCTACGCCGCCATAGGCTCGGCTGTCGAGAGCGTTGAGGACACCCAGCAGCTCCAGATGCCGATCACTATTCCTCTGATGATAGCATATCTGATCATACTCATGGCTTTCCAGAACCCCGACAGCCCTGTTGTGGTCTGGGCCTCGATGATCCCGTTCACTTCTCCAATTGTGATGCTGGCCAGGATTCCTTACGGTGTGCCTATGTGGCAGCTGATCGTCTCGATCGTATTGCTGTTCCTCACATTCATCGCCTGCGCATGGCTCTCGGCTAAGATTTACAAGGTCGGTATCCTGATGTTCGGCAAGAAGTCTTCTTTCAAAGATCTTTGGAACTGGTTAAAACAAAAATAATTATATGCTTATGAAAAAATTTATTCTGTTTACCGCACTCCTGGCTTTATGCGTGGGGATCTCCGCACAGACGGTGGATATCTCCTGGTCTAAAGAGCAGGTTGACGGTCACCGGACAGGGGTTGTCGCCTCTAATGCCTCAAACGTTGAGGAAGCGATGGGCTATGTCAAAGGGAAAGTCTATTATGCTCCCAACGGAAAGAAGTACCGCAAGGGATCCACACCTGAAGTCGCGAGGCTTATGATCAAAGCCCAGCCTGCGATGGCGCAAGTGAAGGAGGTGATAGGTTATTCCACAGCTTTCATGGATAGGACATATCCCGAGTGCCCTCTTTATGACTGGTTCGCCGACGTGGTTATGAAATCCACCGCTGACAGTGTAGGCAGGAAAGTCGATATCGCGATACTCAACCGTGGCGGTGTCCGTATCGAGATGCCTCAAGGAGAGGTCCTTTACGATGACATCATGTCGATGTTCCCATTCAAGAACAATCTCTGTTATGTCGCTCTGAAGGGAAAGGATCTCAAAGTGATACTCGACCAGATGGCAGCCTCCACTTTCCAGATAGTCAGCGGAGTCAAGGTGGTCGCCCAGAATGGAAAGATCATCTCCGCCCTTGTGGATGGCGCGCCGATTGATGACGATAAGGTCTATGGAGTGGCCACACTCAACTTCCTCCTTGATGGGGGAGATGGTTACAGCATCGCCAAAAACGCGTTGGAAGTTATTGAGAGCAAAGGTTGGGTGTATGACACAATTCTTGCCTATGTCAAGAACCTGACAGCGGCCGGCAAGCCGATTGAGTTCGAGAATCAGAAATGGATCACTATCCTCAAGGAGGGGGACAAGAAATGAGACGGAGTATTCGATTAATGGCTCTGGCTGTCGCATTTGCCGTGGTTTTCACGACTGGTGCCAATGCTCAGAAGCGTCTGACAATAGTGCACTTCAATGATACCCATAGCCATGTTGAGCCCGAGCGTTCGGGTGATAATGTCGGCCATGGTGGAGTCATAGAGCGTGCCGCCTACCGTGACAGTGTCATCAAGGCTGACGGGAAAAAGAATGTCCTCTTGCTTCACGCGGGAGATTACAGCCAAGGAACCTCCTATTTCACAGTTCTCAAAGGTGACCTCGAGATTGACTTGATCAATGCCCTGAAGTACGATTGCGTCACTTTGGGCAACCATGAGTTCGATAATGGTGTCGATGAACTTGCCAGACGACTGGCTAACCTTAATTGCCCTGTCGTTTGCGCCAACTATGACTTCTCCGCATTGGAGATGGGAAAATATGTAAAGCCTTGCACCGTCATCAAGAAGGCTGGGATGAGAATAGGAATAATCGGCTTGATGCCTGATATCTCCACTTTGGTTTCTAAAGAGACTTCCAGCAAGATTCCCGCCTTCGATAACGCTGAGGTGGTCAACAAATGGGCTGTCTACCTCAGGGAGGAAGAAAAATGTGATTTGGTCATCGCCCTTACCCATATTGGATACGAGGATGAGCCTTACACCGATTTCAGGCTTGTGAAGAACACTCGCGGGATTGATATCGTTGTGGGTGGCCACTCCCACACGTTTATCAAGGAGCCTGCATATGAGAATAACCTTGACGGAGTTCCGGTGCCCATCGTTCAGAATGGTTGCTGGGGACTCGAAGTAGGAAACATGAAAGTCTATAAGAAGAAGTAATGAGATACAAACAGCTCACGACGATATTGGCCGCTATATCTCTGCTGGTGGCCCAGGGGCTTGACGCCCAGATTAGAGGAACACATCAGGAACAACTCAAGAACTGGGAATTCAGCAAGGACGGCTCGTCGTGGAGTTCTGTCTCTGTCCCTCACTCATTTAATGCGTTGGATGGCCACTCCGCAAGTTACTACAGGGGAGAGGCCACCTATCGTCTCAACTTCAGACCTGGTGAAATCAAACACCCTCATTATATATTGTTCGAGGGTGCCGCTCAATCTGCCACGGTTAATGTGAACGGAGTGCGTCTCGCTTCCCATAAGGGCGGATACACACCTTTCGTGGTGAATATTTCAGAGGCTCTGAAGAAAGGCTCCAACACTATTGAGGTCATTTGCGACAACAAGGAAGATCTCAGCATGGCTCCCGTCAGTTCTGACTTCAACAAGAACGGCGGGTTACATAATCCGGTCTGGCTGTTGGAGATGGATGATGTCCATCTTTCCCCTGAGGCATATGGGATGTATCGTATGCATTGCGCCACGCCTGAAGTCTCCAGACGTAGGGTAGAGACCAGGGTGAGGACCCGTCTGGTCAATTCCGGGACCAAAAGCGCGGATGTCATCGTGAGGGTTCTGCTTATGGAAGGGGATGGGTCTCTCGCTTACCAGGCGGACAGGGAGATTCATCTCGCCCCGAATTCCGAGACTGATTTTGAGCATGATTTCGAGGCCACGGGAATCCGTTTCTGGAATGGTGTGCATGATCCGTATCTGTACACCTGCAGGATTGAGGTCTTCAAAGGACGCAGGGTGCTTGACATCGCTGAGGCCAAAATCGGTTATCGTTCTTACGAAATGGATCCGGCCAGGGGATTCCTGTTAAATGGCCAGCCGTACCAACTTCACGGGGTCGCCATGCATCAGGATGCTGACAGGAGAGCCTCCGCTGTGACAGATGCTGACATCCGCAGGGATTACAAGATAATCAAAGAGCTTGGAGCTAATTTTCTCCGTCTTGCCCATTATCCTCATAATGATCTTGAGTACAGGCTTTGCGATTCTTTGGGAATAGTCGTTCAGACAGAGGTGCCGTGGGTCAATGTCTGCGGCACCGGGGCTAAACAGGCTTATTTCAATAATATCCGCCATCAGATGGAGGAGATGGTGACCAATCTTTACAACCATCCCAGCATCGTTTTCTGGGGAATGTGGAATGAGCTTGACTCTTGGGGCAATAACGATGATCTTCAGGGAGCCTTTGACGCACCCAAAGTGCTGACTGAGACAGGACGTTTATTTGACTTGACCAAGAGATTGGATCCCTACCGTCTCGTCGGATTCACTGACGATTCCCGCCTGAAGAGGGAAGGTTACCCTGGCCTTGCCGGGGATTTCTGCTCCCAGAATATATATCTTGGCTGGTATCAGACGCCGAACGATTTCAGCGGATTGACATCAGAGCTCAATGATGTCAAGGAGCGCCGTGGCGGCCCTGTGAGTCTTTCCGAGTATGGCGCCGGGATCAATCCTTTCTGCCATGTATGGGATCCTGCCAAGGCTGTCAGGGACAGGGAGGATGACTCTCGTCATTATGAGGAGTATGGCAATATGCTCCATGAGGCTTATGTACGACAGATCATGAGAATGCCATGGCTGGGTTTCACCTCGGCTTGGGTAATGTTCGATTTTCCTGTAGCCAACAGGAACGAAGGTTTCATGGATTCCTCCGATGGGGAGCATTTCGTGGCGAATGAGTCACGGAAGTATATGAACGACAAGGGATTGGTCACTCGTGACCGGCAGACAAAGAAGGATGTGTTCTATCTCTATAAATCTTTATGGAACAGGAAAGAGACGACAGTGTACATCACTTCCAGGCGTCTTAGGTCCAGACCTGCCGGACAGGAGTTCTCCATAAAGGTCTACAGCAATGCCAAGAGTTTGTCCTTGTACCAGAACGGCAAGCTTGTGACAAAAAAGACCAGTTCGGGTGAGGATACCGGAGTAATTTGGACTTTCCCGGGTATCCGTATGAAAACTGACTCTGACTCTTTCAGAGTGGTGGCCAATAATGGTACCAGGGATGAAGTCACCTGGTCTCGGCGGTGATATTGTTCTTCACCGGAAGTAAAGCGATAAGATAACCTATAAGGGCGACTCCCGCTATCGTAAGCAGGATGTCGCTCCATTTCACTATCACCGGGTAGGCGCTAACAAGGAAATTCCCAGGCATCTTGATAAAGCCGAATTTCTGCTGGAGGAGAGCGAATCCCGTCCCTATAACCAGACCAGCCGCGAGTCCAAGCAGGGATATAAGCCAGCCTTCCAGGGTGAAGGTTTTCCTGAGTGTCCTGTCTGTCGCGCCCAGGCTCCGGAATGTCTCGATGTCATCCTTTTTCTCGATAATCAGCATCGTCAGGCTTCCGAAGATATTGAAAGCGATGATGATTATTATGAATATCAGGATAAGGAATATCGCCGCCTTCTCGTAGCGCATCATCTTGTAGAGGGAAGTGTTCTGCCTGAAACGGTCAAGAACTTTGAATCCGGGCCCCATGATGCCCTTTATCTCTCCTATGGTCTTCCTGATGTCCTTTTGTGAGACCTCCTCGTCCATCCTGATCTCAATTCCAGAGACCTCCTCCTCGTATCCGAGAAGCTGTCTCATCTGGTCCAGAGGCATGATCATCAATTCTTCATCAATCTGCTGATTGACAGTGAATATACCCGCTGGTCTCATGCTGACGGACTCTATTGACGCCGCAGGATTCGCCAAAGAGAAATTCCTGTCTCTTGCCGGGAAATATATGATGGCCGACGATAGGAAAGCCGGATTCATTCCCATTTTGTACGCTAGTCCGGCTCCAGCGACCATTTGTGGAATCTCGCCTTTGTGGAGCGAGAATTCCCCGGTTGTCATGTGACCGATGAGGGGAGAGTCTTTCTCATATTCCTCATCGACTCCTTTTGCCTTTGCCACTCCCTGATGCTCATCATAGTCCACGAAGACGTTCTCCTCCAAGGTTTTATGACAGTGTTTCACTCCTGGAAGAGAAGCGACTTGAGCTATCAATCCATCATCCGGGACGAACACTTTCCCCTTTGCTGGAGAGATCATGATGTCGGGCTCCACATTGCTGAGAGTCGATTTGACCAGCTCATCGAAGCCGTTGTAGATCGATAGTATGATGATAAGGGCTGCCGTGCCGATAGCCATGCCGATGGCGCTGATCGCGGAGATGATGTTGATCACATTGTGAGACTTCTTCGCGAACAGGTACCTTCCAGCTATGAAGAGCGGCAGGTTCATCGGAGTGTTTTATTCTGGTTTGTAAGAGTCCTTGAGGGCAGTGGTCTTGTTGAACACGGCTTTCTCAGGTGTGCTGTCAGAATCCTTGAAATAGTACCCTGTACGCTCGAACTGGACTGCGATTCCGGATCTATCTTCCAGAAGAGCCGGCTCAGCGTATCCGGTCAGAACCTTGAGTGATTCGGGGTTGAGGAAGTCCTTGTAATCCTTGTCCTCTGGGATCGAGTTCATGTCCTCTTTCGTGAACAGGCGGTCGTAATCACGGATCTCAATCTCTTTGGCGAATTCGGTGGG
>ONSC01000033.1 GCA_900320365.1 uncultured Bacteroidales bacterium
CGGTCTTCATGGCTACTGATCCCGTCACTTCAGCCCAGACTGAATGCGGCAAATGGATCTACGGATTCCTTGTCGGAGCCCTCTGCATCACTGTCAGGCTCTTCAACCCCGGTTACGCCGAGGGAATGATGCTGGCCATTCTTCTTATGAACACCTTCGCTCCGCTGATTGACCATTGCGTCACATCCAGCGCCACAAAGAGAAGGGCGAAGAAAGTCTCGATCGCTTAATTGTATAAGGATATGAATACCAACAGTAACACATATACGGTCATTTACACGACCATCATAGTCACTTTGGTCGCCGCGATCCTGGCTTTCGTTTCCCAAGGCTTGAAAGCCAAGCAGGAAGCCAACGAGAAGGCTGACACCATCTCCCAGATGTTGACCGCCGCCAAGTTCGCCACCAAGGCTGAGCTTCAAAAGAGTGGCAATACCGCCGTCCTGGCCAAGTACGACGAGCAGATCGAGCAGGCTTTCACCGTCGGAGTTGACGGGAAGAAGATCGCTGACCTCGAGCGCGGAAAGGTCTTTTCTCCCAAGGATCTCAAGAAGCAGAACTACAAGATCAAAGACGGTAGTGACGCTGAGATCCCCGTGTTCATATTCAAGAACGGCACAACCGTGGTTCCTGTCTATGGAGCAGGCCTTTGGGGTCCCGTTTGGGGCTACATAGCGTTTGAGCCTGGCTCAACCACAATCAAGGGTGCTTACTTCGATCACGAGAGCGAGACCGCCGGTCTCGGCGCCAAGATCAAGGACGACCCGGCCTTCCAGGCTGAGTTCGAAGGCGAGAAAGCCGACTTCACCACCGCTAATGTTTTCGACATCGTGAAGGGTGGAGCCCCCAAGAATCCTGACGGCAAATCAGTGACCGACAATATGATTGACGCTATCACCGGAGCCACGATGACTTCCAACGGTCTCGACGCCGCCATCGACACTTGGCTCGGCGCCTATTCCGCTTACTTTAAAGGAGCCGTCAACAATAAAACCGAGGAGGAATAATCATGGACGCTAAATTGAAAGAAACAATCCTGAATCCGATTTTCAAGGGCAACCCCATCACCGTCCTTGTCCTCGGTATCTGCTCTTCGCTGGCAGTCACTGTCACCCTGAAAGGAGCGCTTGTCATGGCCCTGTCGGTCATAGTGGTTTGCGGAATCTCCAGCTTGATTCTCTCGCTGCTGCGTAACACAATCCCTAGCCGTGTGCGTATCATCGTCCAGTTGGTGGTCGTCGCCATGATGGTTATCCTTGTGGATCAGGTACTCAAGTCCTTTGAGGCCACCTATGCCATCGACAAGCAGCTGTCTGTCTATATCGGCCTTATCATCACGAACTGTATTGTCATGGGCCGCATCGAGGCTTTCGCCCTCGGTAATAAGCCTTGGCCTTCGTTCCTGGACGGTGTGGCCAATGGTGCCGGTTACGGCATGATCCTCATTATCGTGGCATTCTTCCGCGAGCTTCTCGGAAGCGGCACCCTCTTCGGGGTCGACATCCTCAATTGGCTCGGATATGTGCCTAACAACCTGGTCATCCTCCCGCCTTTCGCCCTCATCCTTTTGGGATGCATCGTGTGGGTTCAGAGGAGCATCCAGAAAGACCTGCAGGAGAAATAATTAAACATCAAGGTTATGGAATACATCAGCTTATTCGTCAAGTCAATCTTCGTTGACAACATGATCTTCGCATACTTCCTGGGTATGTGCTCATACCTGGCGGTGTCGAAGAATGTGAAGACGGCCGCTGGCCTTGGTGTCGCTGTCATCTTCGTCCTGCTCGTGACCCTCCCCATCAACTATTTGCTGAACAAATATGTCCTGGCGCCCGATGCGTTGATCAAAGGTGTCGACCTGAGCTTCCTCAGCTTCATCATCTTCATCGCCGTGATCGCCGCCATCGTCCAGATAGTTGAGATGGTCGTTGAGAAATTCAGCCCGTCCCTATATTCCGCCCTCGGAATCTTCCTCCCGCTTATCGCTGTCAACTGTGCGATTCTCGGAGGCTCGCTGTTCATGCAGCAGAAAGATTTCGCCAATGTCGGAGAGTCGGCTGTCTACGCTCTCGGTTCGGGAATCGGCTGGTTCCTCGCCATAGTCTCCCTCGCGGCCATACGTGAGAAAATGGCTTACAGCAAGGTTCCCGCTCCCCTCAAGGGTCTCGGTATCACATTCATCACCGTCGGCCTCATGGCCATCGCGATGATGACATTCATGGGTATATCACTTTAAAAAGGAGGTTAGGCAATGTTCAACACTATCATTGGAGCGATCGCGACAATAGTTGTCGTCACTCTCATACTTGTGGCCCTCCTCCTTGTGATCAAGGCCAAACTCACTCCTTCCGGATCTGTCAGCATCGACATCAACGGAGGTAAGAAGACTATGGAAGTTCCTCTCGGAGGCGACCTTATGCACACCTTGGCCGACCAGGGCATATTCCTTCCCTCCGCTTGCGGTGGAAAAGCCAACTGCGGACAGTGCAAGGTCCAGGTTCTTGAGGGCGGTGGAAGCATCCTTCCCACAGAGAAAGGCTTCTTCAACCGTAAGCAGATCAAGGACGGCTATCGTCTCGCCTGCCAGGTCAAAATCAAGGATAACGTCAAGATCCAGGTTCCCGATTCCACGCTCAGCGTCAAGAAACTCGAGTGCGAGGTGATCAGCAACGACAATGTGGCCACCTTCATCAAGGAGTTCACTGTCAAGCTGCCCGAGGGCGAGAACATCGATTTCAAGTCCGGTGAGTATATCCAGATTGACATCCCTGAGTACGACATCGACTTCGCCGACATCGACGTGGCGCCCGAGTACAGGGGTGATTGGGAGAAATACGGTTTCTTCGGCATCAAAGCAAAGAACACTGTGCCCACGATCAGGGCTTACTCCATGGCCTCGTATCCTGCCGAGAAGAACGTCATCAAGCTCAACGTCCGTATCGCCACTCCTCCTTTCGACAGGAGTCAGCCTAGGGGCGTGTTCAAGATGCTCCCCGTTCCTCCGGGAGTCGCCTCATCTTATGTTTTCACCCGCAAGCCGGGCGATAAGGTGTGGATCAGCGGTCCGTTCGGAGAGTTCCTTCTCCCGAAGGACGATCCCGAGGAGCAAGAGTACATCTTCGTGGGTGGTGGCGCCGGTATGGCCCCTCTGAGGAGTCATATCATGCACCTCTTCAAGACTTTGAAGACCGGACGCAAGGTCAGCTTCTTCTATGGAGCCCGTGCCCTTGTCGAGGCCTTCTATCTTGAGGACTTCGCCGAGATCGAGAGGGAGTTCCCGAACTTCAAGTTCTACCTCGCCCTCGACAGACCGGATCCCGCCGCGGACGCCGCTGGTGTCAAGTACACTCCCGGCTTCGTTCACAATGTGATGTACGAGACCTACCTGAAGGATCACGAGACACCAGAGGACATCAAGTACTTCATGTGCGGTCCGCCTATGATGGTCGGCGCCGTCAACAACCTGCTTGACAGTCTCGGTGTCCCGCCTGAGAGCATCCTCTACGACAACTTCAGTTAGTCCCGATCAGGAACTATCGGATAATTAACACCATTTAGAAAGCGCATGGTTTTTCCCATGCGCTTTCTTATATTTGTAAATAACCATGGACAGAAGAGAATTCTTGAATATAGGCGCCGGAGCCGCTATGGCTACCGGATTTGCCGGAGTGTTGCCGGGATGTGCGGCAGCCGCGGCTGTTTCCGCGAATAATAGTGACTCTCCCATTCATCTGAAGGATGGTGAGGAGGATGGATCCCCGTTAAGGATGCGGTTCCTCGGCACTGGAGCGGCCGATTGGAAGGGCAGGGATGATCGAGGTGAGTTGAGAAGGCTTTCCAGCGTCCTGCTTGACAGCAAAGTACTTATCGACTTCACACCGTCGGATGAGGACATGCTTCCTGAGGGCATAAAACCCGAGGTGATATTCTACACCCACTCCCACGGCGATCATTACAATCCAGCGGCAGCCCTGAGGCTCGGGCTCAAACGCATACACCTCGGTTCGACATGGATTGAGAGAGCCAAGGCCGATTTTGATAAGACTTCCAAAGAAACCGGCATCAAAGTACCTGAGATAGTTCCCCTCTCCACCGGCGATAAAGTGACGATATGCGGGATGACCCTAACGGCCCTTCCGGCGAACCACGCCACAGGAGACCTCAAGGAGCAGACTCTCATGTACCTGATCGAGAAACAGGATGTCAGGGTTCTTTACGCCACTGACACAGGAGGCATTCCCGCTATAGCGGCAAGGCTTATCGGCATAGATCCTCACGCCAAGGGAAAGGCCATAACAGGTCTTGTCATGGAGGCGACGATGGGAATGGACGGAGACGAGGATTTCAGGATATTCACACATTCAAGCGTCAAGACTGTCGAACGTACAGTCCACATGCTTCTGCGGGAGAAGCGTTACCTTCCTCAAGAAGGACAGCCTGCCTATCTCACTCATATGGCCCGCACACTTCACGGGACGCAGGCTGAGCTGGACGCCACACTTCCTCCGCCCCTGAAAGCAGCCTATGACGGGCTGGAAGTCACTTTCAAAGCTTAGCTTTAACTCCAAAACAATGAGAAAAACAATAATATCAATTATCGTCATCCTCTTTGCTCTGCCAATGTCGGTAGTATCCGTTGTCGGCCAGACCGCCATCCAGCAAAGATGCGTCCACGGTACCTTCAAACATCAAGGCTTGAGCCGGGAGTACTATCTCTACACGCCCGCCGGATTAAAAGAAGGAGCCCCGCTGGTGCTTTGCCTTCATGGATATGGTGGATCTGCCGCAAATGGTAAAGTTGAGCTTATGGATGCCGCTGACAGGCATGGATTCGCGATTTGCTACCCGGATGGAAGTCTAGATCCCAAAGGCAAAAAATGCTGGAATGTGGGCTATCCTTTCCAAAAGAGCATGCGAACCGATGATGTGGACTTCATAGTGAGTCTTTCCAGACACCTGAAGAAAAAACACGGTTACAAAGAGGCATTCTTGACAGGTATGTCAAACGGAGGTGAAATGTGCTACCTGACAGCCCAGAAAAAGCCGGAGGCATTCAAGGCTATCGCCTCGATCGCGGGCCTCACTTTGACGGAAATGATGCCCCTGAAATACAAAAAACCGGTCCCATTCATGGAAGTCCACGGCACGGAAGACCGCACATCTGAATGGACAGGCGATCCGGAGAACGAAGGAGGTTGGGGCGCATATATGGCTGTCCCGGCTGCCTTAAGCCATATTATCGCTTCAAACGGATGCGTCAGTGAGACTACCACCAACCTGCCTAGGAAAGAGGGACGTAATCAAGTGATACTCCATCATTTCCAAGGAGGTGCCGCAGATGTCTTGGTCTATAAGGTTATAGGTGGAAACCACAGCTGGTCAGACAAAGACATGGACACATGCGACGCCATCCTGGAGTTCTTCAAAAAATACCTATGATTTCCGGAGTTCGACTCGGCGGATCTTCCCGCTGATCGTCTTTGGAAGCTCGTCCACAAACTCAACTATTCTAGGATATTTATATGGAGCCGTCGTGCTTTTGACGAAGGTCTGAATCTCTTTTGCCAGATCTGGTCCAGCCATATGGCGGTAAGCTTCCGTCAGAACCACAGTAGCCTTGACAACGAAGCCCCTCAAGGGATCCGGGACGCCGGTGACAGCGCACTCCACAATAGCCGGATGCATCATCAGGACGCTCTCAACTTCGAACGGGCTTACCCTGTACCCCGAAGTCTTGATGATGTCGTCGTTCCTGCCGACAAACCAGAAATAGCCGTCCTCATCCCTCCATGCCATATCGCTTGTGTGGTACCACCCGTCATGCCAAACCTTAGCGGTCCTTTCCGGGTCATCGAGATATCCCATGAATAAGCCACTGGGCTTCCCATTCTTGACATTGATGCAAATCTCACCCACTTCCCCATCTTTAACAGGTGACCCGTCCAGTCCCAACAAAGCGATATCATACTGCGGTGAAGGCATTCCCATACTGCCGGGCTTCGGTTCCATCCAAGGGAAAGTCCCGAGAAGGAGGGTGGATTCTGTCTGCCCGTAACCTTCGTGTATCTTCAATCCGGTTTTCGCGAGCATAGTGTCATAGACAACCGAGTTCAGGGCCTCACCTGCCGTGCAAAGATATTTCAGCGAGGAAAGGTCGTATTGGTCAAGATCTTCTTGAATAATGAAACGTAAAGCGGTGGGTGGGGCGCAAAGCGAAGTGATCTTGTACTTCCCGATCAAATTGAGTATTTCCTCGGCATTGAAACGGGCGTTGTCGTACACGAATAGCGCGGCGCCAGCGAGCCACTGGCCATAGAGTTTTCCCCAAGCCGCCTTTCCCCAACCGGTGTCGGCGATTGTCAGATGCAGGCTGTCAGGTCCGAGATTATGCCAAAACGATCCTGTCACAAGATGTCCGAGAGGGTACGTCATATCGTGCGCCACTATCTTCGGCTCCCCGGAAGTACCACTGGTAAAATACATTAGCATCACGTCGTCGTTGCTTCCTTTGTCAGATGGACGCACAAAAACCGGAGCCTGTTCCCATTCCTTATGCAGATTATGGAAACCTTCAGGAACCTCCGGTCCAACACAAACAAGAGCCTTTACAGTGCACTTGGGACCGCACTTCTGAACAGCTTTCGAGACATTTCCGAGGACATACGGATCTCCTTCGCACACGATAGCCTTAATCCCGGCTTTCTCAATCCTATAGACGATGTCCAGATCCGTCAAAAGATGCGTCGCCGGGATAGCCACTGCCCCGATTTTGTGAACCGCCAGCATAGTGACCCAAAACTCATAACGGCGACCAAGAATAAGCATAACCCTGTCGCCCTTTCCAATACCCAGAGACATGTAATATGATGCGGCCTTGTCAGACATATCCTTCAGGTCCCTAAATGAGAACCTACGGCACTCTCCTAGGTCATTTGTCCATAACAACGCCAGTTTATCAGGTGCCTCGGCAGCCCAGGCATCCATCACATCATAAGCGAAGTTAAAACTCCCGGGAACTTTGAGCCGGTAATTATCCCGGAAATCCTCCATGCCGCTGAAAGCGGTCTTTTCCAAATACTTCTCTATCATAGTCCGTTTCTTTACAACGGCAGCGAATGTAAGCGATTTAGGTCTTTAACGGAAAAAAACGAGGAAATTAGATGCGTTTTGTGGGAAAAATGAACATTTTTGCCCCTATTATGGGGATATTTTGTTCTTTTTTCCCAAATTAGCACCATGAAAGAGAAAGTGAGCACATTGAGACTTGACATGGTGCCCGCCATGGCCAGAACCCTATCCCTCAAAGACGAGGTTGTAATCTCGGACAATCTGGATAGCAGGGTTCCGGAAGGGATCTCAGCCAAGCTACGGAAAAGGCAGCCTACCAGGACTCTCATGCCCGACGGTATGAAGTTCCCCTACAGGGTGGCGTTCAACACGATCCTGTTTGTCGAATCCGGGAGAGTAGACATCATTATCAATCTTAAAGAATACAGGATCGAGGGCTGTTCCATCTTCCTCGCCGCGTCCGGTATTGTCCTGGACTCGCTCAGCTATCAAGCCGGGACACGCTTTTTCATAATAGCTTACAGCGATGCCGGAAGCATCATTCCCGCCACTTCACGTCCCTCCAGAATCATTAGTGCAGCCACTTACACTCCCCTTCTGCTGCCCGTGGACCCCGGGCGAATGGACAGGCATCTCCAACTGCTCAGGGTAGTCCAACATGTGGCTGAGGGAGGTCCTGACTATTCATTTAAAGAGGACATTGTGGAGGGTTTCGCCAAGGTCATAGCCGGAGGTATCGCGAGAATTATATTGGAGAGAAGCGGCAGCAGGAGACCTTCCGGCAGGAGGCCCACTATCCTCCGCCAGTTCATAGCCTCCGTGCAGAAGAATTGTGACAGGCACCGGGACTTGGAATTCTATGCGAAAGAATTGTGCGTCACCCCTAAATACCTTTCCAGGATAGTCAGTGAGCAATCCGGAAGAGTAGCCACAGAGATCATACGGGAATATGTAATCGCCGGAGCTAGACTCCTTCTAAGCGGTGGGGAATATAATGTCCAGCAGGTCAGCAACCTTATGAGTTTTCCAAATGCTTCTTATTTCGGAAGATACTTCCTGAAAGCGACAGGTATGACTCCTCGTCAATTCCAACTTTTTATGTAATTTTATAATCTAATCTTATAGTGATGATAGACAAGACAACCCAGATGATGGACGCCGGAATGAGGCTATTCGAGACTGAGAAACCATTCGGCACCGTGCTAGGCGGGATCAAAACCGAGATGGCTAAATACGGGAAGGTGCTCAGACCCAATGAGATTGTCGATTCGGAACTCCCGGAGGCCTCCTCCGGATGCGATCTTTTTCTGGACAGGTCCACAAGATTTAAGACAAAATATATCTCCTGCTCATTGGAAGATGCCGGAATTGTCGGGACCACACCCGACGGAGAGGATATCCACCGCTATGCCGCCTCACTTAAAGAAGGCAACAAGAACACCAATGTGGGCATTTACGTGGCATGCTCGCTTGTGATCATCTGGGCCATGCTGGGATGGCTCATCTCTGAAGGTATCGGATGGATCGCTCTTATTTTCGCAATTTTAGGCATCTATGGTGCGTGGCGCATGCTTCGTCCGAGTCAGGATAACGCAAAACTAGCCAACCGGTTTTTGGACACATTTGAGAAAGCAAAATAGTTATGAACCCCGCAATCAAAAAAGCCTTTAAAGCCGCTCTGGGAATCCTGGTGATTGGTCTGGTCTTCGGCTGCGTCTATCTGGACAGATTGATGCCTATCATCACCGGTTATGCCGCTAAAAACCTTGCTTCGGCGGTATTCGTCTCTGGAAGAAACGCTTCTGAAGTGGAGAACCTTGATTTGGATTTCTCATTTATCACCCATGTCGCCAATAAGGTGGACTATGAGAACAAGACCGTGACAAGCCGCTTCCTGTGGGGGAAATCCACAGCTGTTTTCCGTGAGGGCTGTGGAGTGACACTGCTCCGTGGGGAAAAAGTGGAAGAACTCAAAGCAGACAAGTTTCCCCTTCCGGTGGAGGCTGAGATACCTGACACAGCCGTGTCCGGCGACAAAGAGCTTATCTCAAGACTGGAACATATCGCCAAAGCCTTGGTGGACGACAAGGCATATCGAGGCACTCCCTTCGCGTTTGTGGTTCTTCATAATGGAGAGGTGGTCGCTGAACGCTACAAAGAAGGCATCACCGCCGACATGCCGCTCCTGAGCTGGAGTATGGCTAAGAGTTTCACGAACGCCCTGGCTGGAGTGATGGCTGGTGATTCGCTTGTGGATATATATGCCCCGATGGATATACCACAGTGGCGTAATGATGAAAGGAAAACCATCACACTCAACGACTTGATGCAGATGCAAAGCGGCCTTGAGTGGAATGAGGACTATGGCAACCGTTCTGATGTTAACCTTATGCTCCACCGGGAGAAGGACATGGGGCTTTACGCCCTTTCCAAACCTTTGGCTCACGATCCGGGAACCTTTTGGTATTATTCCAGCGGCAGCACTAATATTGTGATGCGGTACCTTAGAGGTAAGTTTCAGTCCGACAGTGACTTCTATGAGTACATAAGGGAGCGGCTGTTCAACCCTCTAGGAATCAGGAACGGCTACTTCGAGCAAGACATGAGCGGCACTCCCGTCGGATCCTCTTACTTATACATCACGGCGAGGGAATTCGCCCGCTTCGGGCAAATGTATCTCGACGATGGAGTGGTGGACGGAAAACGGGTTTTGCCTGAAGGATGGGTGGAATATACTGTAACCCCTGCCTCCGCAAGCGATGGAGGCTATGGTTCTTTCTTCTGGCTCAATAGAGACGGTTCCCTTCCTGATGTCCCTGAGGACATGTACTCCTGCAATGGCCATGACGGTCAACAGATTTACATGGTACCATCCAAGAGACTTGTAGTGGCATTGCTCGGCTATTCTCCAAAGCCGGACAATACCATCGATTTCAACGGATTGCTAAGGGATATAATTAAAGAATTGTGAGCCACTTGGCAGATTTGAACTCCCGACCTGCGCGTTACGAATGCGCTGCTCTACCGCTGAGCTAAAGTGGCTTGTCTACATTTCTCATGGAAATGGATTGCAAATATAATGATTTTTTCGGAAGATAAGGCTAAATTCGCGAAAGCATCAGAAAAATATGATATCCGATATTCTTATTATAGGTGGAGGAGCTGCCGGTCTGATGGCAGCTTACGGTGCGACGAAAACCCTTCCTGGTGCCAGAATCACAATTCTTGAGAAGATGCCTCGTCCTGGACGCAAGATCCTGTTCACAGGAAAAGGACGGTGCAATTTCACTAACGCCAAGCCGTGGAACGAGTTCTCAAAGCACATACGTACCAATCCGAACTTTGTCAAGCCGGCGTTTTTCAACTTCACGCCGGACAACATGATCGACTTCCTTGAGAGAAGCGGACTGGAGACCATCGTTGAAAGAGGTGACAGGGCTTTCCCATATTCCCACAGGGCGTCCGATGTCTTGGATACCATCGTGGAAACAGTTCTAAGGCAAGGGGTTACCCTCCTTACAGAGCGTGAGGTCGAGGAGATCAGGCCCGGCTTCGAGGTCCGCTGCTCGAATGGCGAGACTTTCGGGGCGCCCAAACTGATTATCGCCACAGGAGGTCTCTCGTACCCGATGACAGGCTCTACCGGAGACGGCTACAAATGGGCGGAGTTCTTCGGGCATAAGCTCATATCTTGCTTCCCCTCGCTTACTGCCATGGTACCGAGAGGTTATAAAGTTCCCGATGGCAGCGAGCCCCAGATGAAGGGGCATATCAACCGGGAGACCCCCATGACAGGGGCCGGAGAGGCTCTTAAGGGCGCCAAGCTAAAGAATATCAGCCTCACAGTGACTTACGACGGGAGTGTAACAGAAACCGAGTTCGGCGACATAGACTTCACGGACGGAGGCATTGAGGGACCCATCGGGTTCCAGGTGAGCCGCAAATGTGTAAAGACCCTGATGAACGGAGGTAAAGTGGCCTTTTCCCTGGATCTGAAGCCCGGAGTGCCAATTGAGGAGCTCACCGAAAGGGTCAAAGCCCTATGGAACGAGATCAAGAATGACCCTAGGACTCGCCAGGCAAAGGATGGAAGAGGCATAAACGGCAAGGAAATGTATAGGATCCTTCTGGGTAAACTTATGCCATGGGACCTTATACCTGGTTTCCAGACTTGGAATCCGGACATTCTGGAGACTTCAATGAGGAAGAATGAATCCCGCTTCCGGAGAAACGCTCCACAGAGGCGATTCTACGATGTCAACCTTGAGCTTCTGGCCAAGACATTGAAAAACTGGAAGTTCGACATCATCGGATTCGTCGGCTACGAGAGGTGCGTGATCACTGCGGGAGGAGTCTCCACCGACGAGGTTGTGGCCAAAACGATGGAGTCTAAGCTTCGTGAAGGACTGTATTTCTGTGGTGAGATCCTTGACATGGACTGTGACACCGGAGGGTACAACCTTCAATGCGCATTCTCTACCGGACTGCTTGCCGGAGAATCCGCCGCAAAGGCGATAAGTCATAATGAATAGATAATATTAACTGATCAGCAATATGTTCCGTCTTCGCATCCTGGCAATATCCGCTTTAACAGCGATGATGTTCGCTTCCTGCACCGGGAAGTTCACTCCTTTCACTTTCGTTCACTGCACCGACACCCAGATTGGATTCGGCGATAAATCCGAAGGATTCGTCCACTCTGACTCTCTGCTCACAGCGGCGGTTGACGCTATCAACTCTCTGAAACCGGAATTCACGGTAGTGACGGGTGATCTGGTCAATGATGTGGACGACCCTCTCCAGGACGAGCTATTCCGTAAGGGGATCGCGAGATTTGAAGTTCCGTACTATCTTCTTCCCGGCAACCACGACTACCGTAATGACTGGACCGCGAAAATCAAGAATGACTATGTGGCCCAAAGGGGATATGACAGGTTCTCGTTCATCAAGAATGGCTGCGCTTTCATAGGCATAGACTCCAATAGCATAAAAGCGGGAGCGACTGAGGCGGAGAATGAGCAATGGGCTTGGCTAGAAGGGGAACTGAAGAAGGCGAAAAAGGCCAAATACACTTTCCTGTTCCTACACTGTCCCATATTCAAGAAAGACATTGATGAGCCGGAAGACTATGAGAATTTTCCTATGGAAAGTCGGCGTAAATATATTGATCTGCTTAAGGAATATGGGGTGGACGCTGTTTTGGCCGGCCACACCCACAAGGACTACGACACTGTGTTTGAGGGAATCCGGCTAGTCGCCGCGAATCCGGTATGCAATGGGATCGGCCACGGCCAACCCGGATTCAACACGGTCAGTCTGACAAAAGACGGATTTGAGATTGAATTCCATCCTACACCTGGTTTCGATCCGGCGAAGTGTCGGCTCTAGGGTAAGAAGATGTTTGTCCTTTACCGTTAGTTTTCGTATTTTTATTGAAACGCAAATAATAACCACGATTATGAAACATTTCCTCGCTCTAGCCATTCTTTTCACGATCGGAATCAACTCCATCGCCGCGGTTGACAACGATCCATTCAAGGATGCCGAAATCATCACCCCTGAACTGTTCGGATGCGTAGGCGACGGTGTCACGGACGACACTGAGGGCCTACAGAAAGCCTTCGATTACTGCCTGACTCACAATCGCCCGCTGATCGCTCATAAGGGAAAAACTTATGCCGTATCTATGACAATAATGGCACACACCACCAATGATATACAGATTGATTTCGGAGGTGCGGTCATCATGGCCATCAAACCCATGGAGCATATCATAGACCTCGATAACTACGACATTCCGGAAAGGATAGGCCACAGCAGCGTGGTGAATAACCTGGTCCTTGATTGCAATTCCATGAGCGGAGGAGTCTATTGCCCCCGTGCCTGCAAAATCTCTTTCAACTTCCTGATGGTCCGTAACTGCAACCTCAAGGCATTCAGGGTCGTGAAAGGCTATGAGGTATTCGTGACAAACTCCCACATCCATTGCACCACAGGACCTGAGAGCTACGGAATCTACATGGACACCGGAGACTGCCATTTCGACAATATAGTGATCATAAACGCCCACACAGGTATTTTCCAACTATCGAGTATCAATTTCTACGACAAGATCCATTCCTGGCTCTCCCATAACGTGGAAGGCAGCGTGTTCTTCCATCTTGTGGACGGTCTCGCCCACCTCGAGCAATCATATTGCGACACCGCTGAGAAAGGATATGTCATCGATGGTCCTTCTGTGCTGAGGCTCATCGGTTGTTACTACTACAACAACCCACGCTGCTACGACAGCAAGAACCCTCCTGTGATCTTCCATTTCACGAAGCCTGAATTGACAAAGCAAGCCTCAATCTCACTCGAGGGCACCAGCTTCAACACCGGTGGGCTGGACGTGAGGATCAGCAACGAGGAAAACCACCACATACAAATATCCCACTGCTTCTTCAATCCGGGGATCAGCGGAAATGTTGGGAAATTCACTCCCACCGCCGCTGCCGGAGTGGAATTCCGCCGCGCTTTCGGTATCATGGGAGACAACACCAGGTTCTCCACACCCGCCAGCGAAGGCAACAAACTTGTGATTGACGCTGACATCACGGCCCCTTCGAAGGGGAAAGTCGTGGTGGCAACCCTACCAAAGGCATATTCTCCTTCCACCGACCAATACGGAATGTCCACGGTCATCGGCGCGAAGGGAGAGGCTATTTCCGTTCCTGTAAAGGTGGAGCCTTCCGGGGAAGTATCATTCCAGTGCCCGGCAAAGGTGAAAGCGGAGAGGATTGTGATTGATATGGAATATGTTAACTAAACACTAATGCGTCTGCATATGAAAAGGCTAGTGCCCATAATAGCTCTTCTGGCCATGGCCATTTCCTCCGGAGCCCAAACCATCCAAAAAGGTAATAAATTCTTCAACGGAGAGACCCTATACACCGTCCAAGAGATCCGGATGGGAACCATAGTGTACATGACCGGAGAGAATTCTAGCGGGGATTTTCTCGAGCTTACACTTGAGAAAGTCCCTGACAAAGCCGGAGTCTACACCTTACAGCCCAGCGTGCAAGCTGACGATCCACCTTTCCAAGGATCCGCTTTCGGAAATAAAGTCCAATATATCCGCCAGCAAGGGATGAATTTCCTCGCCGTCAGCGGGATATTTGATGGGCTCGTGGAAATCCTTGTGCTGACCCCGGACAACCTCAAGAATTGTCTTGGCCAACAAGATTTCGCCGAGGAGCAGCCTCTGTCTGATTTGGCGGACGGTATGCTTCTTAACTACGATATCCTCTCAGACTATGAGACCATTTCACTTAAAGAACTAGTTGATAATAAACTAAATAAACCCAATCCAACCGTCATCGAACGATATAACCGCCAACTGGTTGAGGGTATTATCGCCTTCCGTCAAGCTATGGAAGCGTTCAATAACCCGGACGGCCTTGGAGGAGATGGTCGAGGACAAGATGAGATCGAGGCTGAGCAAGCCATAATCGATCACATCAACCAATTATTCAAGGACCTTGCCCGCAGGAACGCCGGAGGAGCAGGTAATCCCACACCCGAGGAATTTGAGAGACAATACACTAGTGCCCGTTGGCTGAGGACGGTGAAAAAAGTCATGCTGAAGGATGAGAAGGAAGAAGGGATAGGATTCTTCGACCACGACTATTGGACATTCAGCCAGGATCCCTCTCCTGACATCAAGGTTGTGAAGATCGAGGTTGAAGAGATGGAAGATGACGAGGCTACCGTATTCGTCCGTTTCATCAATTGGCCAGGCTCCAAACCCCAGACCATGAGATTCGAATTGGTCAAGGAGAATGGAGAGTTCAAGGTCGACAACATCCGTAACTACGACAACGACTTCGATTCCGGATATTTCGACTACATGGATGAGATGGAAGAGTATCTCGATCCGGATGATGACTAAAGGAATATGAATGCCGTTCTGACAGCCCTGTTGATCCCGTTCCTTGGCACCGCCTTAGGATCAGCTTTCGTTTTCTTCATGAGAAAGGACATGCCGGAACGGCTTCAGAAAACCCTTCTGGGGTTCGCCTCCGGAGTTATGGTGGCAGCCTCCGTTTGGTCACTGATCATCCCTGCCCTTGAGATGGGATCCGGTAAAACCTCTGTGATCCCGGTCACGGTAGGGCTTTTGGCTGGTTTCGCGTTTCTCCTCTTGATAGACCAGATAACCCCTCACATCCACCCGGTCGGAGGTCCTGAAGGCCCGAAGAGCAGACTCTCCCGAACCACCATGCTGGCCCTGGCTGTCACAATCCACAATTTCCCGGAAGGAATGGCGGTGGGAGTCGCCGTCGCAGGAGCCCTGTCATCAGACTTCAGCATGGCCGGCGCCATCGCCCTATCCCTTGGAATAGCCATCCAGAACATTCCCGAGGGTGCGATCATATCGATGCCCTTGAAAGCCGCTGGCAACAGCAGGTGGAAATCTTTCCTCATCGGCACGCTAAGCGGAATTGTCGAGCCTCTAGGCGGAGCCTTGGTGCTTCTGCTCGCCTCGGTAGCAACCTCGGCAATGCCATATCTCTTGCCATTCGCGGCGGGAGCTATGCTCTATGTCGTTATAGAAGAATTGGTTCCGGAAGCGTCGCAAGGAGAGCACTCCAACATGAGCACAATCGGATTCGCTATAGGATTCGCCTTGATGATGGTACTTGATGTTGTGATGGGCTAGTCTACTCGCTCCACCCATCTCTCGTACGGTAAACCATACGTCCAAGATCAGTGTCGAAATAAGGATACCCGAGGTCAACAAGATGTGTAGGTCTGGACTTCGTGGGCCCTGTCTTTGGGGCTATCAGATTCTCTGAGCGGAACCATTCACCGGCGCCCTCACTTAAATCTCCCCAGATATTGCCTTCATATGTCTTCCATGTCACGGAGTCTATAAGGTAATATGAGATATATCCCCTGAACTGTCCTCCACCTATGTCTTTGGCGATCCAATCGCAATACCAAACCTCCTCGTCACCTTCCTCACAATTGAAGTCTATGATACTGACCGTGTTGAGCTGTCCGCCACCAAAAGTGAGCGCCCTGCGGACATGCTCGGCGCAGCAATTGATAAGTGTAAGATTATGGATACCGGTCGTGTTCCTTGATCCTTCCCCGATACTGTCGAGGTCATCTATCTCTCCGAAAGCGAAACCGTACAAGCACCGCTGAGCCGTGCATTGCTCCATAATCAAGTGCTCGCCAGCGAGATGGAAAGCGGTACCGAGCCCAATTAGTTTGCAATGTGATATAAAATAATTAAAGCCGTTGTTCCCTCCATTGCAGGCTCTGATTCCGACGCAGCGAGGATTGAGGCCTTCATTGCTGTCAAAATTCCCTCCAGTCACCATAAATATCCCCTCCACACTCATCTCAGACGCATATTTCCCATCAATCACGACGAGGCGCTTGGTGTATCCCGGGATGATGAATGAGATATTGAATATGTTGTAATTGGCCAAGGAATAAATCCAAGAGGGTTCGCTGCCGATAATTGATATGTCATCTTCCTCTGTGAAAGTGTCATAAAGCTCCTTTGCTACTACGATCTCAGCGCCGTCATGGTTGGAGTTGAATGACAGGTTCGTTGCCTTCCGTGCCCCACCTACCCCCTCTAGTGTGACAAGCCCAGGCTTATGCGGGAAAAACAAGCCGTACTTGTATGTCTTACCTCCCCTCTCAATCTCAGTCAGGGAATTGACATAATAAGTTCCAGGAAGAAGCGTTATTTTGCCGCCTTTCGCTGACGCGAGCCCATCAATAAGACTATTAAGCAGCGCACAGTCCGACTTTCCGTCACAAACGTGATCCGCAGCCGCTTTGTCCTCCTCAGAGGAATTCGATGCGGCGACAAGAATAAGAGAACCCTTGGCGCTCAAGGAAAGGGTTAGAAGGGATAGCGCCAAATACGATATAAAACGTTTCATAAAATGGGACGAAAAAAAAGGGAAAGCTACGCACGTCGCACCGCTACAACCTCCTACCCTTGCTGCCTTCCAGCCCTGGGGGGATTCAGAGGGAGCTGGTCGCGTACGACTTTCCCCAAGCGCGAATATACTACTTTTCATTGAAACTGTCAAAAATGAAGGGGAGGATGTCGTCGACCTTCGCAAACTTCCATGTCTTTTTAGTCCCGAACATAATGACACTTAGCGGCTTCCCACTGAGAGTCTGGTACTCCGCCATGACTTGGCGGCAAGCTCCGCAAGGAGAGCAAGGGTCCTCCGAGAGTTCGTGGTCAAAGCCGCCCACAATAGCTATACTGACCATCGCCGTCCCGGGATAGTTGGCTCCAGCGGCGAACATAGCGGTCCTCTCGGCGCAAAGCCCGGAGGGATATGCGGCATTCTCCTGATTGTATGTGGCATAGGAGCCTTTCTGGGCCTCAATCGCCTCACGGATGAGATCCTGATCCTTAGGATCCATCTCATCTAGTGACGAATACTCCTCGTAGTTGATGTCAAGGCTGATTGTCTTCATGACTGGCATTAAAGTTCTGGTGTTCTCAAAGATAACAATAATTGTCCAAAATCCAGCGATTAAGTATCTTTGCAAAGATTATGAAGGTATGCGTCGGTCTTTCAGGTGGAGTTGACTCCAGTGTCGCCGCCTTGCTTCTCAAGCAGCAGGGCTACGATGTGTTCGCCATGTTCATGCAAAACTGGCACGACGCCGATGCCACACTCCATGGCGACTGCGAGTGGGAAGAGGACCGTTTCGTGGCGGAACTTGTGGCAAGGAAGATAGGTATCCCGTTCTATTTCGTCGACCTCTCCAAGCAGTATCGCCAGAGGGTCGTCGACTACATGTTCAGCGAGTATTCCGCCGGGCGGACACCAAATCCTGATGTGCTTTGCAACCGTGAGATTAAGTTCGACGCATTCCTTGAAGCCGCCCAAAAGATGGGAGCCGACATGGTCGCCACCGGACATTATTGTAGAAGGGCTCCCCTCTTGGATTCCTACGGGAATCAGGTTGTGATTGACGGTCAACCCCAATGGAGAATACTCGAAGGAACAGATCCGAACAAGGACCAGAGCTATTTCCTGTGCCAACTTACCCAAGAGCAGCTCGGGAAGGCTCTCTTCCCTATCGGACACCTTACAAAGCCAGAGGTCAGGCAAATTGCCCATATCGCGGATCTGCCTTCCGCCGACAAGAAAGACTCGCAAGGGATTTGTTTCGTAGGGAAGGTCGATCTGCCGACTTTCCTGAAACAGCAACTTAAACCGAAAGACGGTCAAGTGGTCGAGGTCTACGACGCGTTCTTCACTGATAACGCCCACTACGCCTATGTCCATGACACTCTCTCATCTTTATTGGCGGAGCCGGGCGAACCGCTCATGACAGCGGTCTTCGCCTCCGAAGACTCCGGCGGCGCCGATTTCAATAACCGCGCTGTCATCCTGAGCGAAGCGAAGGGTCCGACCATCCCGAAAGCCAATGTTTTTGACGAGGCAAAACTGGCCTCACTTAGCGGAGAGGATTGGATGAGACTTTCGGAACCTATTGATTATTCAGCGATTAAGTTCGAGACTGAGACCTACCGCAGTGGGAGGAAACATATCAAGAAGACCCGCTATAAGGACAATCCGTGGGGTAAGGTCGTTGGCCGGCACGATGGTGCCCAGTTCTACACTATAGGCCAACGTAAAGGGCTCAACATCGGAGGTCACAAGGACTCGATATTCGTGATCGCCACGGACATCGGGACAAACACGATATATGTCGGCGAGGGCCACTCCCACAAGGGTCTGTCAAGAAGTTGCCTGCGTATCGCCATTGATGATATTCACTGGATACGCCAGGACCTGGAGATGGGGAACGGGGAAATACGCCGCTACAGGGTACGGATCAGATATCGCCAACCCCTTCAGGACGCCTGGATAGTCAAGCGTCCCGAGGGATTATTCATCTTGTTTGACACGCCCCAAAGAGGAATCTCCTCAGGACAATTCGCGGCTTGGTACTCCGAAGACGATGAGATGCTCGGCTCCGGAGTGTATTGATTAACCTAGAAACTGCTTTTTGAACGCCTCCAGTTTGGCCTCAACGGCGGGAGCATCAGCTGCCGTAGCGCCAAAGTAGAACTTTATCTTAGGCTCAGTACCGGAAGGACGGACAGTCACGACATCACCCTCAGCGTCAAAATACTGCAGGACATTTGACTTAGGGAGACCGGTCTTTTCCGGCTCGTTATAATCCACAACCTTGACAACTGGTGATCCGGATAACTCGGTTGCCGGATTGGAACGCATGTCCTCCATTATCTTGGCGATCTCCTCAGCACCGGACTTACCCTTGCGTACGAGATAGACCATGCTCTCCTTGCGGTAACCGAACTCGTTGTAGATCTTGTCCATTAGCTGATATAGTGTCAGCCCTTGGTCAGCAGCCCAGGTAGCGCACTCAGCGACCATGGCGCAGGCGATAGGAGCGTCCTTGTCACGGACGAACTCACCAATATTGAAGCCATAGCTTTCCTCACCGCCACAGATAAACTCCTTCTTACCCTCATTCTCA
>ONSC01000073.1:0-10593 GCA_900320365.1 uncultured Bacteroidales bacterium
GCCTTCAGAATTAATCGGATTATTAGACATAGAAGACATTGGTGTCGAAAAGATTGAACTATTCTATACTATAATCAACGACGATGAAACACTACGTCACTATCTTAATATTGATAGTTATAAAGATAGGTTGACTGAACGCAGAAAGATCTTGCTGTATCTCATTTCATTAAATACGCAGAAAAAAGATGACTATCAGGTTGCACTCAAGAAAATAGACGATGCACTATTAGTTTATAATCTTTCTAAGAATATGGACGAAAGCAAGATATATGCGAATGATAATGCAATTATCAACTATCGTCTTTCTGAAATTGATGGTTTATATAACAGATATCGTCTTCTAGTGGATACTGTAATAGATAAACGCAAAAATATTTATGTCGTGAATTTGTGCAACTCATCTCTGTTTGATGATAATGCTGATTATGAAACAGATGTGAACTCAAATGTTGCAATAAAGACAAATGGTCTATATGAAGTATTCTTAAACCTTTTTAAGAATATACGAGAACAATTTCTTTACAGTGATTATGGCCTTGTGGCATATCTTAGTACTCGTGTCCGCCATGGTGAGTTAGAAACAATGTTGCGCCCTGAAATGGCGAAGAGAAAATTGATATTATCCACTAGAGACAATGAATATCAAACTGACTTATATTGGACATCAAATTATAATTTGACGCCAGAGGAATGCAATAGCTTGAATGATGCTTTGGTATGCTTTTCAAGGTCTTTTGATACAACTGTTACTAGCCTCATAAAACAACGCCTACAGATATATGACAGAATCGAAAGACCTGAAGGATTGTTTAATTATGAAGTTGACGAAGATCAATTAGCATTTAAGGCTATGGAGATAGGGCTCCTGTTGAAGGATGGCAAAGATGATAAAAACACGTTCTGCCGGCTTATTATCAAATGGCTATGGGAGATTACAGAAGAAAGCCTTTCAACGATACGGGAGTATATCGAGACGACGACTACTACATCTATCATGCATGCGATTGATAAACTTGAGAGCGATATTAAAGATAAACAACCTGATGGATATGCAAAGAATGCTTTGCTTGAAAACATTCGAGAAGCTAGAGAGGCAATGACCATCAAACTTCAAAAAGTATCGAAATGGTTTACTGTTTCTCAATCAAAGGTTGAGGATGTCGATTTCAAAGCAGTATCTCACTTGGTATACGATAGTGTACGTTATTCTCATACTAATCGTATAACCGATAGTCAACCTATAATCAAAGGAGAAACATTCAATATCAAATCAGAATTTGTTATTCACTATGCAGACATACTCAGAAATATCGTTTGCAATATGTTTGAGCATGGAAGTGAGTCAAATGATGGGAAGTTGCATTTTGAACTCATTTTCGATATATCGGATTCTGACGTTCAATTTCATTTTATAAATGACACGGACAAAGACCCAGATACACTTAATACTACATTCCGTCAAAAGCTTTCAACAGATGAATATGTATTCGGCGAAGGCGGAAGTGGAATTGCAAAAGTAAAAAAGATTTTAAAGCGTGATTTGCGAAATTGTGACAATTCGATAGAAATGAGGGCGGAACAAGGGAAATGTTATACGGAAGTTATAATATATATAAACGGATTCAAGGCATGATGAAAAGAATTCTTATCATCGAAGACAATGCTTTTAAATTAGCAAATGTTCGACAGTTATGCGAAGAGCATTTCAATTCTTATGAAATAGATGATGCGCAGTCATACAATTCAGCACAGCAAGAAGTGGTATTTCACGGCGCAGATTATAGTCTGATTCTGCTAGATGTGAGTATGAATACATATGATATAAAGCAAGATGACAATATTGAGCAGGAACCGCTTGCAGGGGCTAATATATTACGCTTTATGAAACTTAGAAGAATAATGACTCCTGTCATAGTTGTGACTATGTATGAGAGTTTTGTTGATGGAGTAAAGATAAAAGCATTAGATGAAAGGTTTAAGACTCAATACAAAGATATCTATAAAGGGTATGTTTATTATAACATAAAGAATGATGATTGGAAAGATAATTTAGTTGTAAAAATGAAGGAGATACTATATGATTAATATTCTAATAATGGACGATAGCGTGGAGAAAATTACACGCATTAGGAAAGTGTTAGTTGATAGATGCTTTGTGGATGCTGAAGACATAGATGAGGCTCACTCTGTCAATTCCGGAAGGTCTAAACTTTCGAGTAACTTTTATGACTTGCTCGTACTTGATCTCGTACTTCCCGTGGCTGACGGTGAAGAAATAGAGCCGGGGAAAAGCGAAAAGTTCATAGACGAATTACATCGCATATCGCGTTTAAAGAAACCAATATATGTAATAGGTCTATCTCAATATGAAGAAAGAGTTGAAGCGAATATGTCCCATTTTGAAGACAAACTTTGGAAACTGATTCATTATAATCTGAAAAAAGATGATTGGGAACAGTTATTACAAAATGCTGTTGAGTCCATTTTGTCAACGAAAGAACAATTATCCAAAACAATTGAGGGTAAGAACAAATATGATATTGGTATCATATGTGCGTTATCGGAGGAATTTGAACAAATGAAAGTCGCATTTGATCGCGAATGGAAAAAGATAACAATTCCAAATATCTCCATCGACTTTTTCGCCGCAGAAATACGAACGGAAGTTGGCCATACTATTAAAGTTATTGCGGCAAGAAATTGTATGGCAGGAATGCAGGCTGCATCTGTGATGGCATCCATGGTTTTTGCCCTCTTTGATGTGAAAACTATATTTATGACTGGTATATGTGCAGGCATTAGGAAAGACGAAAATGATGATATCGCATATGGAGACCTTTTCATTGCAGAATCAGAATATGACTATGGAAGCGGCAAGTTAAAAAGGAATGGTACAGATACTGTTTTAGTCCCAGAACCAAAGCAAATGGCTTGCAATTACGACCTAATCAGTAAGGTTAATACTTTTATAGAAGATCGGCATCCGGAGCGCAGATTAGGGAGTGTTTTAGAAAACAAAGGGTACAGTCTAATTGGGAAAAATCCATCCATCCATATTAATCCAGGTGCATGTGGCTCTTATGTCGTCGCAGATGGAGGTTTTGCTGCATATTTACTGAAAAGTAATCGAAAACTAAGAGGCTTAGAAATGGAAGGTTATGGTCTCTATCTGGCAGCGCATATGTTAGAGCGTTCAGCTCTTATGATCAAAGGTATTTGTGATTTCGCAGATAGTTCTAAAGGAGACATTTATCATGATTTATGTTCATATTCTAGCGCTTGGTTCTTATCTGAATTTATAAAATATACATTTTAAATATCGAAGCAAGACGCGAATTGAAATCGGCCGTAACACGATCATCTGCGAAGTATCGGACATGTTCTATTTCTATTCAGAAAAAGGTGGTATTCGCATTTCGTGGTGATGCTGGGAAACACAACCGGCGGTCATAGGTGGTGATTACTGCGCTTCGCCGATTGTTAATATCATCAGGATTCGGGGTCAGGAGAAGTATTCTTCTCGATGTCGATGTTTCCGTAGTAATCATTCAGAAAGAACGCAAGTCTCGACGCCAGTGTCCTGGCAAGGCCGTCCGGTTGGAACATGGATTTGTCCAGGAAGCCGTTCTCTGCAAACATCCGAGCAAGGATGTAGAGTTGCATGGTCTCCCTCTCGTTAAGACAAAGCCTTAAGTGACTATTCTTCTCTCGCTTGTTATCCATTGTCAGATTTCTTCTTGTGATGATTCATTCCGTGTCTGTCGTTCCGTAGCGGACTGCCTGGAATAACGGTCGCGCAGGTTGACCTTGTCGCTCCTCCTGAACTCGCCGTCGTGTTTCCCGGCGCGGTGACGTTCCCTCCCCGCCAGTCTCTTGTCAATCTCTCCGATTGATGTCCTAATCTCCTCAAGGATCCCAATGATCCTGTCGATCCTGTCTGATGTCTTGTTCCTGAATAATTTGATCATCTCAATTGTTTTTTAGTTTGTCTGTTATTATGCTCGTTGTGAGTATATTCTTGTCGTTACCGTAAAGTGTCACTCTCCCGTCCTTGTCCGTGACGTACACCTGCGGCACACCGGACATCGACCCGCGGTCGAAGAGGTTGAAGGTCTCCCGGTTACCCGGCGCCGCTACCGGCATGGTGAGACCGTTCCCGCTCCAGTAGTCCCTGACTGGATCAGGTCCTTGCTCTCTGGCTATGGCGACTGCGTTTATAGAGCCTTCCAACTCCCTCCAGACCGCCTCTATCTCAGGGAGCTGCCGTTGGCAGTCGGGGCAGGTCGTGTCAAAGAACACGATAACCGATGGCTTACCGAGCAGGGCGTCGGAACCCGTTGTCGTTCCGTCGAGGGTTGTTACAGTGAACGCCGGGATAACCTCGCCGACACCGACGTGCTTCCCGTCGGTGCCGGTCTCCTTGGCGCATGACACGGCGCAGAGCGCCGCTAGCGTTATGATCACTTTCTTTAATGCTATCATGATATTCACTTGATTCTAGTTCCTGTCGTATTGTAAATCTGTCATCGCATCAATATTATCCCGGAATAGTTTGGCGAGATCCCTCGGTATCCGGAGTGGGTGCGGCTCCTCGTTTCCCGGGATCTTTCCCCTCAGGTACTGCGGATTGAGTCTGCGCAGTTCGTCCCGGCTTATCCCCGTCGCCTCAATGACCTCATCGAAGGTCATCTCCCGTGTAATAATGAACACTGTCATGGGCGTCTCCGCTTGTCTTCTCGGCTCTATGCCGTGAAGGGAGTGGAATCTCACGGAGTAGAGTGCCGCTATGAACGCCGGAACGTAGCCTTTCGTCTCCCTGGGTAGATACGGGTAGATGTCCCAGAACTTCCGGCTGCCCGCTTTCCTAATAGCGTTCTCCACGGAACTTGGACCGCAGTTGTACGACGAGATGGCCAGGGACCAGTCGCCGAAGCGGCGGTAGGCCGCCTTCAGGTATCGGGCGGCCGCGTCAGTCGCTTTCACGACGTCCAGCCGGTCATCCACGGTCGAGTCGCAGCGAAGCCCGTACCTTCGCGCGGTCCCCGGCATGAACTGCCATATTCCTCTCGCCCCAGCCGGGGACAGGGCCAGGGGGTTCATCGCGGACTCGACCAGTGCGAGTGCGGCCAGCTCCTCCGGGATGCCCTGCCTTCTGAACGCCGCACGCATCATGGACTCATAGTGTCGGTACTTGCCAAGTATTCCACGGAGAGCTCCAGCGTGACGTACGACGTAGGTGTTGACCTGCGCCTCCAGGCGGCTGTCATACGGTATCAGCAGTTCCCGGGGCAGTGTCTCAATCCTTTCCCGCAGGGTGGTCTCGTCGACCGGGGCGGCTCCGGAGGAGTCCTCCTCCCTGTCGGAGCTGTCAAGGAGATCCCAGGTTCCTATCACGGGCGTGTCCCACCGGATGGCGGACGTGTCCGGCACGTCGATGGACTGCAACACGCCAGCACGCTGGCGGACGCTCCTGTGATGCTCCAGGCCCTCAAGATCCTCCCGGCTGACCTGCGCCGAGGCGGCGATAGGGGGCAGACAGGGCGTGAGCTGGAGGGAAATGATCAGTCCCAACCTGCCAAACTCTCTTGTTATTATCTTCGCTGTTTTCACGCTCACGCTCAGTATCGTCTTACTCCTTGGCTCTCCAAATCCATCATAGGGTCGTATTCATCCTCGTCCTCGCCCTCATCGGTGTCAAACCCCAGCTCGTCCTCGATTATCCCGCGCACGTCCGCACGGATCTCCTCAAACTTCCTGCGGACCTCACTGTCCACGTTCTCCTGTATCATCCTCTCGACCTCGTCCCCGATTATCATCTCCCTCTCCTTCTCGGATAGCGCTTCCATCATGGCCTTGATCTCGAGGTTGGAGTCCTCTCCAGCGACACCCTTCTCGAGGATTCGGTTGGCGCACCACGAGCGGATGATGCTCTCGGACATCTCCTTCCTGTGGCACAGCTCCCTGATCTCTTCGTCGCCGAACGATGTGACGACGGGGATCGGCTGGTCGTGCCGGCGGCGCTCAAGCCATCCCGGCACATCGATGACCACCTGCCCATAGAACATCTTCTCATCGATGACCATGTCATTGTTGTCGGCCGTCTTCCCGAAGAAGTAGCCCTGGCTCAATGTCTCGATGGTGGATATTGGCAGTATCTCCTCCTGGTGGAACGACCTCTGGATGGACTCGGAGTCTATGTTCAGGGTCTGGGACTGCTGCTCGCGGAACTCCCGCCCGAATGACCTGCTCATCTCTTCTGCCGTCTTGCCGAGCACCTGGCCGACGAAGTAGTTGCCTACGGTGTTGAAGATGACGTCCGCCTCCTTCTGGGAGTAGTCCCTGACGAGCTGCGACTTGTCCTGAGCGCCCATCACGATGGCGACCTTGTTCGAGCGGGCTGTGGCTATGAGGTTGTCCAGACCCTTGATGAAAATCGTCGGGAGCTCGTCGAGGAAGATCATTATCTTCCGTTTTCCCTTGTGGTTGATGAGCTTGAATATCCTCGACGTGAACAGCGCCAGCGCCGTTCCGTAGATGGCCTGGCGGTCCGGGTCGTTGCCGATGCAGAGGAACTTCGGGTCGTCGGGGTTGTTAAGGTCGAGCCGGAAGTCGTCCCCGGAGAGCACCCAGTAGAGGGCGGGGGAGGCCATCTTGTTCAGGGGGATGGTCGCTGAGGCTATCTGGCCCTGCAGCTGGTCCTGCGCCCCCGCCTCCAGGGCGGCGGCGAACGGCTTGATCTTCGTCTCCAGCTCGTCATAACCGGCGAGTATCCGGAACACCTTCCTGTAATCGGCGCTCATGAGCTCGATGACATGCGGGAACGTGCAGTACCTGCCGTTCTTGTATATGGCGAGGAAGTTGATGACGCAGTCGAGGTACACCTTCGCGGACATGGAGAAGAAGTCCTCCTTCTCGACCGTCCCCGGCGCCACGTTCTTCATGACGATGTCCGCTATCTCGGCGGAGTCCGCCGGATCCTTGATGTACGACGGGTGTATGGGGTTGCACCTGTGCGACCGCCTCGGGTCGTTGAAGTTTATGAAGAAGAATGACGGCGCGTCCGGTGCCTTGACCCACTCCGGCCGGCCGTCACCATGCTCTCGGTGAGGGTTTCTAACGGGAGGGTACCTCAGCAGGTACTCGTTGTAGATGATCTTTGTCAGGTCGGGGTACTTGTAATCGTAGCACATCGCCACGTACCCTTTCTCGACGGACTGCCTTATGAACGGGTTGAATATCGAGAACGACTTTCCGGCCCCGGGCGTCCCCAGTATCATCGTGCCGCGGAACGGGTTGATGCAGTTCGCCCAGCCATGCCTCATCCTCCCTTTCCACTTGTACAGTATCGGGAGGTTGATGCTGTCAGGCGTGTCCATCAGCCTCTCGCATTGCCTCCAGCTCTCGAGCCGGTCGTTCCCGGCCTCCTTGAACCCCGTCAGCCTCCGGCTTATCATCGCCACCGCCCAGGCGCCAGCGGCGTAGCCGAGGAGGCTGGTGGTGATGTACGCCCCGGGTACGATGTCCCGTCCCGGCAGGGGATAGAGGAAGTACAGCAGCGTTCCGGCGGCGAGGACGGGCAGGATCACTCCCCAGGGGGTTCTCCTGCCCTTGCCTGTCCGGACGATGTGCGAGAGGATCATGAGCAGGTACGCCCACGACTTTGTCGTGAACGTGGACCTGAAGAACCCGCCTCCGGCGAGGAACCTCATGACCCCCCGCGCGGCCTTGCCGCTCAGTCCCGCCGCGGCGAAGAACGGGTGCCCGAAATAGTACAGGTTGAGCCCCAGCGCCGTGTAGGACGCCAGCAGCATGAAGAAGTAAACCTTCTCGTATTCCTGCCTGTTACCCGCCATGTCCGGGAATGTGTGTTATCGTTGTTATTCTTATTATCCTTGTTATCCTTGTTATCTCTGTTATTGGCTTGCCGTGATGCGGGTAAGTCACGAGGTGTATCTCGGTTTCCGTCTCTTTCTCCTCTTGTCAGGCTGCGCCTGGGGATCCCGCGCACCGGATCCTCCGGCGCCTTCGGACATCTCCAGCGCCGCCTCGAGGATTCTGCCGGCGACGGACTCGTCATGTCCTATGTCCTTCTTGCCTCCGACTTCCTCCTGACCAGAGGCCTCGTCGGATGCCCAGCGTCCGCCGGTCACGCCGTCCGCCTCACGGAAAAGGGACACGCTCACGCCCTCGCCCAGCTCGGACGCCTTGTATGCCGTCCTGGTCCTCCTGTCGGCGAACGTGGCGCCGAAGATTGAGCCGTCCGCCCCCCTCGAGAGCGTCATGGCGATCCCGCCCCTCTCCAGCATCCTGGCCAGGTGGGCCTCACTTCTTGACCTCTCGAGGCAGCGGGACACGGTCCGGGATATACGCCATTTGGCCTTGCGGGTCTCATCACGCTCGGCGGCGGTCTTCGGCCTGAGACCGCGGCACTCCGCCGCGCGTCTCTCGAAGAGGGCGTAGAGCCCCGCCCCCATCTCCTTCTCAGAGATCATAGCCCTGGCCCTGCGCCCGTCGGCACCGATACCCTGCAGGACTATTGTCCAGCCGTCCCCCTCGACAGCGCGGGCTTCGACGCCCATGGAGCGCGTGATGGTCTGGAACTGCGTGAAGGTCGTGAACCGCCACCCCAGCGCCTCGTTGAAGATATCCATGTACTGTCTCCGCACGTCGCCAGCCTCCGGGTCGAACCGCGAGGGGGCTTCCACGGGTGGCCGGCCGCTTTGGATCTTCATTTCCCTTACGGCCTCCCGCTCGGGGACTTGGTTCCCTATAGAGTAATGGTACTCTTTGGAGTAACGGGACATCAGCCTCTGGAGATTGCGCTCCTCGAACGAGTCCCTGATCTTCTTGCCCTCAAGGTTAGTCCGTATGGAGACGACGTGGTAGTGCGTCCTCTCGATATCACGGTGCTGGTAGACCACGATGGGCTGGCCGCCGTAACCGAGCCCGTCCAGGAGCTTGCGGGCGAGGGACATCACCTCCCTGTCCGTCAACGTCTCGCCGGGTCGGTTGGGATTGGGGTTGATAGACATCTGGAAGGACTCGTTCTCGGTCTTGATGTTACGCCACTCGTAGCTCTCGAAGACCCGGCTCACCGTCCTTGCCCCGCCGTCGTAGCCCGGTATGTTCAACGTCCCCACGACGCGCGCCACCCCCGCATCAACCTTGTCCTGGTTGTACGCGAGGGTTCCGACCATGGACCTGTGCGCCGATTGGATCTTGATCACCATCCCGTGGATAAGTTAGAGTGTCTTGAAGGAGAAGTCCTTTACCCCGGGAGTTCAGTCGGCCCCGGGATCCGCCGCCTTGGCCCCGGCCCTCGCCGCTGATCCGCACAGCTCCACGCTGTACGCGCTCACATTGAGGTGGAAGTGGCTCTTGCCGGATTCATCCTGGGTCACGGCGAAACGGAACCTGCCGTTCACGGCGACCTTCTGCCCTTTCTTCAGGTAATCGAGGACACCAGTCCTCGCGCAGATGACATCATAGAACGTGGCTGTCCTCTCGTCGCCGCGCTGCTCGTTGCATGCCAGCGTGAAGGAGACGAACTCGCTCTTGGCGCCCTGCCGGGTGTCGGACCTCACCACGGCGTCGGAGGTGATGTTGCCGATAAGGAAGATGTTTTGCATGATGGTTTGATTTTAATGGTTGGTGAATATGTATGGTCAGTTCTCGTCGTCGGGACGCAGGAGGGACACTCTCTCGACAAGGGATTTGTGAGCGGAGCGTAACTCCTCCGTAAGGTTTGACAGCCTCTCCATGTAGAAGACCGTGGCCCTGGTGTTTATCACGGGATCGCCGTTGCTTTTCCTCGCCGAGCAGGAGGTGTTGTATTTGCGGACGACCTGGTTGTAGTTCGAGCCGATACGGGATATCTTCGCCGATATCTCGTTGATCTGGTTCCGTATCACCCTGTCAGTCATCCTCACCGGCTTCGCCGCCGGGCGTTTCCTCAGCAGCAGGTACCGCACGTATTTGGACACAGACAGGCAGTCCAGGCTCGCCATGTCAGACCGAACCTGCGCCTCCTCCGCCTCCGTGAGCCGGAATGTGTGGACCTTGTCCCTTTTGTTCGCCTTGATTGGACGCATATCGTCTTTCTATTGTCTGTTCCTGGTTCCTTTCTCCGGAATATCCGGGCGGCCTCTCCAGGCGCCGGGCGGATGTTCCGGAATGGGTTTGACCCGCTTCAAGGGCGCGACTACGGAGCGAGCCCGTCCCCCCTCCGTCAGGGAGGGGCCAGATGCGTCCCCGGAGGGGCGTTATTGTATTTGGGTAACTCCGTTAACCGAATACAATAACACATCTGGCCCTTCGGAAGGGTGTCCGCGAAGCACCTGGTTCCTTGTGGCAAATATAACAAATCTCGTTGTAAAACAAAATAAAACCGTTGTAAATTAAAAGAATTGGTTATATTTGTTTGAGATATTGTTAATTGTCGGATTGCCGGCTTTCCGGCTTGTCAATCCGTATGCTTGTCGTGAATGTGAGTGGTATATGCCAAGAATGGGAGAGCCGTTATTCATAAGCTGGTCCTGTCAGTGAATAGGGGAGCCTGACCCCTTGAATCGAGGTGAAAGGGAACTGGCG
>ONSC01000073.1:10605-12029 GCA_900320365.1 uncultured Bacteroidales bacterium
CTGGATTTTGTCAAACCCGTATAATGGAGGATTGGAGATGAGCGGGTTCGGATATCGTGTTCCAGGTGTTGACCGTTTCCTGATGGATGACTCTTGCTCCCCGGAGTCAGAGTACGGCTTCGACACTGTGGAGCTGACGGAGGAGGAGAGAGGGGAGGTCGAGGCTGTCAAGGAGGCCTACCGGGCCAAGGGGTACGAACTCTCGACGAACGCCGTCCTGACACTGTCTCTGTTCGCGATGATACGGACGCGTGACGAGGACGCTTACAGGCGTGTGGCGGAGGTGTTCCCACTATGGTTTGTGGATCTCTTCGACGACCTTTATCTCAAGATGATTCTGTATGAGAGCCCCGACGACATTTAAATAGTACACATATGAGCATATACTCATCTGGCAGCACATTATCAGCCAATGTTCATATCTTGACCTGAAGCATGATGATCATGTTATCCTAGCTACATCACCAGGGAAAGAGAATCTTAATCAAGAATATACAAATAAGCGGAGCCGTCCAACTGGACGGCCCCGCTTGTCAACTCATCGCCATTGGCGAGGATTGATGTTACTTGACGCTGACCTTGCGGAACTCCTTGCCTAGCTTCTCGAGAGCGAGGGTGGCCTTGCGTACCCTGGCCATTGCGGCCTTGTTGCCTGTCTTGTCGATGTCGGCCTCGATGTCGGCGATCTGAGCCTTGATGTTCTTGATGATCTCTTCCATAATGATACTATTTATTTGATTGTGGATTGGCTGACTAATCAGTCTTTACATATCACCGCAAATATAATCAATTATATATGAAAGTGTTTTCGTTTTTGTCTTCAACAAGAAACCGCGTCATGTATCATTGTATCCTGTACGGCATCACCACCGCCTCGTATGGCTCGTTCTCGCGGCCGCTCTCGCATGGCTGGATGAGCACGGCCCTGCGCTCGTCCTTCAGGCGGATCTCCACGTTCTCTGACTCTATGTTTGAGAGTGTCTCCACCATCGTGGGAACCTTCAGGCCGATCCTCATTCCGGTGCCGTCGTAATCCACCTCGAGTTTCTCAGACCCCTTGACTGACATGGCCGGATCCTCTGATGACAGTGTCATGGTGTTGTAGTCGAGGTCCACCTTGACGATCGGGGCCCTCTTCTCGGCCACAACGGCCATCCTCTTCAGGGTCGCCAGCAGCCTCTCCCGGTTGACGTTGATGATGTTCTCGTTTGATGAGGGTATGATCCTCCGGTAGTCGGGGAACCTCGCCTCGACTAGTCTCGAGAGCATCTCCACAGAGCCGGCCGTGAACCTCGCCACCTTGTCACCGAAGATGACGTTGACGTTGGTCTCTCTCGGCAGGATGGTCCTCAGCACAGATGCGGCGTGTGTCGGCAGGATGAACGACGCCTTGCCCTTCACGTCCGGGGACTTGAACGAGTGGC
>ONSC01000051.1 GCA_900320365.1 uncultured Bacteroidales bacterium
CCCACAATATAAACACCGAGAACAAGATGCCGAACATTCCAGCCAGGATCGTCAGGCCTATGCTCTCCGTTATGATTTGCCCGAGGATCATTTTCGGCGTGGCGCCGATGGCTCTGCGGATACCGATCTCTGTCGTGCGCTCTTTGACGGTGACCATCATGATATTGGACACTCCGATGGCTCCAGCCAGAAGGGTTCCAAGGCCGACCAGAATCACGAGGATGTTCACCCCTTTGAAAAGATTGTCGACTATCTTGAATATTTTCCTCGTATCCAGCATCATTATGGCGGCTTTGTCGTCCGGAGCTATTGAGTGACGTCTGGACAGGAGACCTCGCACCTTTTCCTGAGCTACCTCAGAATCCGCTCCTGGCTTAACTGTCATGCAAAGAATGTCGAATTTGCCTCCTTTATTATTAATCCTGTCGAGGATCTGGTAAGGAATCACGACACTCTGGTCTGTGCTTCCGTTGATATTCATTCCTCCGTTACGGCCGTCGACACCGACCACCTGGAATTGGGAGCCCATGAACTGTATGTACTTGCCGGTAGGATCATCCCCATCTGGGAACAAGTTGGACCACACTCGTTTACCAATCACGCAAACCTTTCTTTCCTGGGTACAGTCAACTTCGTTGATCCAGCGACCGAACAGAGGTTGAGGCGCCTCAACTCCGGCATATTCATGAGTCAAACCCTTAATGATTCCGTTGTAAGACTTATCGCTGTAAGCAATAGAACTGCCCCATGTGGCATCCATCATGGTGACGATGTCTGCCTCCGGAACGAGGGTCTTGATGGCCTCGATGTCTGTCTTGTCAAGACTCCAGTAACGATCCCGCTTGAAACCGCCGTAAGGTTTTGTGGTTCTGCTGCTTCCAACGATGATGGCATCGGAGGTGAAGCCGGCGAAATTCTGGTTGAGAATCGCTTTGAGACCATTGCCGCCACCGAGCATGATGAGCAGCATGAAAATACCCCAGAATATTCCGAAACCCGTCAAGAGAGTCCTGCTGCGATTGCGGGAGAGGGTATCGATTATCTCTTTATATCTATCGATGTCGAATCTCATGGCTCCCTCCTATTTTTCCGCTCTCAAAGCTTCGATCGGGCGAACCCTGGCGCCCTTCCAGGCCGGGATGATCCCGGCTATCGTCCCTGCGACTATCAGGAGCAGCGTGGCTTCCAGCGCCACGTCGAACCCGACACCGATGTTCTTGAATATGTACAGTTGGGTGATGCCGATGTCCATCGGATGTGAGCCGATTGTCTTGTCTAACAAGAAGTCAGCGGCCATGCCTATAACCATGCCTATGTATCCGAAGAAAGCCGTGATCACCACACTCTCCACAACTATCAACTTCATGATGGACATTGGCTTAGCCCCGAGGGCCTTGCGGATGCCGAATTCGTGGATTCTTTCCTTCACGGTGATCAGCATGATATTGGAGACTCCAACGATACCGCTCAAAAGCGTAAGGAATCCGAGTATCCATAGAGCCAGCCTCATAATCCGGATCGCCTTGCCCATCTCCTGGTTGGAGAGGTAATAGTTCCTCATGTAAGTGGTGCGGGTGTCTTCTGGATCGAAGCCATGGAAGTTGTTGATTGATCGTTTGTAAAGCGATTCGAAAGCGTCATTGGCCTCCTTGGTCTCAAGGTCATGGAACTCAAGTGTGACCCTGCTTAGCCAGGCCCCGTCAGTACGCATTGTCTTGGCTGTGGTGTAAGGAATATAGGACTGATGGCCCCAGGACTGTTCCTCCGCCTCATTGATGCCTATCACCTTGAAAGGAATATTCCCGACATTTATATGACGACCCAGAAGCTTTGAATAATCCTTGTCATCACCAAGCAACTGGGTGGCGGCATCCTGGTCAATAACTATGTGCTTGCATTTGTCTTCCAGGTCTTTCTTGTTTATAAAACGGCCTTGAACCATCTTTATATTCCAGATGTCCTTCAAAAGGGGATCGACTCCATAAACCTCAGACGAAAGAGCCTCACGGCCAAAACTTAGCGTGTCAGAAAACTCAAGATTGCCGGACGCCCTGTCAATCTTCTCACTCACCTGCTCCGAGAACGCCAAGTCCCTGTCGCTCATGCGAAGCCAAGTCCCTTCTTTGATTCCATTATACGGTTTGCTGGAGAAACCCGGATAGACCGCTATTATATTCTGGACCTCGTCCATGGCATTGTTCATCAAGGCGTTCATCAGGCCGTTGCCGGTGCCGATCAACACAATGATGATCACAATGCCCCAACTGACAGCCATGCCGGTCAGGGTCGTGCGCAGTTTGTTCTGCCGCAGGGTGCTCCATATTTCCAAGAAAAGATCCCGCATCGCTTCCTTTATTTGAGTGGTCCATCGGATCCGAACCGCACAGAATCGTGGGCGCGGTTCTCCTCGATCTGACCGATGACTCCGTCTTTGATGTGGATAATCTTATTCGTATAGTTGGCGACTCCGCTCTCGTGCGTCACGACAATGATTGTAAGCTTCTCTTTCTCATTTAGTTCCTTGAGAAGATCCATGATTTCAACGGAAGTCTTGGAGTCAAGTGCGCCAGTAGGCTCGTCAGCAAGTATTATATCAGGTTTTGTGACAAGCGCCCTGGCAATGGCCACTCTTTGTTTCTGGCCACCTGACATCTCGTTGGGATAATGCCCTGCCCAATCCTTAAGTCCCAGACGCTCAATATATTCCATGGCCATTTCGTGGCGTTTGTGGCGGCTGACTCCTTGATAGAACAATGGCAGCTCCACATTCTCGACAGCAGTCTTGAAACCAATAAGATTGTAGGATTGGAAAATGAAACCGATCATCTTGTTACGGTACTCGGCAGCCTTGGATTCTGTCAAGTCCCAGATCAGCTTCCCGTTGATCCTGTACTCTCCGGAATCATAATTGTCCAGGATCCCGAGGATATTCAAAAGGGTGGACTTCCCGGATCCCGAGGCTCCCATGATCGAAACGAACTCTCCACGCTCGATCCCGAGGTTGATACCTTTCAAAACATGCAGCGGCTGCGCTCCGAAATATGTCTTGTTGACGTCTTTAAGCTCTATCAGCATATAATTTGTTGTTCGTTTTCGCAAAAATATAAATAATTATCGAAAATCAATAATTATTTAATAAAATTTCCCTCTTATTTGGTTCTCACCATTATTGTTATTAGTGTATTACAAAACTAATACACTGCAAATGTAAATAATATTTTCTTTTTTGCAACACTATTTCAACAAAAATCGTCCCCTTGCCTGTAATAAGACGAAGAGAACGATTATTTGTGACAAATATAATAAGACGATTGTTATCTGAGATAACCCTTTATATTGTCCTTGACGGTCTGCCAGCTGTAGTAAGGGCCTTCGACGGGCTCAAGACCACGAAGGCGGGTCTCCTTCTCATTATGCAGGAACTTTACAAGGACATCGCCCGCCTTATTCTTGTAGAAGATCATCTGGATGTTGACGGCAAAGGGAACATTCCAGGGCCCGAACCACTGGCGGCGAGCCTGCTCCGCGGTGAGATGGTCGCCTACACCCTCAAAGCCAAGATAAGAGCATAGCGCGAGGGCGTCATAGTCGTGACCGAAACGCAGATCCGCAGCTATGGTTCCGCTGGAGAGAGCCTCGTCCGCCCTGGTAACTATATCATTGACAAGAGGTTCCGCTATCGGCATCCTTAAAGTTCCAGCCTCAACCGAATTACACTGGCCGAGATAGAGGTTGAGATTGATCAGCTCAAACCATTTGTAGACAGCATCAAACGGAAGGAAACGGAGAATTGGCCTCACTTCGAAAGCGTCTGTGACAACTCCTGCCTCGAAGATATACTTCTCAAATGTCACGACATCCTTGACATGCTTCATGGCGGCAGCCGGATTAGTGAAAAGACGATTCATGACCTGAGCGGTGTCGGGGACGTATTCGGCGTCAATGGCGCTGGTGGTTTTATTCACTATCTTCCAAATCTTATCTGTTGGGCCGGTGGCCATATACTTCTGATATGTTTCACCACAGTCCCAGCGTATGTCGAAGTCAGGATTGATGGCCTTAAGGCGGCTCGTGGCCGCTGTCATGCTCACTATGCACCTTGGAACGGTGCTGGAAATGGCCCTGATCGTTGTTCCTTTACGATTGAATACTTTCTTATAGCGATGGTACATCCTATCGGCTAACAAGGCATGTTCATCAGCCCCTATCTTCGTCAAACGGCCATCCATCCCATTATGAATCTGGTTGACAACTATCACTTCCTGAAGCAGGGAATCGCCGGAAGCTGTTAAAAGGTCGTCATCTTTAGCGGCCGCAAGTATCTTGATCAGAGACTTATATTGAGCTCCTCCCCAATTGGAGCGGGATCCATGACGTCCGTAATGGCTGATGTAATATGGCTTGTAGCCTTTTGGAGCCGGAGTGTCCTGGATCGGACCGAATTCATAGCGATGGGTGTTGCACCCGGCGCGGGTTATGTCCTCGTGGAGCAACCGGGCAAACTCCGGATTCTGGTACTGTTGCTTCCGGTTTTGAGAGTTGGCGCTGATTGAAAATAAAAGGGCGGTAGAAACCGCGATCGTTAATAAACTTTTGAAGAATTTCATGTTGACTTAATTCTTGATTCGCGAAAATACTGAAAATTTGATATTTTAGCGGTGCATTTTCCGTGCATTCATATGAAATATGGGACATTTTGAAGGTTGTTCTTTCAAGCCGGTTTTGCCGGAAGGCGTGGATTTAAGGGAGAGAAAAATCCTGCTTCATTGTTGCTGCGCACCTTGTTCAACCGCCATCATAGAATGGATGGTGGAAGAGGGGCTGAGGCCCGGAGTGTTCTTCAGCAACTCGAACATAGTCCCCTATGAGGAATATATAAAAAGGCGTGAAGAGCTTGGGAGATACGCCTCTTCTTTCGGACTGGAAGTAATTGACGATGACTATGATCACGCGGCGTGGACGGAATATGTACGCTCCCAGGCCGGGGCCGCTCTAGCCGGACCGGAACGTGGGCCGAGATGTCTTGCCTGCTTTGAGTTCCGCCTTTTGAGGGCAGCCCATTACGCCGTCACTCATGGCTATGACATCCTCACCACCACCCTCGCCTCCTCACGCTGGAAAGACCTCTCCCAAGTCGACGCCGCAGGACGACTCGCAGTCGGGAGATACTCCCCCCCGACTGAACCTTCCTGGCGGTTGATTTGGTGGAATCAAAATTGGCGAAAGGGTGGAATGCAAGAACGCAGGAACTTCTTGATAAAGTCCTGCGCCCTGTACAACCAGACTTGGTGCGGCTGTGAATTCAGCTCACACGAATAGAACTATTTGAACCACTCGGTGATGTGGTCTTTCGCCCAGAGGTAATAGACAATAAGGCCGACCCAACTTGTGGCCAAAACCAAAACGGAGCAAATCACCTTTCCGACCACGGAAATAGGCTTCTTGCAAATGTCAATCACAGCCAGGACGGCGAGTACAAGACCGATTAAGTAGATAATAGATTTCATATAGATTGTGATTATTTGTCACAAGATAGTGAAAACCACTGAAAAAACGAATAATCAGTCTATTTCTTCATTTGGAATTTCCCAATCGTCGGTGCGGAACGGTACGACAGGTTGGCCGAGTGTCGTCTTCAGATTAGTCTCAGAATAGTTACAAAATACATATCGTACGGCCACCGGCTCTTTGATAGACTCCGACCAGACCTCAACCTGATTATCGGACCAAAGGAGTCTGGCTTGGGCAGGACGGAACTTCTTGTCAGCACCAGCGATCTCAAACCCTTTGACGGAACGGACCACCTGCCCTTGATCGTCAAGCCAGTTGAAACTCCTAGGATCAGACTGGTCATTCGGCTCACAAAGATTATTAAAAGATATAACCACCTTACCGTCAACTATTTCCATAGACTTATACGTCGGGGCATCAGCCGGGACACCCTCAATTCCGTAGTCTCTTGACAATGCCAGCCATGCCAGTCGCTCACCGACAGAAAGCTTATCCGGCTCATGGATCAATGAATATGTTCCGACATCTGTTGTGCTGGCCATAGCGCAATAAGGGACCATCTCCGTAGCCTTAATCTGGTTCTCCACCAAGAGGGCCGAACGGCGCTTTTCCGCTCCACTGTAGCGATACGGGGCTATTTGGGTGATATAGAAAGGCATTTTTTCATCTCCCCAAGCTTCACGCCACTGGCGGATCATCTCAGCCTGCATATCGGCGTATTCTTTCCAGTTGCCACGGTTGGATTCGCCTTGATACCAGATGAAACCCTTTGCTGTGTAATTTGTTATTGGAAGTACCATCCCGTTATACAACACGGAGCAAGGGAAATAGTACTCATCCCAGTTCTTGGCGGTATATTCCTCATCCACGCCAAGTTTCTTATTGGACTCAGGAGACATCCAGGCCTCAATGTTGGTGCCTCCCCAGTTAGTGGTAATGAGGCCGATAGGCACTCCAAGATACTGATTGAGGCAACGTCCGAAATAGTAGCCCACAGCGCTGAAAGCCCCAACAGTCTTGGGGTTAGAGCAAAGCCACTCGCCGACACAGTCATCTTTGGGCGTGTCGGTAGAATCCCTGGCCACAGTGAAAAGACGAATGTCTGGATATTGACGGGCTTCCCTCGTGGTTTCGGCGGCATGGAGACATGGCTGGCCGAGGAAACCTTGCACCGGCATCTCCATGTTAGACTGGCCGGAGCATATCCAGACTTCTCCCAAAAGGATATTCTCAAGCCGGGTCTTCTTGCCGTCAGAAAATGTGATGGAATACGGCCCGCCAGCTTCAGTGGTTGCCACTTTCACGAGCCACCTACCTTCATCGTCCGAGCGGACACGATACTTCTTACGGTTCCAAGATGTTTTGATTTTGATCTTCTTCCGAGGAGTTGACCACCCCCAAAGTTTGACTTCAGTGTTTCTCTGAAGAACCATGTTATCTCCGAGTACTGCCGGCAGCCTGACCTCGGCGTTGGACAAAGTCACCGCTCCAAGAATAGCGGCTATTAATACAAGAGCCTTTCTCATTATTCCTCGACTTTAACGTTGTCGCAATTCTTGAAAATGAACTTATCCTCAGGGGTGGCGTTAGCGGGATAATCAGCGTCTGTGAACTCAATCTTATTGCCCCTGAAGGTGAATCCGTCAACGCAATAGAGATTGACAATTCGATAGTCAAATCCACGGAACACATTGTTTTCCACGATAATATTCTTATGGTACCGGGAATGCTCCTTGTCAGGGATTCCGCTTCCGACGGCGATCACAGCGCTCCCCCAAGACGGGGAACCGTACATACAATTATCGAAAACATTGTCCCTGATGGTCACATCACGTACTCCGGACTGTTCATACCAATAGCGGCCGTCTCCCTCGAAAAGAATTGCGGTGCCAGGAGAGTGGAAGGTATTTTTCTCTATGACAACCTTGCCCCTGGATCCGATCAGAAGCCCCCTCGCGCGGTTGTTGCCGATGTAGCACCCACTGATAAGGACATCGGGATAAGCCTCGTCCTCCGCAACGACATCCCCCTCTTGAACTTCAGATGGAAGCGGTTCAGAAAGAACGACTTCCGTGTATTCCGAATTTAGATACTCCACCTCCTTGACAGCCAGGCGTGAATATGTCTCCATAGTCTTGCTGTTTACCAACTCGAGAGTCATTCCGGGCTTTATGAAACGAACCCCGTACTGGCCGCTGTTCTTCCAGCGCAGGAGCAATTTGTCAGGTGAGAGTATCTTCTCGACCGCCATGTACCAGCCATGAACGTTCGTGGCATCATCTTTCTGGCCTTTGAACACGCAATCGATCATCCGGATATATCCCTTGCAATTGACAAAATGTGTGGCATCGGCGGAGATGCTGATGATTCTGTCGGAACCTGGAGTGGGCTCAACAACCATCCTCAGCAACTCTATGTCCTTGGAACTCTGGGCGATAACGCCCATGCCACAACAGTTGTAGAGCTTGACGTCGGTCAAGTTGAACCCGTCGCAATCCAAAAGTGTAAAGCCAGGATTATTCCTCGTCGAGGCGCCGAAGACCAGCACATTCCCGACGGTGCCATCCCCGTAATCATCCCGATGGAAGCGATATCTTTTCGGGCCGACTTCCTCAGCCTTGGAGGATTCGCTCCAAATCCAATAGTCGTGGACATGGTAGGCGACTTCCTTGCGGACAGGATCGAATTCGAGAAGGTTGGAATAAGGATATACCTCCTTGTCTTCGTCCCGGAACTGGAGATTTCCTTCCCGGAAAACAATGTCGTAATATTCAGGGAATTGAACTTCAAAGAAGCCTTTACCGACCGCAGTTATCACTCCCTCGGACACGAACGGCCTCGTAAAGTCGATCGTAAGGTCCTTGATGGAGATGTTGGAGCATCCTTCCATGTTGAACGGGGATATATGGCCCGAGAACAGAAGAACGGTCCCGTTACCTTCGATGGAAAAGTCCTTCATGCCTTTCAGTTGGAAGGCTATCCTCTTCATTGAAGGGTCGTTATTGCTGATGTACTGATACTCCTCAAAAGCTTGGGTGGGTTTGATCCTGAGGGTATCTCCCGGCAAAACGAGCTTGGCGGCTTTCTTGCTTACGCAGTCGTTAAGGGCGGCCCTTATGGCTGGCATGGCGTCCGCATCCGAGGAGGTGTCCATATAGTCTTTAAGGAATATGGTGGAGCCTCCGGAGGAACACCCCGACAGAAGAACAGCAAAGAGGAAGACGAAAAGAGGCTGACGAATCAGCCTCTTAACGTTCTCAATAGCACCATTATTTGCCCTTGAAGGGGTTCTGGTCTGCGGAAGTGATCTCATTGTTGTAGGACATTTCGTCTTGAGGGATCTGGAAGAACCAACGATAGTCGTTGGAAGGAAGAGTTCCCATTGGAGCGGCATCAGCGGGATTGTATCCGTCAAACTGATCCACACCCCAAGAATAATGCTCGGCCGGATTGGCTGCGGTAGCCACTTTACGGACCAGGTCTTTCTGGAGACGGACAAGGTCATACTGGCCTGTCACACCCTCTCCAAGAAGTTCCTTACGGCGCTCCTTATAGATTTCCTCAAGCAGGTCAGCTTTGTTCGTGGTGGTCGTCAATTTGGCCCCGCGGGACTGCTGGAGGCGGTTCAGAAGGGTTATGGCCTCTCCTGAGTTGCCCAGATTGGCCTGGGCTTCAGCCATGATGAGGAGCATCTCCGTACCACGCATCAGGCAGTAGTCAGGACGAGTGCTCAAAGCGGCGTCACCGTAGTGCTTGAACTTGTTGTAGGCCCACTTGGAGTTGTAGTTCTGGTCGGCATTGGCAGTACGGCGCCAGAACATGACGGCCTTTTCCTCTGCCTCGGTAACGGTCGCCTGATCGTAAGGAACCCTTGTTCCACGCCAATCACCGTCGTCGAAAAGAGCGACATAGGCCGGTGTCGTGAAGAGGTTGAAGAAGCGGTAGATACCGGTCTGACCCTCTCCGTAGGTCTCAGGATCCTGATTGTACCAGAAGTTGAAGCAGGTGTCACCTCCATGGTTGTTCTCATCGGTGGCGCTCATAGCCCAGACGACCTCGGGAATATTGTTCTGGATGCAGTCGTCGAAACCACTGTACCATTGCTCCTTGGTCATCAAGGTGCTATGGGTGTCATAAACAGCTTTGGCGCAGTTGTAGGACTCCTGCCAGTTATTCATGACCTGATATACACGGGCCATCCAGCCATTGATGACATCGACATTGATCCTCCAGATTTCATCGCGGTTATAACCGGCGAGATCCTTCTTGGCGTCCGTGAAGTCAGCTACTATCTGGTCATAAACCTGTTGGACGGTGGAGAATCCCATGTCAACAGGATCGGACGGATGCAGACGGAGAATGACGCCCCTCTTGCCCTGGGCGATCATGTAGGTCTGCTGATAGGTCTGGATAAGGTGGAAATAGGCGAGGGCGCGCATTGCCTTGGCCTGACCTTCAATCACAGCCTTGTCGCTGTCAGAACCATCGGCGTCCGGAAGGGCATCAATGATGATATTACACTGGTTGATGAGTTTGTAGCAATATGTCCACATGACCTTGGCTCCATCACCATCGGTCCTCGTGAAACTATTGGCGAATTGGTATGCGGACACCTGGTAGCCTCCCATATTGGTGTGGCTCATTATGTCCTCTCCGCGCTCATCCCAGAAAAGCTGGAGTCCGTAAAGACCTCCAAACAGACGGTCGTTACCTCCCGATGAGTTGAAGAACATCTGGTTATAAGCCGAAATAAGGCTCATCTGGAGCTGTGCGGTGGAAGATACGGCGGATGCGTCGGAAACCTGGTCGGACGGAGCCGTGGTCAGGAAATCATCACAGCTGGTCATGCAGAACGAGGCAATGAGCAACGCACCTGATAATATAGCTATTCTTGTTTTCATGTCTTTGGATTTTAACAGGTTAAAGCGTAATCTGAATACCACCCATGTAGATACGACGACCACCCTGGACACCGTTGTCGGTCTCGGAGTTGCCGTTGTAGTTGTTACCAGACAATCCGGTCTCAGGATCGGAATAACGCTTGGCAGCTGGTCCGAAAGTAAGGAGGTTGTCTCCGGAGAAGTAGAGTCTCACCCTGTCTATGCCAACCCTCCTGGTGAAATTGGCGGGAAGGGTGTAGCCAAGAGTGAGGTTCCTCAGACGAACAAAGTCGTTCTTGAAAACGACACGGTCGCAATAACCGTTGTATGTCGTGAATTTGGTTCCAGTCAGACGAGGGAAGGTGGCGTTGTCTCCAGGCTTGCGCCAACGATCTGCGATAAGGTCGGTGAGCGGAGAGGTCTGGTAACGCACGCGGGTCCTCTCATAGTACTGATAGTCATACATATAGGAACCGAGTGAGTAATAGAACATGAACGAGAGGTCAAACCCTCCGAGAACGAAGGAGTTGGTCAAAGCGCCATAGACCTTAGGCAGGGCGGATCCGATCTTCACATAGTCGTCGTTGTTAACTTCGTTGAAGGTGTTGACGATGGAGCCGTCTTGCTTGATGAGGCGGATGAAACCAGTCTCAGGATCGATTCCGTCGGTCTTCGGGGCGTAGAAGTCATACAGTGAGTTGCCCTCGGCCATATAGTACTTCGAGATGGTGTTGGACCACATGAACGGCTCACTAGGCAGGGAGACAATCTCGTTCTTCAGCGTTGAGAGGTTGGCGTCAATCTTCCAAAGGAAGTTATGGGTGTGGATGGCGTTGGCGCTGACCGTAAACTCGAAACCGCTGTTGCGGAGGGTTCCGATGTTGGTGTTCATTCCACCTACAGAACCTGACTGCGCGGAGAGAGGCAGATCCTTGTAGAAGAGCAGACCGTCAGATGTACGGCTGTAGTATTCAATCGTTCCGGAGATATTCTTGAAAATAGTGAAATCGGTACCGACATTGAACTGCTTGTTCTTCTCCCACTGGAGCCCAGGGTTGGAGAGAGCCGAAGGACGAAGACCTGAGATAGTGTACAGGTTGTCATTCTCATAGAGGCCCTGGTAACCGTAGAGGATCTCGCTTCCGGGCCTACCGTTGCTCTGGCGGACAATCAGCTTATCATTTCCGGTGGTACCGTAGCTGGAGCGGATAACCATGTTGTCAAGCCAACTGACGTTCTTCATGAACTCCTCGTTGGAAACTCTCCAGGAGGCTCCGACGGAGAAGAAGTTACCCCAGCGGTTGTCCGGGTGGAACCTTGAGGAACCGTCCCTACGGAAGGAAGCTGAGAGATAGTACTTGTTGGCGAAGTTGTAGTCGATCTTTCCAAGGAAAGAAAGGAGGGCGTACTTGTCGCGGGCTGAACCGGCATCCCACTCACGTGAGGTGTTGTTGAGCTCATACTGGTTGATCTGCATGATACCGGCGCCATAGGCATAACCCGAATTATCTGAATAGCTGTAAGACTCCTGTCCGGCCATGAGGTCGAGCCTGTGGTCTCCCCACTGGTGACCCCAGTTGAGAATGTTGTTCCATGTGAGGGACATGAGCTGATCCCATGAGCGCTGGGCATCACCGCCTCCGTCAGAGACCGTCAGTCCGTAAGGGGCTTTCTGGCCTGAGCCGTGAACTGCGGAGCCATAATAGTAATTCATCGAGAGGTTGGTGTCAAGGTTGACACTCGAGCGGAACTTGATATCGTACGGAAGAGTCAACTCGGCGAAATAACGGGCAGTGATGCTATGGCCGTCGGAACTGTTGAAATACTCGTCATTATCGTTATTCCAATAGTCACCAAGACCATTGACGGGATGGATACCGAAGAAACCGGTGAAGTTGGTTCCGTAGTCATACATCCTCTTTCCTGTCTTCTCTGAATAGACCCAGTCTGTGTTGTCCCTGTTGCGCAGCCAAGGTGATTGGAGAGTCGAATAGTAGATGTGAGCGCGGTTTGAACCGGTGAAGTTCTGCCTCCAATAGGAATAGGAGACGCTTCCTCCGAGCTGGAGCCAGTCGTTGATCTGGCTGCTGACGTTGGCCCTGAAAGAGTAACGTTTGTAGTACTGGTTCAGCATGTAACCACCGTCATCGATGAACCCGGTCGACACGAAGTAATTGGTCTTACCGCTATCGGAAGCACCACTCACGTCAATACCGTAATCCTGGCGGAGCTTACGTGAGAATATGGCTCCGTAAACATCCCAATCGGAAGGATCCCAGGCATACTGAAGGTTCGGATTGATTGTGGGATTGCCGTTGCCATCATGGAGAACCCACTGGTTGTCAGGAATTCCATTCTTGAACGGGGAGACATAGTCGCTTGTTCCTGAAGAGGTTACCACCTTACGAAGCTTAAGGCCGACGATCTGCGCGGAAGCAAGGTCGCCAGCTGTCTTGGCATCGTTTCCTTCAAGATAATAGTGATCATTGAAATAGGCTTCCCAGTTGAGGAGAAGAGTCTCCTTCGGGTCAGCCATTGTCTTCGGGTTCGGAACCGAACTGTCGGAAGTACCCCAAGCGGCGCGGAAATTCACCTTAGGTTTACCGACTGAAGAACCCTTCTTCGTGGTGATGATGACGACACCGTTAGCGGCCCTGGAACCGTAAAGTGAAGAGGCCGCAGCATCCTTCAAAACGGTCAGGCTCTCAATATCGGAGGGGTTGATCGAGTTCAGACCACCGTCGTAAGGCATACCGTCAACGACATAGAGAGGATCTGATTTTCCGGACATTGAGGAGACACCACGAATCTGGATTCTGGCCTCGGATCCCGGGTTAGCCGCGAAGTTGGAAACCTGAACACCAGCTGACAGACCTTGCAGGGCTGAAGAGAAACCTTCCCCGTTGAGTTTGTCGAGCTGGTCGGCCTTGACAACAGAAGCGGATCCAGAGAAAGAGGCTTTCTTAGTAGTACCATACGCCACAACGATGGTCTCGTCCAAAGTCTCGTTATCCTCTGTGAGGGTAACAACCATACCATTTTCTGCCTTTACAAGCAGAGATTTGTAACCAAGACACGTTACCTCAAAAGAG
>ONSC01000047.1 GCA_900320365.1 uncultured Bacteroidales bacterium
CACGAACATCAGGTAATCCCCTGAAGAAGCCTCAACGCAGGTCTTCCTGACCCACATCAAGCCACAATTCTCTGGATGGTTGACGACCTTTATCCTGGAATCACGCACGGAATAATCATCAATGATAGCCGCAGTCCCGTCCGTGCTACCGTCATTGACTATGATGATCTCAATGTCACTGAATGTCTGGGCGATAACGGAGTCAAGACACCTCGCGATGTACTTCTCAACGTTATAGGCTGGGATCAATATTGAGATCTTGGGCATAGCACTGACTATTTCAGCGGATTCTTATCTGACTTGAACCACTTCACAAACGCTGCAATGCCATCGTGAAGCGAGGTTGAAGGACGATATCCTACCCTGGACTCCAGTTTGGAGCAGTCGGCGAAGGTCTGGTAAACATCCCCCGGCTGCATCGGAAGGTATTCTTTCACAGCCTCTTTGCCCATAGCGTTTTCAATCTCGGATATGAAGTCCATCAGTTTGACAGGATTGGAGCAACCGATGTTGAAAACCTCGAAGGGGACAGATCCTTCGCTCCGCTCAGGATGACAAGATGGAGGGTTGTCAATGACCCTGATGGTGCCCTCGACTATGTCGTCAACATAGGTGAAGTCGCGGATCATATCCCCACCATTGAACACCTTGATCGGCTTGCCGTTGGATATAGCGGTGGCGAAGAGCATAGGAGACATGTCCGGTCTCCCCCACGGCCCATAAACAGTGAAGAAACGCAAACCGGTGGACGGAATTCCATAGAGCTTGGAGTATGAGTGAGCCATCAGCTCGTTGGCCTTCTTTGTAGCCCCATAAAGACTCACCTGACTGTCAGCCTTGTCCTCCTCGCTGAACGGCACCTTGGTATTAAGCCCGTAAACTGAGCTGGAAGAAGCGAACACAAGATGCTTCACAGGATAATTACGGCACGCCTCCAAAACATTCAGGAAGCCCTCCAGATTACTGTGAAGGTAGGAATATGGATTGGTGATCGAATACCTCACTCCGGCCTGTGCGGCCAGATTGACAACCACGTCAAACCTCTCGCCGGCAAACAGACAGTCCAGAAAGGCCTTGTCACAGATGTCACCTTTGATATAACGCATTGACGGCCACTTGAGGCTTGACTTCATGGCGTCATCATCGAACGGTGCCTGGAAACCATTCTCCTCGAGACGCCCATGCTTAAGCCGGACATCATAGTAGTCATTGAGATTATCAAGACCGACGACCTCATCACCTCTACTAGCCAGCCTCGCCGCCAGATTGGAGCCGATGAAACCAGCTGCTCCTGTCACAAGAACCTTCATCCTTCCGCTATAGACTTGCGATCCACGATGCTACATTGGCCTCTATCGAAGCACCGGAATACTCCACCTTATCGAACTTCTCCCCTGTGATATGCTCGTAAAGCTCGATGTATCTATCAGTGATCCCGGCAACCACCTCAGGAGTCATCTCGGGGACTTTCTGTCCCTCTTGACCTTGGAACCCATTGGCCATCAGCCACTCGCGTACGAATTCCTTCGACAGCTGCCTCTGGCGCTCACCCTTGGCGAGCCTCTCCTCATAACCTTCGGCATAGAAATACCTGGAAGAATCCGGAGTGTGAACCTCGTCCATCAGGTAAATCTCGCCATTCCTCTTGCCGAACTCGTATTTCGTGTCCACGAGGATAAGCCCCTGCTTCGCGGCGATCTCAGTGCCACGCTTGAATATTGCCTGGGTATATGCCTCAAGCTTCTCGTAATCCTCGCAGCTGACAAGCCCGCTGGCTATGATGTCGTCCTTGGATATGTCTTCGTCATGTCCCTCCGCCGCCTTGGTAGTCGGGGTTATGATCGGCTCCGGGAATTTCTGGTTCTCAACCATACCCTCGGGAAGAGGAACCCCGCAAAGGGATCTCTTTCCAGCCTTGTACTCCCTCCAAGCGTGCCCGGCGAGATACCCTCTTATGACCATCTCGACCTTGAAAGGCTCACACTTGTAGCCCACAGTGACAGCCGGATCAGGCACAGCCACCTTCCAGTTAGGAAGGATGTCGGAAGTGGCGTCAAGGAACTTAGCGGCTATCTTATTGAGGACTTGTCCCTTATAAGGAATACCCTCCGGGAGGACCACATCGAAAGCCGAGATCCTGTCGGTTACCACCATCGCAAGGTACTCACCATTGATGTCGTACACGTCACGTACCTTTCCAACATACTTACCAACCTGTCCCGGGAGGTTGAATCCCGTTTCCACAATAGCTTTCATGAATCTGTATCTTTTAAAACAAAACTCTTTAAAATGTCATCAACAACAGGGGCCACTTGGTCATATTCATATCCCCTGGTGAGCCCGAATTTCAATAGCTTGAACTTTATCTGGGGGTCTCCGATCAAGGTTCTGGCCTTTGTCTCAAGGACCGACCGCATCCTTCTGGCCGCTTCATCCTGGTCTACCTCACCCAACGCCTCAACAACCACGGAACGAGGAATCCCCTTACCCACAAGTGTATATGTGATCTTCGCCGGTCCCCAACCAGTAAGCCTGGACTTCTCCCTGGCGAATGCGGAGGAATATCGGAGATCATCCACGAAATTGTCATCCTGAAGGGACTGAAGGATCTTACCGGCCATCTCCCTGTCTCCGTCAAAAGCCTTCATCGCCTTCCTGAATATGTCAGATGAGCAATACTCTCTTTTCGAGCACTGCGCCTGCAGACGATCCAAGACTTTCGAATACTCCTCCATAGACTAGAAATCAAACCCTATGCTCACGTATGCCCCGGCGCTATGGGTGTAGTCCGACCAATGGACATTGGCGCTTATCGGACCAATGATGGAATTGTAAGTGTATTGGAGGCCAAAGCCATGGTAATCATAAACTTTTGTGCCCCAATTCTTGAAATCCTCTATGTCGTCCACTGACACCGCATAGTTGTAAATACCTGTCAGATAGTTATTTCTATATAACTTAACCCTAAAATCCGCCCTTGCTATACCGAGCATCTTTGACATCGAAGCCGCATTGTTGATTCCGATAAAAGGCATCTGCTGCTCAAGGTATCTCCCCGCCATGCTTCCGCCCATGGTATTCGCGAACTGAATGGGAACATCGCTGCCAAACAGAGCTCGCGCATTTAATGACGGGATGAATGCGAATGAATCTCCTCCATAAACTTTCTTGGCGTCGAATTGGACGGCATGGAACTTATTGAACCTGTTAGGGAAACCTCCGAAAACCCATCTGTAAGAGATCCCGACCGAATGGCCTGATGTGGGGACATATCCATCATCCAGGGAATCGTTTCTGCCGTCCAGGAACAGGGACAGATAGTTATTCTTCAACTGATCTGAATTATAGTTCCATATGGCTCGCTCAGAAAGGATGGAGCTGATGTTGTAGTAGTCATTACGGAATCCGGTCTTCAAGAAGAACTTGGACCATTTTATGTTGGACAGATAGAACTCTTCCCTGATGTTGGTGTTGTTGATCCTGAAGTTGTTGTTACCCAAACTGAAGGTGTTCTTGTCCGTATAACGCAGGCTGAACGCCGCATTGACAGTCATCCCTCTTTGGGCGACATAAGAATAAACCGCACCAGCATAAGGATTGGAACCCACCTTACCAGTGAAATCCCAGGAAGCGCCGCGGAGTTTCTGGACCCCCAGTCCCACATTGACAATCACGGCCACAACCTCCTCAGTGTCAAACCTGGCGCCTACACCAACCTTGTTTATCGGTCCTTTCTTGCAGCTGAACTTAAGGCGGTAAGGCTGGTCTTCCCCGAGCAGCTCATAGTTGACATAATCGAACGAATTGGTGGCGTAGATAGTGGCTACCGCATCCTCAATATCCGCGCTGCCGACCCTTGTCCCGGCCTTCACGGCTATCTTGTTCTGAAGATACGCGCTCTCCTTGTCGCTCACGCCCACAATCTCAACCCCGGAAATAAGAACTTTCCCGAGCCTTATGTCATCCGCGATAGGGTTGTTCAATGACTTCTCGCCCGGGCCGACCACACGCTTCAAGGAATCAAGCTGGTCCGCCACGGCGACAGCGGCGTCATATCCCCTCCCGATAATCACATCAATGCTCTCAGTGTCGAAACTCATCATGCTGTATTCATGGAGGTCGGGCTTGATTGTCACGTCAGGGATGTCAATGTTATTCTCGAAGGACGAGCGCCCCATCATGTCGATACCGGTATCGAGGATATCTCCCAGGTTATTGATCTCAGAATATGATTTATAGCCACTTGAGAGATTGACTCCGATGACAATATCAGCCCCGCACTTCTTGGCCAGATCCGTAGGATAGTTGTTCCTGATTCCTCCATCAACGAGAACCATTCCGTCCGTCTTGACAGGCGTGAACAGACCCGGAATGGACATTGTGGAGCGGAGGGCAGTGGTCCACTTGCCTTGAGACCATATCTTCGCCGTGCCTTTCACCAGGTCGGTAGCCACGCAAAGGAAAGGAATAGGCAGATCTTTGTAGAAGTCAATATCGTCCTGATATCCAACGGATAAGGAACTCAAGAGATTATTCACATTCTGCCCGAAAACCATTCCGGAAGGAAGACTTCCCATCAGATTTGACCTGACAAGCCCGGAGGCGTCATCCCCGTCCGCACCAAAATGGATGTCCTCGCTTTTATGAGGGTACTGGAGCTCGTCTGACTTCTGTTTCAGGAACTCCTTCTTGTCATAATAGAACGGGAAGGAAAGGACATATTTCTCTTTGTACTTGATCGTGGAATACGACAAATACTTTCTGGGCACCTTATCGGACAGGGCCATGTCCCAATCTATCCCTCTGATCAGGGAATCGAGGTGGGGAGCGTCATATCCGAGAGCGTATATTCCTCCAACAAGACCACCCATACTGGTTCCCATCACGAGATCCACCGGCATCCCGATTGATTCCAGATAGGATATCACGCCCACATGAGCCGCTCCTTTGGCTCCTCCGCCCGAAAGCACGAGGGCCACTGTGGGACGGTGCTCCACTATCCTTATCGAATCCAGCCTATGCTTTATCACCCTCACTCTCAAGTCCTTAGCCTCAGCGGCGGCATCCAGTACAGCGTGGCTGGGCTGCGCCTCGCAAAGGACCGAGGCCGTCAAAGCCACGGTTAAAGACAGTAATACTCCGGAAAGCTTGCTCATCATCTCTCTTGATGTGTTGTAACAGTTCTTTTCCTATGCTCGCCAGCGAGCATACCGCAGGCGGCCATAATATCCTCTCCCCTGGAAGCCCTTATGGTACAGGTGATTCCATGGTTTGACAGACGATCCCTGAAACTCTCCATCACAAGCTGGGGGGACGTCTCGAATGGAGCGTCAGGAATCTTGTGGAACCGGATCAAATTGACCCTGCATTCCATTCCTTTAAGAAGCCTGATCAAAGCGTCCGCATGACGCTTGGTATCGTTCAATCCAGCGAACATGGTGTATTCGAAACTCACCCTTCGCTGGCCTGTGAAATCATATTCGTGAAGAAGCCCTATAACCTCCTCAAGTGGCCATGCTTTCTGGACAGGCATAATGGAGGCTCTCTCCTCCGGGAAAGGATCATGAAGACTGACGGCCAGATGGCAACGGGTCGTGTCAAGGTAACGTCTCAAGGCCGGAAGAACTCCTATGGTCGAGAGTGTGATTCTTTTAGGACTCCACCCGAATCCCCAATCTGAGGTCAGCACCTCTATCGCCTTGATCACATTATCATAATTGTCTAACGGCTCACCCATGCCCATGAATACGGCGTTGGACAGATCAGCCGCCTCGTCGATGGCAACGAACTGCGACAAGATCATCGCAGTGGAGAGATTGCCATGGAATCCTTGCCTGCCGGTCATGCAGAACTTGCAACCCATCCTGCAACCAGCCTGCGAGGACACGCACAAGGTTTTCCTGTCGTCATCCGGGATCATCACAGCCTCCACCGCATTCCCCTCCGCAACCGGAAAGAGATATTTCTTTGTCCCATCCCTGGATACTTGGCAAGCTGAGGGCATCACGACTCCAAGGTCATATTCTTCCTTGAGTTTCTCCCTACCCGTTTTCGAGATGTTTGTCATCTCGTCTATAGAGCGGACTCTCCTGCCATAAAGCCACCCGGCGAGCTGCTTTCCGGCATAAGCCGGAAGGCCGACCTTCAAGGCGACTTCTTTCAATTCATCAGGGGTCTTTCCAAGCAGAGTCTCACGCATAGAGGGGACAATTTTTACCGATTACAAATTTAATGAAAAATAATGTCAGATTTGAGGTTTATTTAATATCTTTGTTAAACATACTTTTAACTTTAATTTCATTATGGCAAAAGAGGTAGAAGCACAGGCCGCAGACATCAACGCCGCGAAAATGAAGGCGCTGCAGGCCACGATCGACAAGATTGAGAAAGATTATGGGAAGGGGACGATCATGAAGTTGGGAGAGCAGCCACAATGGGATGTGCAAGTCATTCCGAGCGGTTCCGTAGCGCTTGACCACGCTCTCGGAATCGGAGGTTACCCTAGAGGCAGGATCGTCGAGATCTATGGCCCCGAGTCCAGCGGAAAGACAACGTTGGCCATCCATGCGATAGCCCAGGCCCAGAAGGCCGGGGGCATCGCCGCGATGATCGACGCCGAGCACGCGTTTGACAGGACTTACGCTAAGGCCCTGGGAGTTAATCTGGAGACTCTCCTGATCTCCCAGCCAGACAACGGCGAGCAGGCTCTTGAGATCGCCGACAACCTTATCCGTTCCGGAGCGATCGACATTGTCGTCATCGACTCCGTCGCCGCCCTTACACCCAAAGCCGAGATCGAGGGCGAGATGGGAGACAACAAGGTCGGCCTCCAGGCCAGGCTGATGAGCCAGGCTCTTAGGAAACTCACGGCCAACATCGCCAAGACGAACACCTGCTGCATCTTCATCAACCAACTGCGCGAGAAGATCGGCATCATGTTCGGCAACCCGGAGACGACAACCGGTGGCAACGCTTTGAAGTTCTACGCTTCCGTCCGTATCGACGTGCGCGGGACCACACAGCTCAAGGACGGTGACGAGGCTCTCGGCAACAGGACCAGGGTAAAGGTCGTCAAGAACAAGATGGCTCCGCCTTTCAAGAAGGCCGAGTTCGACATTGTTTTCGGCGAGGGTATTTCCAGGGTCGGAGAGATCATCGACCTCGGTGTCGAGTATGGAGTGATTGGCAAGAGCGGCTCCTGGTTCAGCTACAACGACCAGAAGCTCGCCCAAGGCCGCGAGGCTGTCAAGCAGCTCCTCAAAGACAATCCTGAGCTGTGTGACGAGATCGAGGCAAAGCTCCGCGAGGCCCTCAAGAATGTCAAAGACTAGGAGGCGGGGCAATCCTGCATCTGGAGAATTTCTCATCAAGGCCGGGGTCAAGGATCCCGGCCTTGATTATATTCCCGACGGTCCAATCCTCCTTGGGGGTGTTATCCCTGAATATGATTATTCCCTTTGCTGCCCTTTTACCGATGTAGGGATGACGGGCGAGATCCTCCTCCCGCAAAGTCCACAGCGGATATGGCTCACACGGACCGACAGTTATGAGATCCTTAAGGCCGTCAAACTTCTCCTGGTCGAAGTGCCAGATGTCCATCAGTTGTTCAGGGAACGAATACCCTCCCAACTCTTTCCGGTATGACACCATCTTGGCGGCGAAAAACTTACCTATGCCAGGCAATGTCTCGAAGGCCGATGAATCCGCTCTGTTGATGTCTATTTTAGGAATATCTATAAACTTCTCAAGCCGCTTATAGACCGAATCCTCCACGACATAGGACCTTGCGAAATCAGTCTTTCGCCTGAATCTCCCTCCCTTTTTGCGGTAATTATCAATAGCTTCCGCCTGCCGCTGACTAAATCCCAGACGCATAAGGTCATCCACGCTCACTGTGTTCGGATCAAACCTGAAGCTCTCGTATCGCCTCCTCGTATTCGCCCTCCAGATATCCCTCGCCGCTTTACCGTACTTACCTGCTGACTTTGGGCCGTCCGTTGCCAGCTCTGGTGGCTCGACCCACCTTGAATCGCTCATGTTATTAGCGCGTGAATCTGAGGAAGGTCTGCCAAGCCCAGACCGTAGCCACCCTCGGCTCGTAAGAGGGAGGGGCCCAGATCGATGGAGAGAGAGGGAAGACTTGTCTTCACAATCTCTCCGAGAGATGGGAGGGGCCGAGCGAAGCGAGGAGTCTGGACTTGGCAGACCTGCCTCCGATTCAAGTGGCATGAAGACGTAGACGGTGTCGGGGTGGTCATGATTGGCGACGATCCTGGCCACGGACGCTTTGGTGATGAAAAGCGCAGCTTGATATCCTATGATCAAGAAAATGAGGGCTACCGAGCCCACAACGAAAGAGGCAGAAGGCCTGCCCCGCTTTGTGTCTTTCATGTTTAAATAAGGTTTAAGTAATTAATTATTAATGCTTCTTCTCTTCCGCAAAACCGGCGACAACTATCACGAACTCCCCTTTCGGCTCATGCTCCTTGAACCAAGCCGAAACCTCCGCTAGAGTGCCCCTTCGATGCTCCTCATGTATTTTTGATATCTCCCTAGCCACGGAACAATGACGATCCGGACCGAAGAACTCAGAGAACTGGTCCAAAGTCTTAACCAACCTGTAGGGAGACTCGTAGAAAACCATTGTCCTGGTCTCTGTCGCCAACTCCCTCAACAAAGTCTGACGCCCCTTCTTCACGGGGAGAAATCCCTCAAAGCAAAAACGGTCGCATGGGAGCCCGGAGGAAACTATAGCGGGAATACAGGCTGTCGCCCCCGGAAGTGTCTGAACCTCAATCCCTTCCGCCGCACAAGTACGAACCAGGAGGAATCCGGGGTCTGAGATTCCCGGAGTGCCGGCGTCGCTGATCAACGCCACATTCAAACCTCCAAGGATACGCTCCTTAATCAACTCAACTGTCTGGTGCTCATTGAACTTATGGTGAGACCACAGTTTCCCGTGAATATCATAACGCTGGAGCAACACTGAACTCGTCCTGGTGTCCTCCGCCAGAATCACATCGGCCTCTTTCAGGACCTTGACAGCCCTGAAAGTCATGTCCTCAAGATTACCGACAGGAGTCGGGACAATATAGAGGATACCAGCCATAATGGATCAGCTTAACTTTCTGCGCACAGCCATCATCAACCTGTACACGGAATCGGAGCTCATATCCCAATCTGAGTGATTCTCAGCTATATAATCCAAAGCCTCAGACAAGGAACCCATAGCGTTGAACTTGGAGATGGTCTCCTGGAAAAGCACCGGATCCTCTCCGAAGAGGGTATTGATAAGGAAGACTCTGTCATTGAGTGAGATAGCGCTGATTATGTTCTTCACAGGCATACCGGGACGGTCAGTCCTCCAAGCCTGTTTCTCCGCCATCACATCCATCACGGCGGTGTCAGCCTTAGCCGTGTCCAGGATTGCCTTCCCCGGTTCCGCAGGAGCGACAACAGGTCTTAGGGCGGTCTCTACCGGCATATCCTCAACACCGGGGATAGAGATGTCGATCGGCGTGTCATCAACCGGTGCGATATCAATCGCCTCCTCGGGCTCTTCGACGGGAAGGTCTTGAGACTCAGGAAGATCCTTCGCTTCGCTCAGGATGACCTCTGCCTCAGCCTCAACCTCAGCGACATCCAAGACAGGCTCAGCCGGAGCCTCTACCGCCGGGGCAGCCGTCGAGCTTAGGCCGTACTCAGCCGCAGCGAAGCGAGGATGGACGCGGCCGGGCTCGAGCGGCTGGCCGGCGACTTCCGGCTGGCCGGCATCTACCGGCAATGCTTTGACCTGCTCCTCGAGGAGAGACAACTCATTCTTCATAGACTCTATTCTCTCCAGGAGAGCGGCTATTGTTTTCTCATCTATATTTCCCATAAAACTATAATTTGCTATCTTTGTACGGAACGTGAAATCCTTACAAATCTAACGAAATGTTTTCAGAAAACATAAAAAAAGCCGGAGAGATCGAGGTGATCTGCGGCTCCATGTTCTCGGGAAAGACCGAGGAGTTGATCCGTAGGATCCGCAGGGCGAAATTTGCGAATCTCAAGATCGAGATATTCAAGCCAACAATAGACACCCGTTACTCTGAGGACGATGTCGTCTCCCACGATTTCCATAAGATTCCCTGCCATGCCGTGAAGGACCCCAAGGAGATGCTTAACGTCGCTGATGACGTGCAGGTAGTCGGTATCGACGAGGCACAGTTCTACGACATGTCTCTCGTGGATGTGGCGCAGGAGCTTGCGGACAGGGGGAAAAGAGTGATCATCGCCGGACTGGACACGGATTATTTAGGGAAGCCTTTCGGCCCCATGCCTTATCTGATGGCCGTGGCTGAGGAGGTGCGCAAAGTCCATGCGATCTGTGTCAAATGCGGCAATCTCGCCAACCACTCACACCGGCTGTCCAACAGTATGGAACTCGTGGTCCTGGGTGAGAAAGACGCCTACGAGCCCCTCTGCCGCGATTGCTACAACAAAGTCATGGCCGAGGAGGCCGCCCGACACACCAACGAAGCCTAACCCCTGGGATGGTGCTCAAGGATAGCTCTCTGCCAAGTTGAGCTATCTATATGCGTATATATCTCGGTAGTGAGAATACTCTCATGGCCGAGCATTTCCTGGACAACCCTCAGGTCAGCCCCATTCTCAATCAAATGAGTCGCGAAACTGTGGCGGAAAGTGTGAGGAGATATCTCCTTGTTCACTCCAGCCGCCATAGCCTGATTCTTCACCATGTTAAAAAGAGCCACCCGGCTGATCGCCTTTCCGAAACGGTTGAGGAATAATATGTCGTCATATTGCGGAGAAGCGGGATCCGGACGAACAGCCATATATTCCCTTACAGCAGCGGCGGCCATCTCCCCCATCGGGACTATCCTCTCTTTGTCACCCTTGCCCACGACGCGGACAAAGCCCTCGTCGAGATACACGTTGGAGATCTTCAGCCCCACGGCCTCCGATACTCGAAGCCCGCAACCATAAAGGATCTCCAGGATAGCCTTATCCCTTTTCCCGGTCCATTTAGAGAGGTCTACTGAGTCAATAATCGAGGTGACTTCATCGACAGACAGAACCTCAGGAAGATATCTCCCCAGTTTTGGAGAATCGACAGGGTCGCATGGGTTGTCTTTCCGGTCACCTTCCATGACCAGCCAGTCGAAAAAGGAGCGGAGCGAGCTAAGAAGCCTGGACTGGGACCTCTTGGAGAGTCTGGCGTTCTCCGCCAGATAATCCAGGATGTCTCGCGTGGAGACAGTCGACGGCTCTGCGGCCACGCTTGAGAAAAAGTTATCCACATCGGATGTGTACGCCTCCACAGTGTTCGGAGACAACGCCCTCTCAATCCTCAGGTAATATGAGTAATCCGAGATTATCTTGTGCGTGAGATCCATTATAATGTACTGTATTTATCGCCGTACTCCAGTTGCTGAGCAAGGTAATCATAAACAGGAACTATCTCATAGTCAACAATATTCCCATCCAAGAGCACTGGCTTGATATCCGGATTGACAAATCCACCGTACGGCTTCAACCCAAGAGTCTGGTATCGTTCCCTGACCTCTTTGTGAAGGTCGGGATCAATATCCACCGCATAACGCTCGATCAATTCCTTACCCGCCTCGAAATCGCCTTCCGATTTTATCCTCTGGACCTCAGCCAACAACTCGGCGAATAGTCCCCTCAAAGCCAGGAAATCGTTAACCACGAAATAGGTTTTCCCGTCCCGAATTATCTTCTCTATCACTTTGGAAGACAAGCCTTTCTCATAGCACCACTGGGCTATCAGCTTACGGTTTTGCATGTGGGCCTCAGTGTTTTTCTTCCCAAGCTCCACCCGTGAGAACTGAACGAACAATCCGTTCCTTATATAGCCGGAATAAGCCGGTTTCCACGCCTCGGAGTCAGGCATGATACCTAACTCGACAAGCTTAGGGTCCGCTATATAATAAAGCCCGAAAAGATCCGCCCTGGCTTCCTCCAAAGCGCTTTGATATTCACCGAGAGCATTTGGGGAAACACCTGGGAGAAGTTGCCCTGAGCCATGCCCGAGACACTCGTGAAGATCAGTGTGTATCTCATCGTCATAACTGCCATACTTTTTATAGGCGTCTATCTCGGATTGATCATAAGCGAATTCCGCCAAAGCGCTCTTGGGGGCCTCCAAAGCCGCTTTATCGTACGCCCTGGTAATATTGGCGATCGTCACGGACTTGGATCCGTATTCACTCCGGATCCAGTCAGCGTTCGGGAGATTGATTCCTATCGGAGTCGACGGATATGTCGCTCCGCCAAGGGTAACCGCTGTCACAACCTTGGCTGTGACTCCTTTGACATGGGGTTTCTTGAAACGGGGGTCCACCGGGGAATGATCCTCAAACCACTGGGCGTTGGAACTTAAGATCTCAGTCCTGGCGGAGGCTTTCTCATCCTTGATGTTCACATATCCTTCCCAAGTCGCCTTGCGCCCGAGAGGGTCGTCATAATCCTCGATAAACCCGTTTATGAAATCCACTTTGCCAGCAGTCTCCCCTGTCCAAAGGATGCTGAACTCATCCCATGTACGAAGATCGCCAGTCATGTAATAATCAATAAGAAGACTTATCGCTTTCTCCTGCCTCTCATTCTCCGCATTCTCACGGGCTTTCTCCAACTCCTTGATTATCTTGTCTATAGCCGCGCCATATAAGCTACCTGAACGCCATGGCTTCTCCACCACCTTCCCTTCTTCTTTCACCACTTTGGTATTCAGCCCGTAAGATACCGGCCTTGGATCATCAGGCACCTCTAATGCTGAATAAAAGTCCTCAACCTCCTCCCTTGTGACCCCGGCGTAGAAATTCACGGATGACTGGGCGACTATGTCTCCTTCCTTAGAGACGGATCGGCGGACGGGAAACCTTTCTGGAGAATAAATGACTTCCAGAAGCTCTCCTAAACCTTCTGAGCATCCCGAGTCCTCTGCCAAGGAACGGAAATAGTCTCTAGGACATTGAGGGAAAAACTTGTCCTCAGCATAGTGGTGATGCATACCATTGGAGAAGAACAGACGCTTCGCATACACGAGGAAATCATTGAAACTCTGACAATTCCTGTCTCCATGGTATTCTTTGAGAATCCTCTCGACCAGATGCCGTACAGGAAGGTTCCACTCGCAGTATTGGTCCCATGTGATATCACGTCCCCATTTGGCCGCCTCAGCGAGGTGGTACGCATAGGCTTTCTGACGAAGACTCAACTCCTTCCATCCAGGCACTTCGAACCGCATTATCTTAATGTCAGCGAACTCGTCTATCAAAGTTTTCATGATGTAAATATACGCGATATCGGGAAATTATTTATACATTTGTAAATTAGGAAAAGAAAGACAAGTACAGATATTATGCGAGTGAATGGCATATTCCATACGATACTGCGCCTGGCGGCGGTCATTTCGGCCACCCTCACTTTCTCGTTCTGCGACCCCAAGGATCCCGATCTCGGCATAGAAGCTGATGAGGAAGGCATCAACTATACTCCGCACGGAAACCGGCAAGCCATGAAGGAGACTCGAAGAGTTCTCCTATTCTACGAATGCGGGTTCAACTCCCTTAATTACGATCTAGAGACCAACATGACTGTCTCTCTTCCCGAGGGGTACATTCCCGGGAATGGACGGCATGACGACGTTGTGCTGGTTTATTCCAAACTCGCGATAAACGCCAACTACAAGGCTGTCCCGTCATATCTCCGAAGAATATACAAAGACCACGAAGGCAATATCGTCTCGGACACCCTGAAGACATATCCGTCTTCTGTCGTGGCTTCCTCAGGGGAGACAATGAGAGACGTCCTGAATCTTGTCCATTCCTCTTTCCCCGCGAAAGGATACGGGATGGTATTCTCGTCACATGGTTCCGGATGGCTTCCCACCGGCTACTTCAACAATCCATCGGCATTTGAAAGGAACCATAAGCTCAGCGGAAAGAGAATGTCAAAATCCAATCGGGTACTGGGAGTGCCGTCAGGAGATATGGAGCATGACGACCCTTACGCCTGGATGGTGAGGAGCATCGGTCAGGACAAAATGGCCTCTGGTGACGTCGAGATGAGTGTTACCGAATTCACTGAAGGGATTCCCTTCCATCTGGACTACCTTCTTTTCGACATGTGCTTCAGTGGAGGCATCGAGATAGCTTACGCTCTCAAGGATAAGGTGGACTATATAGGTATCTCACCTGCCGAGGTGCTCGCCGCCGGCACATACGACTACACCAAGATAACTGACTTCTTACTTAGAGGAACCTCTCCTGATCTGACAGGCCTGTTCAAGGA
>ONSC01000057.1 GCA_900320365.1 uncultured Bacteroidales bacterium
ATCTCCAAGGACGGCAAGTACAGAATCACGAAAGTCACTGACAAGGCTTTCTTCTGGAAGGACCTGCTCTATGTCGGTGTGTTCAACAGAGGCGATGAGAGGACGATCTACAACGTGATCTACCGGGACGGCAAGACCTCCGTCTCCTACGCGAAGAGGTTTTCCATCACCAGCGTGACAAGGGACAAGGACTATGACATCACGACCGGCAAGGAGGGATCGAGAATCCTCTGGTTCACTGTCAACACCAACGGCGAGGCCGAGAGTGTGAGAATATATCTCCGCCCGCGCCCGAAGCTCAAGAAGACGCAGATGGAATACGACTTCTCGACTCTCGCTATCAAGGGGAAAACCTCCCGGGGCAACCTCGTCTCGAAGTTCGCCATATCTAAGATCCAGCTCAAGAGCAAGGGTGTCTCAACCATTGGCGGCAAGGACATTTGGTTCGACGCTGATATCCAGAAGCTCAACGACGAGCAGAGAGGACTGTACCTCGGCGAGTTCGGTCCGGAGGACAAGGTTCTGGCCATATTCAAGGACGGCACGTTCTACACAACTTCATTCGATGTCTCGAACCGCTATCAGGGAGATATCCTGAGAATAGAGAAGTTCGATCCGGACAAGACGTACACCGCCCTTTATTGGGACGCCGCCGCAAAAGCCTTCTATGTCAAGAGGTTCAGTTTCGTGCTCAGTGACAACACCCCTCAGTCTTTCATAGCTCCGGGCGCCAAGTCATACCTGGTTGAAATCACTGATGACAAGCATCCGCAATTCCAGGTCGTGTTCGGAAAGAAGTATGAGCATAGGGATCCGGAGAATATTGATGCTGAGGAGTTTATCGCGAAGAAGGGCTACACCGCCAAGGGTAAGAAGTGCCATCAGTACGACCTGAAGAAGGTCCGCTTCATAGAGCCGCTTGACAAGCCGGAGCCCGAAGATAGCATCGAGAGCGACGAGGCCGGAGGGCCGTCCGGGTCCGGCGAAGTCCATCCTCGCTCCGCTGCGGCTGAGTATCGCCTTGACCCGGAGGCCGCTCCGGCCAGCGACGTCATCCCCGGCCCGACAGGGGACCCCAAGGCCGAGGAGCCTATCGACATCATGCCCGACGAGCCCACAAGCAAACTCCCGGACATCGACGACCTTCCCGACGAAGGCGAGTTCTTCGAGCCCACGTTATTCTAAGCGCGTATGAGACACATATCCCTCATAGGCTTCATGGGGAGCGGGAAAAGCAGCGTCGGCAAAGAGCTGGCGAAGCTTCTCCCCTCGATGGAGCTCATAGACCTCGATTCCTACATCGAGGCCATGACGGGTCGCACTATTCCGGAAATATTTGAGAATGAGGGAGAAGCGGCTTTCCGAGAGATGGAAAAGTCCGCCCTTCAGGACATATTCATGACAGGAGAACTGACCGGAGCATCGTACATTCTCTCCCTCGGAGGCGGGACTGTCACGTCTGAAGCCTGCCGCAAGATGGTCCGCCGGAACTCTACCTGCTTTTATCTCAAGGCTTCCATCGACACCCTTGTCCACAACCTCGAGACTTGGCCTGGCGACCGTCCTATGCTTAAAGGCGGCAAGAGTCTCCGCTCCAGGGTCGAGGAACTTATGGCTACCCGCGGCCCCGTTTATGAGAAGACCGCCCACCACGTCATTAACGTCGACGGCGACGATTACCTCGCCGCCGCCGTGGACATCGTCACGCTCCTGTGACAACGTAAGATAGAATTAAATCCCTAACCACTATCCCTCGTAGGTTCCGAGGAACAAGACCAGCCCCGAGCCGGTTTCGGAGATGGTGTACACGAAAGGATGGTTGGCGACAAAGACCTCTATCTTATCTGGATCATCATGGAGTGGTGAGCCAACTATTATCACTTGGGTAACAGCCGCCGCCTTCGCCCCGTTCTCATCGATCTCAATTGCGGCCTTTTGGGCGATGCCATTAATCACGTAAGTCTCAGGATCACCCTTCAACATCCGGGAGTTCTCTTCGCTGAACGCTTTCCGGAAGTCCTCGTCAAGAAGGTTAAATAGCTCTTCCTCGGAGTAGACGGCCCTGAATCTTGGAATGCCCATCGTGACTTTCTTATAGGACATCCCGCTCCTCAACCCCTCCCAGGACTCCGAGTTAAGCCCTGACAGCACAGTTTTGAGATCCTTGCCCTCGTCAGGTAGCAAGATGCTCAACAGATAAGCCCCGTCGCTCATCGGGAGACTGATCGATGTGAAGCCCTGCCCTTTATAGAAGTAGGTGGAGTCACATGTCTGCCACATCATCTTGACAGGAATGAACGTCTTATCATCCTTGATGAATTCATAATCGCCAGTAGCATCCTCCAAAAACTTGTGTACCCATTCTCCGTTGAAGCAGATGGCATTGAAAATGGACGCCTCTGCTGGCAGGATCGGCCATGGAGCGGAGTCGATCATCCCGTCAGTCTTCTCCTTAACCCATAAGTCCTCAGGCCTCTCCCCGACGGGAAGATCAGCCAATGGCAAGGCCTCGATGGTTTGATACTCAGCGTTGTAGTAATCCTTCAGAGTCCCGATGAAGTCCTCCTTAAAGGGAAACCCTCTGATGTCCTTCATCACGGCGTTAGCAAGCCTCAGGCCGGCGGCGTCACCTCCCGTCAAATCACCAATGAGAGTTTGAAAATAATTGTTGACCACACCTATATCCTTCCCCTCAAGACCGAGCATCTGGCACAGCTCCTCACCGCAGTCCACATAATTGCAGACCATCCCGAGCGCGAACTCGACACTAAGGGGGCTGAGCACGATGCCAGATTCCGCTTTATCATGGACCGTTTTGAACAAGCGGAAAGAGAACTCGTTCCCGGGAGAGATATTTCTCATCTGCTCCTCCGTCAACGACAGCCGGGTCTCCGGGAGCGTCACGCTATTCTCTATATTATTAACCTCTGCCTCTGGCTGTTCCTCACCGCCATCCGAGACCAGCCTCCCCTTGTCGCAGGAGAACAAGAAAAAAGTCACGGACAAAACTGTGATGATAAAAGGTAAAAGTTTTACGTTTCTCATTTTGATTGTAACTAAATAATCCAATACAATATGTAAAATCCCAAAAACATGAAATCTTGCATGCGCCAGGAAAGTATTTCTTGAAAATAATTAATTCAGCTGACTTGTCCAAATATTATAGTAAATTTGCATATTGCTAGTGTAATTTGGAGTCCAACCGGTACCAAGAACACTATAGTGACCATTGTCATAATCGCCATCCCATCCAAAATTCATCAATAGATAACGTGAATAATTACTGTATGATGAATCGACAATCTGCATCCCGTCGTATGCATCAGGATAAGCGCTATAAACTTCCTCTTCAGTCAGATAGACAGCGTTCGAAGGATATGTTGCCGAAGGATTGTACTGATAGTATGTGGATGTTGTAGTAGTGGTGGTTGTCTTATCATAGCAACCATCTATGATCCACGCGTGATAATTTGAGTTACCAGGGGTGCTGGCGACGGTCAGGACCGGATCCCCACTCACGAGATTTGAGCGGACGATATCGTAATCATAGGTTGTTTTTTGGCAGCCTATACCACATGGGGTGAGGTATGCGGGGCTAGCAAGTGCGGTTCCCGTGAAAGTCGTCGAGTAATGAGCATACATTCTGACTCCAATATCAAGCATCAGATTTGAAACATATCTGAACCCGTTATAACTGACTTGCGTGGAATCTCCGATCACGGGGAGGACGTCTTTTGTCAAGTGCATCTGAGACCAGCGCAAAGAGTTGTTCGTATGGTTGCTTTTACTTACTGAGAGGGAATAACTACCATAAGAATTAACGCTGCTGATAGAGGGTGTGATTGTGTGCCACAAATCGTTTGGAGTTCCGCCATGGTAGTGGAAATAATACAACAATTGGGCGACCGCTGTCGGTACACACCCGGTCAAAAAGCGTGTTGTATCACCAGCCGAGGCGCCAGGGTCAATTGGTAGAGAGCAATTCCAGGGGGTACTTTGTCCCCATTTTGTTGAGATCAAATGACCCGTATTCGCACTGACATAAGACGAAGTGGTGGTATTGGTGATTTTCACCCACGTTGTCGCTACCCAATCAGAATCCCTTAATTGCCGAGTTTTGTTATTCGCGAGATCAGAGTAAGCCTGGAACTCCGTCCACATCAAGACGTTATCCTTGTCATATTTGTAGAGCCCTTTTTCCTTGACCATGGCTATTGTACTGGCCAAGTCATCAAGCCACACTTTAACGCCAGGATTCTCAACAGTTCCCGGATCCAGATGTCCTGTTTCTTCCTCTCCAACAACTGGCTGGATCCGTTTGTCCGAGGGAATCACCATCCAGCCATCGTCAAAATTCACCACATAATAGACCACTATCCCGTCTTTTTCCACGGATTGGATAGAAACCTCCTTGTTATCCTTTTTATACGATTCCGCATAATACAAAGCCATATCTTCCGTGACATTGAATTCAGATGTCTCTGACCAATAATCAGAGCGGACCCTGATTTCTTTATTGATCAGAGATCCATCTTGTACAAGTGTGTTAGACGATAAAGCAGAGTCACATGACATCAGAGCTGAAGCGACAAGAGACGCAAATACAGATTTAATAATAATGGTTTTCATAAATCAGATAACAAGTCAAAAAGATATGATATCGCAAATTATACGTTTTTAATAAGGTTTTACCATCAATTTACCCGAAAAACTATATTATCCCCCAAAAAGGAACATATTTACCCATCCACGAGAAGATCGCCCACCACGTCATTAACGTCGACGGCGACGATTACCTCGCCGCCGCCGTGGATATCGTCACCCTACTGGGTTGATATTCAACTAGTTCATAACACCCACTACGTTGTGAGTGTATTTATGGTTTGGGAATTAAAAATAATTCCCTATATTTGACTATTAGACCATTATTTAATGGATCGGATTTTAAAAATATGGTTTGACGGCGAATGGTTGTATGGTCATGGCGATGACGATAAAATCTATCGGCAGTCTTTGCTATGGTACAAGCATTTGATGGCCGCTTCTCCTGAGCAGAGGCAGAAATGCGTATTCAGCGGTGAGGGAATCCACTGGAGAGAACTTGACACGGATGTCAGTTTCGAAAGTTTTCTCTACCCTGAAGCGGAACCTTCTGATTTCCAGAGATTCTTTCTAACTCATTCCGAGATAAACATTGCCGGCTTGGCGCAAAGGGCTGGAGTAAACGCCACATTGTTCCGAAACTACATCAATGGTTTCAAGAACCCTTCATCCGACACGGTTGAGAGAATTAAAAACTGTCTCTATTCCATCGGGAAAGAGTATCTTGAGCCTGGATTCTGACAACCCGCCTGTTAATTCGAAAGTGCCTCGAGAATATCGTGGCGGGATTTACGGAAATGGAGGGTGGACATGTCGTAGGTGGTCCATCCATACACATTCTGGCGGCATATCTCCTTGGCCAGGGCCTCGTCCTTCCGGGCAAGCATCTGCAACAAGGTGTAATCAGCGATACCATCCCTCATAGCCTCCAAACGGATTGAGCCGTAAAGTTTCTTATCGCCGGGATAAATAATCCAACTGTCTCCTCCAGGAAGGATATTACCACCTTCAAGATTGATGCTGGTTGACTCGTATGCGGGATCATCTCCCCTCCATTGATTAAGTCCCCAGTGCAGATAACCGGTGGCTCCGAACCTGAAGTTCATCCAATGAAGCAAGCGGGTCTTCAGAAGCGGCTGCTCCAGGAACCTGTTGGCGTAGTTGCCCTGAGGAGCGAGGCAGGTGTAGAACCAAACCTCATCCCCAGCGGCCTGTCTCTCCTGATAGAAGGAATAACCGTCCGCATAGAAGTTCAACTGAGGCACCCAGATGTCGACTATGTCCGCCAGATTGTGGGAATGGCAGGCCTCGATAATAGGGGCTTCCGGGGCGTACTGCTTGAAGAATTTAGCTATCGCAACGTAAGACTCGTAGTTGTCATTCGCAGGCTCATCAGCGATGTGCTGGCAATAAATAGAATACCAACCTTTCTCCTTGAGATGGGAAACGAGGGTGGGAATGAACTGCGAGTAGTAATTCTTAGCCACAGGATCCTCAATAGGCAACTTCTCAGCAACTCCAGGCACATTGACTCCGAATGGGCTGTTCCACAAACCGACACGGCCACCAATATGCCCGACTTCAAGTTTCTTGAGTACTCCGGCTTCCTGGAATATCTCAATCTCCTTGTCAAAATTGGTGAAATCAAAACTCCACTTGTCTCCTTCGGCCTTGGACTCTATCAAGCCGACAGAGACAAGAATTGTGTTTTGATAGCTTTCCTTCATTATCTTGGCCAACGCCCTCACATAATCCCAATGTTCCTCTGAATACAACTCAGCGTCCGGATTGAAATGCTTCAATGAACTCTCCGCCGCATTGAACCAGTTGGTGACCCATAAAGTAGGCTCCTCGAGGACAACAGGATAGACCTTGACGGCTATCTCCCCGCTAAGCTTGACTCCTTTGCCTTTCACCAATACTTTCCCCGTATAAACACCAGGAGCGGCGTCCTTCGGCACGGCCACGCTCACCCAGATAGGCTGGGTCTTGCCCCCAGGGACTTCCCAATCCTTGGCGTCATCCACGATCCTATCCGGATACATTCCGGACAAAGATTTAATGGCGTCCCTTCCGGGATCAGGGGTCGTGCGGCCGACGTGGATATAGTCCACAAAACCTGTAGTGACTGACTCAATCTTATTCCCGGCATCATCTTTCAAGGCCTCAAAGGACAGGCTCAGTCCCTCGAGATTCACTGCGCTACGGAGGGCGAACTGGAATGTGGCGTGCTCGCCTGCAGCCACTTCCTCAACCTCTGAATATGGATGGGACCAGGTGGTCTCAGGAAGGAGTTTTTCCAGAGGGTCAACCCTGGTAAGCGAGACGCTCTTGTCATTCCCGCAGGACACTACCAAAGACACTGTAGCTGCAAAAGCGGCCACCAAAGAAAGGAAATGTTTCATATTTAAAGATTTATGTGGTTACTAAATAAACTCCTCGCGCTCCTTGATATCCTTGATACGAAGTTGGAGGGTCGAGTTGCCGCGGTAGTAGTTCTCGACGATTGAATAACAGATGTCGAATGGATTGCCAGCCTTGATATATTCGTAGTATTCGGCCATATTGAAAGCGATGGCCGGAATCTGGTGGAACGGCTGTTTCTCGTCAATCAGGTCAAGCTTCATGTGGACACCGCCGGCACCGACCTTGCGGCCGTTGCCACCGTCAGAAACGTTCTCTGTCAGGAACACAGGATTATTGTTGCCGGGACCGAAGGGCTGGAACTGCTTCAAGAGCCTGAAGAACTTGGGGGTGATCTGGCTGAACTCCAGTTTGGCGTCAATATCGGTCACAGGTGTCAGCATCTCATCGGTTATCTTTTCTCCAATGAACTTGTCAATCCTGCGGACGAACTCGTCCAAGTTGCTCTCCTTCATCGTCAAACCAGCCGCATAGACATGGCCGCCGAAGTTCTCAAGAAGATCAGCGCAGCTCTCGATGGACTCGTACAGGTCGAAGCCGGCGACGCTCCTGGCGGAACCGGTGATGAAGCCGTTGGACTTGGTGAGGACTATTGTGGGCTTGTAGAAAGCCTCCACAAGACGGGAAGCGACGATACCGACGACACCCTTGTTCCAAGTGGGATTATAGACGATCGTGGCGGCTCCGGTAGAGAGTGCCGTACCATCCTGGACCATTTGGAGGGCTTCCTGGGTAATCTCCCGGTCGATTCCCTTGCGCTCGTTGTTGTTGTCGTTAATACGCTCGCCGACAATGTTGGCTATATGGTCGTCAGCGGCGGTGAGAAGCTCCACGGCAAGACGGCCTGTCTCCATTCGCCCAGCGGCGTTAATTCTGGGACCGATCTTGAATACAATATCGTCGATAGTTAGATGCCCGGGTTCCAGCTTGGAGAGAGTAGCCATCGCCAGCAATCCCTTACGTGGATTCTCATTGAGCTGTTTGAGACCGTAATGGGCTAATATCCTGTTCTCTCCGACCATAGTGACGAGGTCGGCTGCAATGCTGACCACCAGAAGATCCAGCAGAGGGATCAAGGTCTCGAACGGGATTCCGTATTTCTTTGAATATGCCTGGACCAGCTTGAAACCCACTCCGCAACCGGAAAGGTCATCGAAGGGATAATTGTCATCCTCCCGCTTGGGATCCAGCACAGCGACCGCCGAGGGAAGTTTGTCCTCAGGAAGATGGTGGTCACAGATGATCACGTCTATCCCTTTTGTCTTGGCGTAATCAACCTTCTCGTTGGCCTTAATGCCGCAGTCCAGGGTGATGATAAGCTCGAATCCTCCGTCACTCGCCCAGTCTATTCCTTTGTACGACAGTCCGTAACCCTCATCATAGCGGTCCGGAATATAGAAATCGACCTTTTGGGAATATCTCCGGAGGAAAGAGTACACCAACGCAACAGCTGTGGTCCCATCCACATCATAATCGCCATAAACGAGTATTTTCTCCTCGGAGGTAATCGCCTTGCGTACCCGCTCGACAGCGGCATCCATATCTTTCATGAGGAAAGGATCATGGAGGTTGTCCAAGCTTGGGCGGAAGAAAGAGCGCGCCTGCTCGAATGTCTCAACTCCCCTCTTCACAAGCAGTTCCGCAAGAACACGGTCAATGCCGAGCTCTGCGGAAAGCCTTCCCACCTTCTCCGGATCAGCCGGATCCTTGATTATCCATTTGCGCTCTTTAGCCATATTAAGCAAATATAATGACTTTATTCAACAATTACAATTTCGGTTTGTAGATTAAATGTCTTATTTTTGTAGTTTGAGGCCAATAGAAAGGCTTTTCAGGTTGATTTTTAATTTTTTATATAATATGGCTAACATTGAGTTGAGTGAGCAGGAGGTCATCCGCAGGGAGTCTCTGGCGAAATTGAGGGAATTAGGCATCAATCCTTATCCGGCACCTTTGTACCCGGTCAACACGACCGCCAAGGAGATTGAGGCGGGCTTCGATCCAGAGAAAGGCAATTTCCAGGAGGTATGCCTCGCTGGAAGGATCATGTCCCGCAGGATCATGGGTGCCGCCTCCTTCGGGGAGCTTCAGGACTCCACCGGCAGGATCCAGGTATATGTCAAAAGGGATGAGATCTGTCCCGAGGAGGATAAGACCATGTACAACACGGTCTGGAAGAAACTCCTGGACATCGGTGATATAGTGGGTGTCAAGGGCTTCGCCTTCATCACCCAGACCGGCCAGCTGAGCGTTCATGTAAAGGAGCTCACCGTTCTGAGCAAGTCCCTCAGGGTCCTCCCCATCGTCAAGACCGATGCCGACGGCAAGGTCTACGACGGGTTCTCGGATCCCGAGTTGCGCTACCGCCAGAGATATGTCGACCTCATCGTCAACCCGCAGGTACGTGACGTGTTCGTCCAGAGAGCCCAGATCGTGGCCACGATGAGGGAGTATTTCAACGAGGCAGGCTGCCTTGAGGTTGAGACTCCGATTCTCCAGTCCATTCCTGGAGGAGCCACCGCCCGCCCGTTCATCACCCACCACAACGCCCTGGACATCGACCTCTACATGAGGATAGCCAACGAGCTCTATCTCAAGAGATTGATAGTCGGAGGCTATAGCGGCGTCTACGAGTTCGCGAAGGACTTCCGCAACGAGGGTATGGACAAGACCCACAATCCCGAGTTCACCTGCATGGAGATATATGTCGCCTACAAGGACTACATCTGGATGATGGAATTCGTGGAGAAGATGCTTGAGAAGATCGCCCTCAAGCTCCACGGCACCACCAAGGTGATGATCGGGGAAAACGAGGTCGATTTCAAGGCCGGTTACCGCCGTCTCCCCATTCTTGAGGCTATCAAGGAATACGCCGGGGTCGATCTCGCCGGAATGGGTGTGGACGAGCTCCGTGAGACCTGCAAGAAGCTCAATGTCGAGTTTGAGCCTTCCATGGGAGAGGGCAAGCTGATTGACGCCATCTTCGGGGCATATGTCGAAGAGCATCTGGTCCAGCCCACCTTCATAATTGACTACCCTGTCGCGATGTCCCCGCTGACAAAGAGACACCGTTTGGATCCGACCCTCACCGAACGCTTCGAGCTGTTCGTCTGCGGAAAGGAATTGGCCAACGCATATTCAGAGCTGAACGATCCTATCGACCAGCTGGAGAGATTCGAGGAGCAGGCCGCCCTCAAGAGTCATGGCGACGACGAGGCTATGTTCATTGATTACGACTTCGTCCGCGCCCTTGAGTACGGCATGCCGCCGACCTCGGGCCTTGGGATGGGAATTGACCGCCTGACCATGTTCATGACAGGCCAGACAACCATCCAGGACGTCCTCTTCTTCCCGCAGATGCGCCCTGAGAAGATGCTATGAGACTCTTTGTCCCTTCAGGCTACACGCCTCTGCTGACCCCCCGTCAGACCGAGGGGGCCATCAAGGAAATCAAGGATTTCTTCCAGATGGATCTCGCTTCGGAGCTTAGGCTCCGGCGGGTTACCGCTCCCCTTTTCGTGGAGCAAGGTAAAGGTATAAACGACGATCTCAACGGTGTTGAGAGAGCGGTACGTTTCCCCGTCAAGGATATGGATGGAACTGTCTGTGAGATAGTTCACTCTCTTGCTAAGTGGAAACGCCTCACTCTTGCCGAATATCATATCGAGCCTGGCTACGGAATCTACACGGACATGAACGCCATTCGGGCCGACGAGGAGCTTGACAACATCCACTCCCTGTATGTGGACCAATGGGACTGGGAGAGGGTCATGGATCCAAACCAGCGCACACCGGAGTTTCTCAAAGACATAGTCCGCAGGATCTACTCCACTTTGCTCCGCACCGAATACATGGTCTGCGAGAAGTACCCTTCAATCAGTCCAATCCTTCCTGAGACAATCCACTTCATCCATGCCGAGCAACTTCGCCGCCGCTTCCCTGATTTGAGCCCCAAGGAGCGTGAGGATGCGGTATGCAAGGAATATGGAGCCGTGTTCGTGATAGGCATCGGATGCGCATTGGGAGACGGCAGCAAGCACGACGGACGTTCCGCCGACTATGATGATTGGAGCACGCCTGGCGAGTATGACGGGGAGACGCTCCCTGGACTCAACGGAGACATTCTCGTCTGGAATCCGGTTCTGGAGCATAGCTTCGAGCTTTCCTCTATGGGTATCCGCGTCGACCGTGAGGCTTTGTTACGTCAGTTGGCCATCGCTGGTGAGGAGCATAAGGCTTCGCTATATTTCCACCAGAAGCTTTTGGGAGGTGAGCTTCCTCAGAGCATCGGAGGCGGAATCGGACAGTCCCGTCTGTGCATGTTCTTCCTGCGGAAAGCCCACATAGGTGAAATACAGGCCTCCGTTTGGCCGGAGGAGATGCGTACCATCTGCTCACGTGGCAATATTCCATTGATCTGATGATGGTTCCGGAGATAATCACCTCAGGGCAGAACCCTAAGATCAAGACGCTTCTGGAGCTTCAGGAGAAGTCCAGGGCACGTCGTGAAAAGGGTTTGTTTGTCGTTGAGGGTCGCCGTGAACTTGACCATTGCCTCGCCGCCGGCTTCACCCCCGACACCATCTTCATCTGCCCGGAGATCTATGATCCCGCCGGGGAGGGTATACCCCCTGAAGGACGTGCCACCCGCGGCACGGAAGCGGGGGGACCGCGAGCGGAGCGAGTGGTGGGGTCGGGCGCAGCCCGACTCCTGAAGGGGGTACAGCCCTCCCCGGACGGATGCAAGGTATTCCATGTCAGCCCGGAAGTGTACGGGAAGATAGCGTACAGGGGCGGCACGGAAGGCATCATCGCCGAGATGAAGTACAAGGACAGGAGGCTGGAGGATATCAAGCTGAGCGACAATCCTTTGATAGTAGTGCTGGAGAGCGTGGAGAAACCCGGCAACCTCGGGGCTGTCCTAAGAAGCGCTGACGCCGCCGGAGCCGACGCCGTCATCATCTGCGACCCCCTGACCGACCTCTACAACCCCAATCTCATCCGAGCCAGCATCGGAGCCATATTCTCAAGACAGGTTGCGACAGCCACTTCCGAAGAGACCATATCATGGCTTAAAGCCAATAATATTCAGATACTTACAGCCCAGCTTCAAGACTCTTCGCTCTACTACGACACCCCCATGACAGGCCCCACCGCCATCGTGATGGGCACTGAGTCAACCGGCCTGACCGACATCTGGCGCAAGGCCGCCGACAAACACATCCGCATCCCCATGCTCGGCGCCCTGGACTCCCTCAACGTGTCAGTCTCCGCCGCCATCCTGTATCTGATTTATAGGTAATTATATTATTATGCATGGATTTTTTGACCATGCATAATTCAATAAACAATTCATAATAAACAAGTTAGGACAAACGCATGGGAAAATATGGCCTGATCGGGGATCCGATAGCGACATCAAGGAGTCCGCTTCTTTTCGAGGCGGCGTATAAGGGGCAGGAGCAGCTAGACGGGTCAGCCTACAAGTACGATCTGATAGAAGGCGCTGATTTCGAGGCCTCTTTCAAGAAGTTCGAGGAGGATTATTCCGCTATCAACGTGACCGCCCCATTCAAGGAACTTGCCTATGCCAGAGTCGAGGAACTGGCCGAACTGGGGAAAGGCGTGATCTCCGGGCCTGTCGCCAGGATCGGAGCCACAAACCTCCTTGTGAAGACCTCGGAAGGCATCGCCGCCCACAACTCCGACTTCACCGGCATAGTCGCAGCCATCGCCGAGGCGTATTATCCTGGAATAGTCGAAGAGTTCATTAAGGAATATGGCGACCGCTTCTTCATCAAGCTCCACCAATTCTTCCTGATGAGCCTCGGAAGGCGTTTCTACCAACAGCCTCAAGCTCTTATCGTTGGTTGTGGAGGCGCCGGAAGAGCGGCAGCTGTCGCGGCCGGGGAGCTAGGCTTTGGAACGGTGCTGATGAACCGTACATTTGAGAAGGCCCAAGCGATAGCCGAAGCCATGCCCGAATATGGCTTTATTCCAGATCCGATAAAGGATTTTAAGGAGGCCGTAAAGGAATGTGATCTAATTATTTACACTCTCCCCATGGCTCTTCCTGAAATAGAGGAGTTCAGTGCTGACGACTTCGCTGGAGAGGGCGCCTGCGAAGGGAAAGTCATCCTCGAGGCCAACTACAAGAACCCGTCTTTCGACGAGATCGCGAGGGCGAAACTCGCCTCCGCCGACGGGACATATATTCCCGGAGACAGATGGCTTCTGTACCAAGCACTTACCGGCTATCCATTCATGACTGGCATCACCCCGGACCTCGCCGCCATGGAAGCCGCGCTCAAGGCGCTTTAACTCTTTAACGCTTTACGCTGTCCCCAAGACTCCTGGAGGTTGCGTCTTCTTCCAGGCGTTTATTTCATAAACGACAAACCGTCGTCCTCCCCTAAAAGTGGCCATATAGACTAAACTATTAGCCATCTGGCAAACATTTTCCCCAAACCACCCGGTCTTAAAAATTTTAGTAACATGTAACTTTGCATGTTGCTATTATAGGCATTTGACATGCTTGATAGCATGTTTGGAAACAGTATTTGTGCGGCCAAGTCATGAACAATCGTTATACGTTTTAATTTTCCAAAATCATATATTAAATACTAGAATTATGAAAAAAGAGTACGAAATCCCGGATGTGGAAATCATCCAGGTTGAATCAAATGAGTGTATTTTACAAACGTCTGGAGGTGATAATCCTTGGGGTCCCGAATATTAGTGTATTAAATTTTTTCTACATATGATACGACATATCTTGAGATGGGCGTCACTAGTCGCCTTAATTGTTTTGTATTCATGCACGCAAGCTGAAGACATTGGGGATATCCCTCCTGTTTCTGAACCTGGCGTTTATGGCTTTATGTCACCTTTTGTTGAGGAGGATGAACCTGCGACAAGGGCTACAGTTCTGCCAGACAATCAATGGAAGTATGTTTGGGAGACAGGTGACCGTATTAATATATGGTCCGATTCCGGCACAACACTTTTTTACACTGTTACCGATGTAAGCGATGATGGCACAAGGGCAACATTCAATGGAGGCGGCTTTACCCTGACCAATGGCCAAACCTATTATTCCTCCCATCCTTTGATACATAGTGTAGATGATGATTATAAACATCTTACAACCACATACGAAGGTCAACTACAGAGTGGAGACAACGAGGCCAAGCATCTTGCAAAGTTCACTTATACTCACGCTTCTGCCACCTGTAAAGAAGGGCGCACATCTTTCAATTATGATGCTTTGAATGTCTACTTTAGGTTTATCATCACTCTTCCTGAAGCATTAACACTTACAGAACTCTCCATAGAGGCGAATGCTGATGATTTCTTTGCTTTGGATGGATCAATCGACGTGACGACTGGCACATTCACTCCAGGCAAAAAGTCAAGAATGATGACTTTGAAGCTCGGCGAAGGCAATGAGGGATTCAATGTTTCTGACGGAGTATTAAACGCATTCCTTGCTGTTGCTCCTTGTAATGCTGGTGAGTATGTTATACGTGTCAAAGATTCCGCTGGTAATGTTTATACCAGTCCCAAGATATCTAAGCCAGCTTATCCCGCAAAGACATCTGCGAAATTCGCGACTGAAGTCTACCTTGGAGATAATCCTATGGTTGCACAAATCGGAAATGTTAAGTACGAGACCCTCGAGGCAGCTTTCGCCGCCGCTGAAGATGGCGCAACTATCACTCTTCTTGCGGACTGTGCAGGCAACGGCATCGTTGCCCCACAGGGCAAGTTCACGGAAGGGGTGACAGTCGACTTCGGTGGCTTCACCTACACGATGGACGGTAACATGGTCGGATCTACTGGAACTCAAACTCAGGCTTTCCAGCTTCTGAAAGAC
>ONSC01000153.1:0-6204 GCA_900320365.1 uncultured Bacteroidales bacterium
TCGCCGTTGCTCCTTTTATGGCACCATAACGGGTGTCACGCATGTCATTAGGGAATGAGTTGTGCATGCTGTTGCCATAATAGCCGCTCAGGCTGAGGCGGAGGTTCTTTATGGATTTGTTATCCACCCTCGCCACGAAGCCGTAGTTATTGGCCACCTTGAACTCGTAGGGAGAACCAGATCCATTCTTGACGAAATTGTCCCTGTTGAACATGAAAGCGTCAAGGCCGGCTATCACCTGCGCCTCGTACCTCCATTTACCAGCCTCGCCCCAAAGGCTGATGCCCGTGTCATGCCAAGTCGACGGGAGAATGGTATTCTCACCCTCAGGGCGATAGACAGTGAAGAAATTGAGTGGTTCATGGGCATTGTTCAGCCCTCCCACAGGCACCACAATGTGCCCCATACGGACATTGAGAGCCCTCGCAAACGACTTTTGAATCCAGAACTGCTCCAGCTCGACCTCTCCGCCTTTCTCAATCTCGGCCTCCCATTCACCAGCCTCGGTATACTCCTTCTCGACGGCCGAGCCAGAGCCAGTGTGCTCAAACTCAATCTCGCTCTGCATCGTCCATCCCTTCCCGAAATCATATCCGAGATATATCACGGCATGGGGAATGTCAAAGCGTCCATGACTCTTGTCATTCTTGTAATTGTCCGGATGGGAATACCTATAAACATTGTCACTATAGAAGTGACGACTCAAAGCGACTTCCCCATAACCACCGATCACAAGGCGGTTTCCATTCTCCTGTGCACCTGCGGAGAGTGCCATCAGAAGAACTGGGATCAATATTAATAACCTGTTTCTCATATTTCTGACGCGAATTTCAGCTTTTCAAGGCGAATCCCTATTTATCGCTAAAATCCGGGGAGAAATACTATATTTGTGACTATGCTACTGAAGGATTCAAGACCCCATTATGACATTCTGGACGGCTTGAGAGGAGTCGCGGCCCTGATTGTCATCGTTTATCATGTATTCGAGCTTTTTCCTAAGACAATAGTGCCTCACGGCTATCTGGCTGTGGATTTCTTCTTCATCCTGTCCGGTTTCGTGATCGGCTACGCCTATGACGGGAGATGGGGCGAGATGACTACTGGAGGCTTTTTCAAAAGACGTCTCATAAGACTGCATCCAATGGTCGTCATGGGAGCTGTCATCGGGGCGATAACCTTCCTCATTCAGGGAAGCGTTCAATGGGACGGGTCCCGTGTCGGCACAGGCTGGGTGATGCTTGCCATGCTCTGCGCCATGTTCATGATACCTGCGGCTCCCGGAATGGCGAGAGAAGTTCGTGGAAACGGTGAAATGTTTCCCCTCAACGGTCCCTCATGGTCACTATTCTTTGAATATATCGGGAATATTCTTTATGCCATCCTGCTCAGAAGGCTTCCGAAGTGGGCTCTGGCAGCCATCTGCGCCATATCCGGAGTCTTACTCGCCGGTATTGCCGCCCATGACGGATTCCTCGGAGTGGGCTGGTCTTTCATCGACGGAGGCTTCTGGGGTGGTCTTGTACGGATGCTTTTCCCCTACACAGCCGGAATGTTGATGGCGAGAGTCTTCAAGCCCGTCAAGGTTAGGAAGTCTTTCCTTCTCTGCTCAATCATGCTCCTGGCGGTCGCCCTGCTTCCCGCGATTGGCGGGCAGGCATGGAGAAACGGGCTCTTCGAGGCTTTCTGTGTGATCGCGGTATTCCCATGCATGGTCTGGCTGGGAGCGTCTGACAGTTCCTACAGTGAACGGACAAAGACTGTTTGCTCCTTCCTTGGAGACCTGTCTTATCCCCTATACATGGTCCATTACCCGATTTTCTACTTGTATTACAATTACATAGGGTTCGATGGGAACGGAGTCTCAAAGACATTCGCCGATGCTTGGCCGGTTGCTCTTTTGACAGTGGCTGTAAGCCTCACTCTCGCCCTCATCTGCATGAGATTCTATGATAGACCCGTCCGGAAGTATTTGTCTTCCAAATAATTAAATAGCCATGAAGAGATTCCTTATCATAGCTCTGGCCGCCAGCCTCATATTCTCGGCACCTAGTCTTGCCCAATCTTCCAACAAGGTTGAGAAAGCGAAGTATTTCCTTACCGCGGAACAGATGCCTGAGGTGACAAAGTTTCTGCCTGACCCTCCAGCCTTCGGTGACGGGAAGTTCATCCCCGACAGCCTCGTCTACGAGGAAGGAAAAGCGCTCCGGGACACCGAGCGTGGACGTATTGCCGTAGAGGATGCCAAGACGTCAATCAGGTATATTCTAAAGCGATTCTCTCCGGCCATGGAACGGGAGCTGAACCCTGAGGCGTACCCCGCACTCGCGGATTTTGTCTACCGTACTTACACCACCGCGAGACTTTCCATCACATACGCCAAAGATTATTACCACAGGCAGCGTCCCTACCAGCACTTTGAGGAGCACACCCCTGTCCCTGAGAAAGAGGAAATGAACGATCTCACATCCTATCCCTCAGGCCACACAATACGATTCTGGACAGCCGCGCTGACGCTTGCCGCTCTTGACCCCGCCCATCAGGATGAGATCCTCAAAACCGGATACGAGATGGGGCAGAGCAGGACCATCGTAGGGTTCCACTATCAGTCTGATGTCGATGCCGCCAGACTCGCGGCAAGCGCCGCCTACGCTCGCCTCAGCGCCGATCCCGCGTGGCGGAAGGCGTTCAAGAAGGCGGCAAGGGAACTTAATAAGAAACGCTAACGGGCCGCTTTCCAGGGGAAATACCTGGAGACACTCGCCCGGTAAGTGGCATATTCAGGATACTTGCTTCCGCTGATCTGTTCTCCGAGGGCTGAGCTTCCAAGGAAAAGGACGACCAGAAGAAGCGCCCCTATGACACTCCAATTGAATATTCCTATTCCAGCGCCAATAGAGAAGATATAGAATGATATCCATATCGCTTGCTCGGCGAAATAATTGGGATGGCGGCTCAGACCCCACAGGCCGGTAGTGTTGAATCCTTTATTGTAGGGGGCTGGAAGATCCTCCAATTGACGTCCCTCCCCTATCATCGCCCATTTGCGTGACTGGAATGCCCACTGCTGCTCATCAGCGATCGTCTCATAGATGATGAAAGCAAGCATCAGGACAGCCGCGATGGCATCCACAAGGCCGAATGACGCCACCGAGCCCATTGAGACGAGGGCCGGGAAGGTTATCATCAGCACAAGAGCGTTCTGGTAGATGGAGATGAAAAGAAGGTCGAAGAGCATCCAGGCCCAACGCTTGCGGAAAGCCGGACCGCTTCTTACAATGCTCCACCTGTAGTCCTCCGCACCCTCCCAGAACTTGAGCCTGTAAGCGCCTTTACGGGCGAAGTTGAAGGTGAGCCTAACGCCCCAAAGCGTGGCGAGGACAGCCATCACGACAAGGCGTGCGGTGAAACCACCTTTAGCTGCTATAATCCAGGTATATGCGATAGGAAGCAGGCTCCAGAGCTTGTCCATCTGCGAATTGTTTCCAGTGATCTCACCCACGATGAAGCAATATGCGGCCGAGCACCCGGCGATAATACCCAGGATCTTGAGCGTGCCTAGCTGGGTAGAATCAAGGGATGGGCCCACGTGAATATAAAGGAGCGGGCAGACGATGAGCGACAAAGCAAGCAGAGCGCCCATCAGGGGGATATTCATTTTCATATAGAGAAGAAGAGTTTGCCTACTTCGCTTCGTAAACCCTCACGTAGTCGACCTCCATGTAGGTGCCGTCTATGGCGTCGGTGACTTCTCCGGCCCAGGCGAGCACGGCCATGCTGAGCAGCAAATTGGCTGGAGAGAAGGAGAACTCGTTCTTGGAGCGCCTGATCTCCCTACCGTCAAGGAAGAACACAAACTCCTCAGGAGTCCATTCAAGGCCGAGGATATGGAAATCTTGAGAAAAGTCTATGTCCTCGTATGTGAAGACCTTATGGAAAGACTGGTGAGGCTGATCGGTCCAATTGTGAATGTTCGTGTTGACCTCATGCGGGTAATGTCCTTCGTTGATGTCAATCTCAAAACGTTTCCCTTCCGTGGGTGCGGGAGAATCCTGGAGAGTCATCAGCCAGAAAGAGTTGTTGGTGCCGGTAGCATTGGCATATTTGTAACGGCATTCAAAAAAGCCGAACTTGAAGAGACGCTTCGTCCAGATGCTGCCGGAAGTCCAATCCTGGCCGCCACGGCTTTCCTTATGGTTCACAAGGCGGACAGTTCCGCCGCCGACTTCCACATTCTCAGGCCAGCGGCTGCAGAGTGTGTGAGTGGTGGGGCCATTCGCCGAATTCCAGTTCTGGAGCAACTGGTCACGGGTCTTATAGTCGAATTCATCGGCCCAAACAAGTTTGTACTTGCCCTCGTCCACAAATCCATACTCAAGCTTCCTGTGGCACGACATCACGGCCATCGCCACTGCCAGGATGATGAACAATTTCTTCATGTCTCAAATTATTAATTATCAATTATTTACTATCAATCGCACAGGGCCGATGAGGCCGGAGGCGGGCAATTCCCATTTCTGAATATCGACCCACTTCCAAGAGATGAATGTCTTTCTGGCGGAAGGACGGGCCGTGTGGTTCACGACCCAGTCGGGTATCTTCTCCAGGCAGACGCCGGGAGCGGTGGACAAAGTGTTGGTTGTCCATTCGACATCATCCGGTAGATAGCTGTCACCCACGAGGGCGTTGACCCATGTATTGGCGACTACCACGCGGACAGTGTTGGAGCCCGTATTCAGGTACTTAGTCACATCCAAGGAATATGGATATTTCCACAGTGTGCCAACCTCCTTGCCATTCACGATCACCTTCGCGGCAACTTCAACCCTGCCCAAGTCAAGGACACATCTCTTCCCTTCTCCGATAGCGGGCATGTTGAAGGTCTTCTCATAAGCGATATCGCCGGAATAATACTTCCATTCCTTGTTATCAGACTCGCTGAGGTCGGAAAGGACCGGCACCTCGAATGTCTTTCCGGACATCTGCTCATCCACGAGAGTCATCGTCCAGTCTCCAGAGATGTCAATCATACTCGCGCTCTTTGTAGTGGGCACAGTGGTGGAGGGAACTTCGAATGGCCTGCGGAAAACCACGAACACTGATCCGGCCCTCTCAAGATTCATCTTAACCCTAATGCGTCCGTCAGGTGTCTTCTCGTAATCGGTCACAGTTGATACCTTACCTTCAGAAGCATCCCAGAACTCGGGAATATAGTCCTTCACATTGAATATGGCATCAAAGACCGCCTCATTATTCTCCTGCTGGTTGCTGACGAAATAAACATCGGAGGTTTCCCCTTTGCGATGGATATACTCGATCCCATTGCCAGGATACATCGTCTTTTCCCTCAATGCCAAGTTCTCAATCTCAAAATCGGGAAGAATGCCGTTCTCCAGGAGGAAGTCCTTCAGCGAGCCGGAGTTCTTCTTTGTCATATACACCCTCGCACCCTTCGCGATAAGAGCTTCTATCTTCTCCGCTATCACGGGACGCATGAATTCAAGATCCTTGACCACCATGACTGAATAACTCATCCCTGAGGGCATAACCAGGCGGTGATCCTTGACAACTATTGAATCGAGGAGTTCCGTGGCGCAGAAATCATAGTCATATCCGATAGGAACCTCAGGTCTGAGTTTCTCCCTGGTTTGGGGTCTCGCGGGCGCGTCCTCACCCATGAAGTATAAGACGTCAATCATCGGAGTCCCCTGCTGAAGCATATACTGGCATCTGGCAACATAGTCAGACCAAGGCCTCGCCATTGCCCACCAGGTATTCTGCTTATTGAACAAAGGACCATAATAACCGAGCGTGAAACCAGGCTTCAGCCCATAAGGGTCATGCACATAACTATGGAGCCATAATTGATTCACGCCCTGGCAGAAGAAATAATCGCCCTGAGTCTTCAACTCACGGGGATAGACGGCGAACACATCGCGTCCTGAGGTGGTGAAAGCCTCGGACCCGACAACCGGCTTGCCCCCTAGATGGGCAAGCGATGAGGCGAGTTTGTTGGAGCTCACTTCAGTGGCTCTACGGGCCCAGAACTCTCCCACATACACATCAGCGTTATGAGCGATGGTGAACTCGCTGGTGTTTCCCATTGATCCATAAGGCTCGACAGAGAACTTTACACCGTTCTCGTGGCATTTCCTTGACATCGTGCCATAGAAGTTGTTGTTAATCATATGGCTGATTACCAAGCGA
>ONSC01000153.1:6260-10009 GCA_900320365.1 uncultured Bacteroidales bacterium
AAGAACCCTTCCGGTAATGGCGGGAAGATACTTCCTGATGTCATAACCCATCTCTTTCTTGAACTCATTCTCAAAGCCCTTAGTCCAGTTCTGGTGACCGGCCTCATAACTGTCTATTTCCACTAAGGAAATGTTTGACTCTGGATTACTTACGTCTTTCGTGATTGAGTGGTTCCAATAGAATTCCACAGCCTTGGCGTTCATCTTGTCAATCTCCAGGCCCCGACCGTCCGGCGGCGCGGGATGGTTCTGGACACCGATCGGCTGATATCCGACACGCAGGATGGTCCAATTGCCCTTCGGTGCCTTCCACCTGAGTACACCGTCGGCATCCATAAACTCTGTGATGTCTATGATGTCTTCCATCTTGACCACATCACCTGCAGGTGCCTCCCTGCGGTCAGGCACATATTCCGTCAGTTTGTATGTCTGAAGACCGACCTTGCCCCACCAATCCTTGATGTGGTACGGCTCTCCCGCCAACTCACCTGCCGGAGTCGGGAACGCGAACACGGCCAGGTCCCGATAGTATCCACGGACTTTCTCCCTGTCCACGAAATAGCGCTTATTGCGCTCGGGATCCTTCTGCATGTCCCGCTCGATTCCTAGCGCAGGCACAGGAATATCCAGCTGGAGTTCCAATTTCTTACGTCCCGAGACTATCTTCTCGGTCCAAACGACTTCCTGCATGGCCAGGTCAGGAGTCACCCAAGGGCCTCCAGAGACGCCCCACCCGGCTCCCTGAACAACACCCATCTCGAGATCAAGGCGCTTGCACTCACGCTGCATGTATCTGTACATGTCCCACCATTCCGGGGTCATATAACCGATAGGTCCGTCACACATGCCCTCAGCGACATTGAACAGAGTCAAGCCTCCGAATCCGGCTTCCTTTAGCGCCTCAAGGTCTTTGGTGAGGCCTTCTTTCGAGACATGGCCGCTCTGCCAGTGGAAGAAACACTGCATCCTGGCGTCGCGGGGAGGATTGTTGAAATCAGATTCAGTCCAAGTGGCATGCGTCAGATTGAAGTCCTTGTTGCTGTGCACGGGAGCGCCCATGATGGGCTGAAGTGCGGCGAACCATTCCCTGGCTATGATTTCCGCGCCCTGGTAGGTCGTGTGGACCTTGTCCGCGATAGACCCGGTCCTCCAATCATAGTTACGCTTGACATCCACAAGGATCAAATGGCTGTCGTTGAGACTCTTGACCATTTTGACTATGGCCTTGTTCAAGTCAGGAATATATGAATACTTAGGTAGCTTTCCGACCTCAATGACCTGAGCCACGAGAATCTTCACGTCAGGATTGATCCTCTCGATCTCACTTATTATGGTCTTGTAGGCCTCGATAATGCCCGGGATAGGCTTCTCTTCGATGAAATGATTGTGCCCGGAATGAAGCAGCACTATGTCAGCCGGATTGTCACCATAGAATGTCCGAATGTTCTCTGCGATGAATTCCGCTGTTCTACCACCAAAACCGCAATGCCGGATAGTTCCGATGTCGTCATAGGTCCTGGTGTTCGGGCCCACGAATTCGAAGTCGTACCCTGCCTCATTCAGCATCTTCCACAGTGGATAGTGATACGAGGTGAAGGTATCTCCTCCCTGTGTAAGCGAATCACCAAGACACATGATGGTGTAATGATTGCTCTTTTCCGGTAATTGCGCGGCTGAAAGCACCAGCACAAGCATCCCTAACACGAATCTTCTCATAGAATAATTATTAATTAACTACAATCTCATCAATCTGCAACGCGGAGTGGCCTGGAGCCGAATCCCTGTGAGCCACAAATCTGACGTACCGTGCCTCCACGTTGACCGGAGCCCCGAAGTCCATATAGTCTCCTGTGACCTGGGCCTCATCCCTCATGCGGTAAGTGGACTCACCGCATTTCCCGAAGTCCTTCCCATCTTTAGAGACGAACATCTCGACCTTGACAGGGAAAGCCACTGAATGTATTCTCTGCGAAAGGAATGTGGCGCCTATATAATGGATAGGCATAACCTTCTCAAGGTCAATTGTAACGTCGATATCACAATAGAACCTCTGCCATCTACGGTCCTTGAAAGACCATGTGCCGAAAAGGCCGTCTGTGAGGGCAGTCTCACCGGTAGAAGGATACCAGTATGTATCCCACCCGTGTCCTTCCGCATATTTGACAGGCTTGCCGACAGCGAGGTGCCTCACCGGATGAGTCGCCTCATAACGGTCACCATATTCATTGGCAAGGTCAAATGTGCCATATCCCATGTCCTTGAAAGTGTCCAACAGCACTAGCGCCCTCTCACGGAAATCAGCATAATCAGAGCATCTCTCACGAGGGGACCATCCGATTTCCGCCGTGGCGAAGGCCCTGGGATAGAGCAAATATTCAGAATACTCCCCGGCAGGCGAGTATTCCGTCCATAGGCAGCACTGCACTCCAAGCACATGGTGACGATCCTCGGGCTTGACCCAAGATTCCATAGGGTCGAAATCATACGCAACCTTCAGAGGCAAGTACGTGGCGAAGGCGGCAGGGACCTTAAAAGGCGCGTCCTGAGGGTAATTGAAATAGCAGTGTGTATCAGGGGTAAGGATTATATCGTGGCCATGAGGCGTTGGCTTCTTACCGTCCTCAGTCTCACGCATCATCACCACCGCATCATCAGGAAGGCCGCCATGTGTGATCTCATCCCAGCCGAGAAGCCTCCGACCTTTGCTTTTCAGGTATTCAGCCATCCTGTGGTTCATATAACTCTGCAGTTGGGCGACATTCGTGAAGCCTTCCTTCTTCATGAGAGCCTGGCAATGCGGGCAGTTCTTCCATGCGCTCCGGGAAGCCTCGTCACCACCAATATGAATCATTTTGGAGGGGAAAAGCTCGATCACCTCATCGATCACAGACTCAAAGAACTTGTAAGTGGCGGGATTGGAAGGGCACATGTCGCTGTTGAAGACTTTGTTGCCGGCGGCATCCTCGCACGCTAGCTCAGGATATGCGACAAGAGCCTCATTGCTATGCCCGGGAAACTCGATCTCGGGTATGACTTCCATATGGAGTTCAGCGGCACGCGCCACTATTTCCTTGCAGTCTTCCTTAGTAAGGTAACCCCCACTCGCTCCAGGCGCGCCTTCCTCTGAATAGCGTCCACCTGACTTGGTCCACTCCTCGTAGGTCTCCCCTATCCGCCAAGCGGTCTTGCGGGTGAGCTCGGGGTAACTGTCTATCTGGATGCGCCAGCCTGCGCCATCTACAAGATGAATATGAAGGACATTCATCTTCAGAAGAGCCATCGCATCCATTTCCTTGAATATCCACTCCTTGTCACCATAATTTCGGGATATGTCAAGCATCAGGCCCCTGTATCCGAACCTGGGCCAATCGGTGATGACGCAATACTGAAGCGTATCGGAAACGGCCCTCATCTGAACGAGGTCCTGATGCGCATAGAACGCTCCTGTCTCAGTGACCGAGACAATCTCAATCCCTTTCTTACCGATTGTCAGCCTGTATGCTCCCTCTTTGGACCACTCAGGAAGATCCTTTGTCTCACTAATGAACTTGCGGTCTGCCACCTTGACCTTAACCTGAACGTTGTCGGAATAAACAAGCTGCCCCTGCCCGGTGGTGTAATCCACAGGTCTCGGGATGATCGACTGAGGGCCGGCCACAAGCAGCAGAGTGAGAAAAAAAGAGAGAATGTGCATGGGATGAAGATTATGATTTATGGCATATCAAAGCCTTTCTTGCCTGTTCCCTTAA
>ONSC01000043.1 GCA_900320365.1 uncultured Bacteroidales bacterium
TCACCGTGACCTCACTTATGAAGATGGGCCTCTCGATATTCTTCAGCTCCTCCATGGTGGCCCAAAGACGATCCGGGGAGAGTCTGCCGTCATCGGTTCCCTCGGCGATCTGAGTAGCCTCACGTGGGTTGAAAATATGCATCTGGACTCCGGCGTAATCCACCCTAGCGCCACGGTCAATAAGGTTACGGGCAATCTCGGTGTATCTTTTGGTCGGTCCCCAGTGCATGTCGCACTCGTTGGTGTTGAATTTCACTGTTGGGGGGAAATACTTCTCCGCCCACTTGAAAGCCTTGAAGGTGTAGTCGTCAGGCATCATGCCGCGGTTGGCTTGGTCGTAGCATTCGTTGACGACATCCCAGTCCTGAATACGACCTTTATAATGATCCGCCAGATCCTTGATATGCTTCTCGAACTCCTTTTCCATCACCTTCCTGTCCTCTGGCATCCATGTGGGATGCCCCCAAGACCTGATTCCGTAAATGATGGCATGGCCTTTCATTGATATTCCCTTGGACTCACAGAACTCCACGACCGGGTCGGTGGCAGGACGCCTGTACTCATAAGGGCTGTCAGCCGTGAACCGGATTTTGCCCTTCTCCGGCTCCAAAGTCTTCCAGTAGAAGGCTATGGTCGCGGCGTTAAAGAGTTCACCGAAAGCATCCTTGTACTTCTGGTTCTTCTCAGGAGTGTCCAGCTGGTCAAAAAGGAATATATTGCTCCCGAACAAGAAATCGCTCGACACCTGCTCGACAGTGACCATAGACCCAGGCTTGACGTTCTCGAGAACAACTTCGGCGTCGCCTTTACGGTATTTCTCGATATTACTGTCAATGGTGTTCTGGAGACTGTCGTTCCAGGCCTTATAGTAGGCCTCGCTCATCACCGGACTCTTCTCCTGTGCGGAAACACTTAAGGCAGAAAAGATTAAGATGACCGGGAATAATAAAGGATATGCTTTTCTCATTTTACGGGTAGTATGGTGGATCTAGCGTTCCATGAATTCACGATAATCTTGAAGGGGCCGTTCTCACCAAGGGAACCATTCGTGGTGTTGATAGTGATATCCTTAGACTCACCGGGCTCCAGCCAGAAGAAGTTGTCACTGCAAGTGAAGATCCTGTCGTCCACATCAATGATGGTCATCGGGGATGGGTTCTTTCCCTTGTTAATCACTGTCAGACAATAAGTTCCAGCGTTCGGAGAAGTCACCTCGCTGACCTTGAGAGTGGTCTTGCTCTTCGCCACGGTCGGCTTGAGCCAAGGTCCCTTATCAAGGGTTGGCCACTCTGGCGTGGACTCGAGATACTTCTTGTAATATTCAGGATCCTCCATCTGGGGGATGGTCCTGGGCCAGTATATTGACCTGGATATCTCAGAACCATCGGCTCCTAATAGCCTTGCCACCAGGAAGAAGAACCTGGAGCGATATTCCGCCGGGAGGGAGAATTCGCCCAGCTCAGTCTTTGTCACCGAGGTGCCGGCAGGAACGGAAATAGCTTTCTCATAAGTCTTTATCTCCTTGAACTTGTCATCCAAAATCCTCAGAGACACCTTGCCGGAAATAGCCTTGGTGTTAACGCCATTCAAGACGTTCATCTTTATTGGAATATTATCTCCTGGCGCATAGAGCATTCTCGGCAGGTCAACCAGCACATGGGTCTTCTCGTAAGTCCTCTTGAGGAAGTAATACGGGGCTGTAGGCTGGCCATAATAATCCATTATCTGGATAGCCGCCACGACGGGCCAAGGGCGTTTGAGCACCCACGGCATCAAGCCTGTAGTGACCGGATAGTTGCTCTGAAGTCCCTCGGACATGATCTGGTAGAACTCTCCGGCTCCGACCTGTGAAGCCTCCACCATGTCCTCGTACAATGGATCCGATACATCGGAGATGTGAGATGCCCTGCTCAGCATCCTCGGGACACGGGACGGCCAATACTCGGCGAAATGATGTACAAAGTCAGGATGGGTGTTCCGGAATGTCTCCTCGAACATTTCGCCAAGACCCTTGAAGTCTTCGGCCGCAACAATCTTACGGTTGTCCCTCGCGGAACTCATCGTGTGGATACCGGTCTCGGCCACATAAGGCATCAGCTTATAATCCTTGTAGTGATTGGGGTCGAAATCGGGATAAAGATGGTCGGAACCTCCATCCGGCGTGGTCCGCCAGAATGGTCTTGTCGGGTCAAACTCCTTGAGGTTACGCTCAGTGATGCCGATAGAAGTCGTATTGCCGTAGCAATAGGGGTTGAACTCATTGCCACCGCACCAAACGGCAAGGGCGGGTTGATTCCTGAGCCTGAATATGTTCTGGCAAACCTGCGCCTCCCAAACGTCCTGAGGCCACTCCGGAGTGTCGCTATTGGCCATCGTGAAGTCCTGCCATACCATTATTCCGTATTTCTTGCAGATATCGTAGAAAGCCTCCGTCTCCATGTAGCCGGCCCCCCAGATCCTCAGGACCTGGACACCCATGTCCCTGGCGGCTCGAAGCGGCCACTCATATTTCTCGTAGGGAAGATCGGAGATGGCGTCCAGAGGAAGCCAGTTCACTCCTTTCACGAATATCTTCTTCCCGTTGATGACGAACTGCCAGTTGTTCCACCTGTCCTCAACCCTCACTCCGGCGCTACGGACATGCTCTATAGTCCTGACGCCAAAGTCGAACCCGATCTTGTCCGTGGACACACCGTTCACAACAAGCTCGACTTCAACCCGGTAATAGTCGGGGGATCCCATGCCGTTGGGCCACCACAGTTTCGGATTGTCCAGCTCGAAGGATTCCTCCATCCAGCAGCGGCCTTTGACGACTTTCGGGGTGAAAGTTTTGGTATAGGCCTCCTTGTTCCCGTCGAAAAGATGAACTATGACTTTGACATCATCGTCAGCGAAAACGCTTGTCCTCGCGGCGGATGAAGCCTGGTGATTGTTCCAACGGTGGAGTATATAGTCCTTGGAGTTCTTTCCGGAGAAAATCTCCGTCGTGAAGTCCACGACCGCTTTGCCATTCGCTATGGAACGAGTGGCCATGAACGGACGCTCAAGATGATAGTACGGAAGAATGTCGATCCGGACCCCATTCCACATTCCCATATGGAAGAAAGGTGTCACGCTGGCGTTGGAGAAGAACCAGGTGCGGACAAAACGCCCGGGAACCCTTCCCTGATAATCCGGAAGCTGGTAATTTGCGGACTTAACCTCCACGACCAAGTCATTCTGGGAGCCGTCAGTCTTTAGGAACTCGTTGATTTTCACCGTGGGACCTCCAAACATTCCCTCATGCTCACCAAGCAGGGTACCGTTCAGCCACACCTTAGAGGCGTAATCAATGCCGTCGAAGGTGAGGATCACATTGTCGGAAGCCTCGAACTTCGGGGTAGGGAACGATTTCCGGTAATAATGCACCTTCTGCTCCAAAGGATGGTACAATTCGGAATTGAGGTTCTTGTAAGGCTCCGGAAGCTTCCCAGCCTTATAGTAGGCCATCTGGACGGACGTCGGAGACTCCACCGTGATGGATTCTTTTCCCGCCAAAGCGGCGATGGACTCCACGGGGGCGTCACTGGCGGTCAGGACCCAGTCAGATGACAAGTCGATATGCTTATCACCAAGACGAGGGAACACAAAGTAAGGCGACTCTAGGCGCTTTACCGTCTCTTTCTCCTGGGCGGATACTCCCAGAGAGAAAAGAAGGGAAGTTATTATTAATAACCAGAATGACTTGTTTTTCATCATATTGGAATTGTAATTGTTTTCGAGTTCCAAGAGGTAACCATGACCTTGGTGGGGGCTTTTCCGATAGGAGAGCTGGACTTGACGTTGATGGTTATCTCCTTAGACTCTCCTGGCGCCAGCCAGAAGAAGTTGTCACTTGTTGTGAATATGCCTCCGTCAAGGTCGATGATAGTCATCGGGGAAGGGTTCTTTCCCTTATTTGTGACGGTCAGGCTGCAGCGATTGTCATTGACCTTTGTCAGAGGTGAGACTGCCAAGGTGGTCTTGCTCTTGGCGACCGTGGGTTTCAGCCAAGGGCCCTTGTCCATGGTCGGCCATTCAGGGGCCGACTCGACATATTTCTTATGATACTCGGGATCCTCCATCTGAGGGATGGTCCTCGGCCAGTAAACGGACCTGGAAATCATTTTTCCACTGCCGTCAGAAAGCTCCGCGACAATGAAGAAAAACCTTGAGCGGTAATCCACCGGGATGGAGAAGTCTTCTAATTCCATCTTCGTGACAGAGGTGCCGACAGGGGCGGAAACCGCTGTATCATAAGACTTTATCTCCTTAAACTTATCATCCAGAATCTTAATGGATAAGGCTCCTTTGAACGCCTTAGCCTCAGCTCCGTTCAAGACATTGACCTTGATCGGAATATCATCTCCTGGAGCGAACAACATCCTCGGAAGGTCGACTACCACGTGGGTCTTCTCGTAGGTTCTTTTAAGGAAATAATACGGGGCTGTAGGCTGGCCGAAATAGTCCATGATCTGGATTGCGGCCACTACCGGGGATGGACGCTTGAATACCCATGGAATCAAACCGGTTGTCACAGGATAGTTGCTCTGAAGTCCCTCTGACATAATCTGGTAGAACTCTCCCGCACCGACTTGAGAAGCCTCAACGATATTCTCGTAGGTCGGGTCGGACATGTCGTCGATGTGAGAAGCGCGGCTGAGCATCCTCGGCACCCTGCTGGGATAATATTCAAGGAAATGATGGACAAAGTCCGGATGGGCGTCTTTAAACGCCGGGTCGTACATGCCTCCCAAGTCCTTCAATTCCTCTTGAGCCACGACAAAACGGTTGTTCCTGGCGCTGGTCAAGTTGTGGATGCCGGTCTCGGCCATGAAGGGGAGATTGTGATAATCCTTGTAGTGGTTGGGATCGAAATCCGGATACATGTGATCTGACCCGCCGTCGGGCGAGGTGCGGAAGAAAGGCCTGGTTGGGTCGAACTCTTTCAGGTTACGTTCCAGGATGCCAATGGGGGTGGAGTTGCCCAGACTGTAGGGATTGAACTCGTTACCACCGCACCAAACGGCGAGGGCGGGTTGATTGCGGAGCCTGAATATGTTCTGGCAAACCTGCGCCTCCCAGACGTCCTGGGGCCAGTCCCTGGTCTCCATGTTCGCCATTATGCAGTCCTGCCAGACCATGATGCCGTATTTCTTGCAGATGTCGTAGAAAGCCTCCGTCTCCATATAACCGGAACCCCAGATTCTGAACAATTGGACACCCATGTCCCTTGCGGCCCTGATGGCCCACTCATAGTCATCGTAATTGAGGTCAGACAAAGCGTCAAGAGGGATCCAGTTGAGGCCTTTCACGAATATCTTCTCACCGTTGACGACGAACTGCCAGTTGTTCCACCTGTCCTCAACCCTCACTCCGGCGCTGCGGACATGCTCTATAGTCCTGACGCCGAAGTCGAACCCGATCTTGTCCGTGGACACCCCATTCACAACAAGCTCGACTTCAGCACGGTAATAATCTGGGGATCCCATGCCGTTGGGCCACCACAGTTTCGGATTGTCCAACTCGAAGGATTCCTCCATCCAGCAGCGGCCTTTGACGACTTTCGGGGTGAAAGTCTTGGTATAGGCCTCCTTGCTCCCGTCAAACAGGTGGACTATAACCTTGACATCATCGTCAGCAAATACGCTGTTTCTCGCGACTGCTGAAGCCTGATGATTGTTCCAGCGGTGGAGTATATAGTCCTTGGAGTTCTTTCCGGAGAAAATCTCTGTTGAGAAATCCACGACCGCCTTGCCATTCGCTATGGAACGAGTTGCCATGAACGGACGCTCAAGATGGTAGTAAGGCAATATGTCTATCCGGATGTCGTTCCATATTCCCACGTGGAAGAAGGGCGGGGCATTGCCGGGAGACTTGGAGAAATACCATGACCGGATGAAACGGGTAGGGGTCCTGACAACGTATCCTGGGTTGCCGTAATTAGCGGATATGACCTCTACCAAGAGTTCGTTATCCGTCCCGTCTGTCTTAAGGAAATCATTGATTGTCAACGTCGGACCTCCGAACATCCCCTCATGCGTACCGAGCAAAGTCCCGTTGAGCCACAGCTTGGCAGTATAGTCCACTCCATCAAATGATAGGATCACATTATCCGTCTCATTGAATGCAGGAGTCTTGAAAACCTTCTTGTAATAGTGGATTTTCTGCTCCAGTGGCTGGTAAAGTTCGGAATTGAGGTTGGCATAAGGATAAGGGAGTTTGCCCGCCCTGTAATAGGCAAGCTGTACCGCTCCAGGGCCGTCCACGGTGATCCACTCTTTCCCATTCAGTCCAGACAACTCGCCGAGAGGAGTGTCATTGGAGGTCAGTTCCCAGCCGGAGGACATGTCGATGTGCTGCCCGCCGGTCCTGGGGAACACATAGTAAGGCGACTCGAGTTTCACGGTCTTCTCGGGGTCCTGGGCATACACAAAAGCAAGCCCCATCAAGTTAAGTGCTGCGAGAACGACAGCTGTCAAGTGTCTAACCATATTATTGAAAGAGTTTCAGCATTCCAAGAAAAGACATTATCACTCAGACGGCCGGATATCGGCATAATCGACATCCGGCATGGGTCCGCGGTCGTAGCAGAGGCGGATAACATTGACTCCTGGCTCCAGATGGACCGGTAAGACAACCTCCTGCCAGATGTCGGAATCTGTCAATTCAACTTTACGCGCCACATTGTCACCGACGCCGAGATACAAAGCACAGTCAGGCTTGGCGAGAACCCGAAGTGTGATTGTGTAGTCACCTCCATTCATACTTATCACATCACGCCACTGCAAGTCGTTTGTTGGTTTGTAGCCCAACTGGGTCACGGCTATCCCGCCGGAACACTCGGGCACAGGAGTGTACATCGGGGTATGGAAAGCAATCGGATTGTACAGTTCCTGATAGTCCGACAACCACGCGGTCTCGGCCTCATAACGGATCCGCTCCAGTCTCTCTTCGGCATCAAGGCGGAAAATGCGGGTGCCATGGGCAGGGACTTCGGCCTCCAGGCTGTCACGCACCGGATCCAGGTCCAGACGCGCGAAGACATCCCTGACCTTGACCGTGCCCCCAAGGTCAACATCCCGGAGACTAAGCTTCATACGGCAAGGTTCATCGTCGGGATTGTAGAATGCCACCGCACGCTCATGGCCGAAACGCTCCTTCAGGTCCTTTACGAGGACATAGGTGTTGCCGTCGTGCCTGGCCACATATGCCTGAAGGCCAAGGGGATCCTGGTTCAATGCGATCAGTTCGGGATTTGTCAGAAGAACCAATGTTTTTGGCTTGAGAGTGGTGAGGTCGCAACCGATAAGCAACGGAGAGGCCATGATGCACCACAACCCGAAGTGGGTCTTGTCTTCTTCATCCGACAGGGAACGTCCGACCTCCAGCATGTCCATGTCGTTGTAGTGGCCGCCGCCGGCATATGCCGAAAGGTATAGGTTCTGGTTGATTATGTCGCTGACGGACGACCATCTGTCCGCGATGTCGTGGGACATACGCCAGGAAGTGGCCACGTCCCGGACCCAGACGCCCGGGAAATTCCAACGGCAGATGTTCAAGCGGACATCGGGACGGCCAACTTCGTCAATCGCTTTCCTGATTGCGGTGTAACGTTCCCGCGGTTCCAAGGCAAGGCGGTCGAAGTTCTTCGGCGGGATGCCGCCGCAGAAGTCAATCTTGATGAAATCGAAACCCAGGTCGCGGAAGAAGAAGCGGGCGTCTTGTTCGTCGTGTCCATAGAATCCGACACCCCTCGCGATGGTGTCGCGGTCATAATAGCTGCCGCAGGTATTGGATCCGGCGTCAGAGTAAATACCAGCTTTGAGCCCGAGGCTGTGGATATGGTCTACCACCCGTTTCATTCCGCCGGGAAACCGAACCGGGTGGATCAGTAGCTGTCCTGAAGAGGCTTCACGTCCTCCGAAATAGCCGTCATCTATATTGATGTGGTTGTAGCCGGCGTCCGCCAGTCCCGAACTCACCATGGCGTCAGCCTGGCTCATGATCAAAGAGTCCGAGATGTTGACACGGTAGGTGTTCCACGAACTCCAACCCATCGTCGGAAGTTGCATGGTGCTTTCTTTGACGTTCGGACTGCAGCAGACAAGCGCAACCGCCATCGACAATGCTGCTATTTTCGATAATATCCTCATATCAGACTAGTATTTATCAATTCTTTAATCAGAACTCAATAAAACCAGCGCTCCATGCGGAAATACTTGGGATTTCCACATATGGCACACCGTTTCCTCCACGGTCTATCTTCAGGTTGACAGGCTCTTTCCTCAGTTCCCGCCAAACAACAGAACTGACTCCTGTTGACAGGGCGGGAAGAGAGAAGCGGATGGCTTCCTGACTGTCAATGCGACAGTTGACAAGCCCGAGAGTACGGAGCGCTCCCTCTGAATCCACCCTGGGTATCACTAGTCCGATGAACGGAGAGAGGCACAAGGCCGGAGACTTTCCTTTGGCTTCCAGTTGCTCGCGGAACTTCTGAATCTCTGACGAGGGTTGCGAATAAATATTGACTCCATTTAATTCGCTGTCTGTCAATAGCCCAAGGTTATCGCCCAAACCTGGCAGAACCGGGATGCCAAGGATACCGAAGTTAAAGAGCGCCCGCATGTCAGAGTCAGTTGAGAAGCCAACTACGGATGTGCCTTTGTTGGCCCTGGCATATTCCTTAAGGGTGGGGGCGCCTTCATGAAGTGGCCGCAACATTTGCCTTGATTGGACATCTATCGGTTCCTCTCCGTTGTCCAAAACAAACAAACTCACCGCATCCATCCCGTAAGCCAATGCCGTGAAACCTTCCAGCAACACGCTCTGTCCGGTTCTGGAGCCATAGTGGCGAGGCCATGTCTCCACTTCCGGGCACCAAGAGTCCACGATGTCAGAGCAGCCAAGCACTCGCATATATCTCGCAGCTTTTATACTCTTAACTATCTGATCCACAGGGTGGTACTTATCGTAATAGGCGCCACCTCCCGGCCGGTAAGAGACTTTCTTGCCACTCACTTCAGCCAAGGTCTTGAGGATAGCCCTGACAACTGTGGTATCTTTGTCTGAGAAGGATTTCTGATATCCCATTTTCGTGTCAGGGGAGACGGCCTTGGTCTCCTCGGCCACAATGCGGGCTATTTGGTCAAGAGACTCGATGCAGAAGGCTTTCCACCTCTCCTCGAGGCCTTTGTCAGAGGCCATGGCCTTGTCCAACGACTCCCTGGTCCACCTCTTGCCTTCCCTCTCGCTAAACTCGGAAACGCATTTTTCGCACCAGCATCCTATCCTGGAATTATTTGTGGCGGGTGTGTGATTGTCATACCGCAAGTCGTCGTCAATCCACATGACCCGAGGCTTGACTTGGGCATACAACCTGGTCATCTCACGCATATAATCCAGAAAACCCTCCTGACGGGGACAGTTGCTGTATTTGTTTTCCACGCCCGTGGAACCAGTCCAGCCCGTCCATGTCTTGGACGACCAATCTTCTCCCACTCCCAGATAATCACCGTGTCCAATGGTCATCTGGACTTGCATTGAAGTCTCCTTTCCAAGGGCTTTCAGGTCTTCCTTGGCCTTAATCAGGCGCGCCACGTGGTCGCGATGGACTTCCATTGGAGGGAGGCTGATTCCCGTCGAGAACCAGACTTCGTCACAGCATTCCGGATTCGCCTTGATACCAGATAATAATGTCGCCCAGTTCTCATCAGTGATGGTATTGGGCATACGTAACCTCAGCGCCATCACTGGAGCTTCTCCCTCATTGGTGACGGAAACCTTTTCCTTACAGGAACAAATAAGGATTGCCGCTATTAGTATCGCGGCAACCTTGATAAATTTTGTCATGAAATGATTCGACAATTAAAAATACCCTCCTTTTTCCTTGATGGACCGGATGCTGTCACCGGAGTGTACCCAAGAGTATATCTTCTTCTCGTTTTCCCGGATCTCCTCCGCACGGATGAGGACATCGTAGGCGATGTCCCTGGGCACGATCAAGACACCATCAATATCCCCGAGAACGACATCACCGGGCCTGATGGTGACATCCCCGATCTTGATAGGTATCTGATAATGAGTGATCAGGCATCGTCCGAGACTTCCGTTGGATATCCTGTATTCGTAGAACACCGGGAAATCAGCCTCGAGAATCTGGTGGGTATCGCGGATACCGCCGTCAATGCAGGCGGCCTTGACCTTCTTCCCTTTGGCGGTCGCGGTCATGACACCACCCCACAGGGTCGCGTTCTGGTCACGGCTGGTGTCCCACACGACAAAGTGATCCTCGCCCAGCTCATCCAGCATCTGGGTACGGAACTCCATCTCACCTTGAATCTTGACGTTCGGAGCGCTCTTAACCGTGAAGGCGAAACCGGCCACTGTCCGATATTCCCTCAACGATTTTATCCTGTTCGGAAGAGCCTGGTCCAACAGACAGAACTCGCGGAGAACATCGTTGACAGCTCCCAGATATAGCTGCTCAAATCTCGCCAAAAGCTCCTTGTCGGGGATTGGAAATTTACAGTCAGGCACATATTCCCTGCTTTGAATCAACTTCTCGAGATTCATCATCCCCACTTCCTTTCTGTATTGGTCAACACTCATAGTATTGCTGTGTTTAAAGGTTTTTCACAATTCTAAATAAAGATAGCGCTATTTTACGGAAATCTCATACCAGACAGTCTGGTATTTGTCGCCAATCTCAACAACGGCCTTACCGTCAGCACCCTTCGTCACGGGAACCTCGACTTTCCTCGCTCCGCTTTCATCGAGAGCCCAGCAAGTTGTCGCCTCAGCCGCGGAAGGAAGGGTCACGGTGGCGGGGATACCCTCGGTCATCATAGGACCGGTGCCCCATTCATACCAGCGGCTGGAGATTGTCGTGGTGGGATTGCCATCCTTATCAAGCTCCCTCTTGAACTTGGCGTCCTTGTTATGGGTGTATCCGGTGGCAACCAGCAGGGATGTACCTTTCTCGAAACCGTCGCCTTCCTTGCTTGTCAGGGAAATAGTCGCCCAACCGAGTTTGGTCTTGCCGATATTCAGGGTAACTCCATCGCCCAGATCCGCAACCCTGCCCTTCGGGAAGCCGCTGAATACCTTGACATTAGGAGTCTTGACCATGAACATTCCGTTCTCTGGATCCTCGTTGTTCCACTCAATCTGCTTTGTGTCGGAAATCTTCACAGCAGCGGGCTCCGAGGTCTTTACAGCAACGGGCTTATCAGCATGGACATCAACTGTGGTCTTATGGAGAAGCATGTCCTGCTTAGTCATACCGGTGCCATCTTTGATCAAAGTGATAATATCACCATTCCTTGTAGGCTTCTTGACCCATTCATCCTCGAAGGCCTTGAGCGGGACAATGGCTGTCACGCCATCTTCTCCCTCCTGGACATCACCGCGGAGGAACATGGCCGCGCAAGCGTTGAAGTGGGCGAGGCAGTCGGTTCTGGCCGCATAGGAGAAGAAGTACTCCATAGACTGTGGCTCCTCATTGATCCTGTTGTTCCAGGAATATGCGAACACTCCGTCCCAACCTTGGAATGCGGCGTAAGCGTGCAGCATCGGCTGGCCCTCAGCACCGTAGAAGCTGGGATAAGGATGGTTGTATTCGGAGATGGTGTAAGGCTTTCCGGCGAAGCGCCTGGATGCCAGTCCGGGGAGGGTTCCTCCGTTTGGCTCATTGACCATCGGAGCCGTATTCTGTTTCCAGAACACCCCGATAGTGGGATGTAGCCAGTAGGCATGGTTGTCGTAGAAATCCATCCCGTCAAATGTGGAGGGCTGTGAATATGAGACCTGCGTTGAAGTCACCGGAGCCATCACGCCGAGGTCTTTCTTCAGATAGGTCCTCATGTTGTTCCAGTGGTCGGCCTCGTATTTAAGGAGGGTCTTATAGAACTCCCTCTTCTTGGCCTCAGGCATCTCTGTACCCTTGATGTCAGCCATTGTAGGCCATCCCGGAGGCACCAGATTACCACCGCAGTAGGTGGTGAAAAGGGCGTCCTCATTGTTGAGCTCAACCACTGCCACTACAGGATCCTTGGCAAGAGGAAGACCGGTGTACGGATTCACATGGGTGAGGAGATCCTTAGCGTACTCGCGCTCCTTAGCCTGGATGAATGTATTGATGGCGTTCTGGCCTTTATAGTGATACTGATATCTGGCGACATAGAGGTTGACATCCACATAGATACCCCTCTGCTTGAACTGGGCGATCAGGTACTCCAGCCTGTCCAGCATCTCAGGATCAAGGTTCCTCTCGGAACCGTCCTTAGCGAATATGCTAGGTTCCTTAGCGAGAGGGAATCCCTCAGGACCGTAAGGCCAGTCCATGTAATGGAGTCGCACACAATTGATTCCGAAGTTCGCTATACGCTCGGCCACCCTCTCCGCCTGCTCATGGGTCGGGAAGTTAGCGGCGGCGGTCAGGTTGGTGGCGTTGAGTCTCACACGACCTTTGTCATTGACGAAATGGCCGTTCTCGACACGGATGAAACCGTCCTTTCCTGCAGGGGCTTCAAGCAACGGTGAGAAGTCGGTGGCAGCACCCTTAGCCATCTCATAGGAAATGACAAACGGGAACAAACCATCGTCAGAAGGGATAAGGTCGTCAACGACCTCGGTTGTTCGCTGGCATGCGAAAGCCGCCAACAATACAGCGCATAAGATGGTAATCTTTTTCATACTATGAATTATCTGGTTTTTATCTCATACCATATGGTCTTGTATTCAGGGCCTATCTCAATAATAGCCTTGCCGTCCTCCGCCTTCTTGACCGGAACCTTGGCGCACCTCTTACCACTCTCATCAAGAGCCCAGCAACGGGTTCTGCGGGCCTTTGAGGCGAGTTTCAACGTGGCCGGAATGCCCTCTGTGAGCATCGGGCCGGACCCCCAGGCCTCATGGCGGCAATGGATGAATGTGGATGGCTTTGAAGGATCCTTGGGATCTGGATCGACGGTCAATGTCTGATTTGAGTGTTTGGTGTAACCGGTCGCCACGAGCAGAGCCTTACTTCTCTTCAGGAAGCCGTTGGCTTTCTTGCTCACCAGCGACATCGTGGTCCAACCAAGTTTGGTCTTGCCCACATTGAAGGTTATCCCGTCACCCCAATCAATCGTCCTGCCGGCCGGGAAGCCCGAGAACAGTTTGGTGTTGTCCGTGCGGACAATGAACATACCTTGCTCAGGATTCTCGTTGTTCCACTCGATTTGTCCGCCATCGGTCATCATTACGGCCGGGTGGGTTTCCTTCTCGAATGTGCTGGCTTCCTTTGCCTGGTAATCGGTGGCTACCCTGCGGGTGAATCTTTCCCAAGCCAGGAAGGTGCTGTCAGTCGCTTCGGCAAGCATTCCTGACACCACGTGTGTGAGTTTTTTGGTCCACTGCTTCTGGTAGAAGTCATAAGGAAGGTTCTGGACAGTCTGTTCGGTGGCTTCCCGGATGTCGGCCCTCAGGAACATCGTGCCGCAGCAGATGAAATGGGCGAGGGCGTCAGTCCTGGAGGTGTAGGTGAAATGGTAGGGAAGGAAATCGGGCTCTTCGTTCGAGAGATTGTTCCAGGAGTGGGCGATCACTCCGTCCCAACCCTGGAAAGCTCCGAAAGCGCGCAGCATCAACTGTCCCTCCGCACCATAGAGGTTGGGGAACGGATGATTGTATTCCGAAATCGTGAAGGGCCTGTCGACAGGGCGGTACGAGGCCAGGGTGACGAGGTTTCCGCCGTCCGGATGGTTGATCATCGGAATGTTGTTGATGGTCCAGCGATCAACATCCCTCTGGTTGGTAGGATGGCACCAGTAGGCGTGCATATCGAAATAGTCCATATCCATCAATGCCCAGGGAGAAGTATAGCTTACCTGTGTGGAGGTGATAGGCACCTTGATTCCCAGTTCGTTCACGAGCAGGTCTTTCTGACGGTTCCAATGATTCCTGTCAGCGTCCTCGAGGTTGTGGAACATCTCCATTTTCTGCTCGTCGGTTCCCTTCTTGAGTTCTTCGAAAGACTTCCATGCGGGTTCCCCGTTCTCGGGGGACCATTCCTTTTGCCACCTCCAGGTCGTGAAGATGGCGTCCTCATTGTTGAGTTCAACCATTGCCATTGCGGGATCCTCGGCCAGGGTCATTCCGGTGTAGGGGTTCACGTGGGTGAACAGATTGCGGGCATAGTCAAGCTCTTTCTGCTGGATGTCCTCGTCATAGGCGTTCTTGCCTTTGAAAGGACGTCCGACCAGAAGGTTCACGTTGTAATAAATACCGTGCTTCTTCAACTGATAGATCATATAATCGAAAAGATCGGCCTGCTCGGGATTGAGGGTGCACCAGGTGCCGTCATCCATCAGGAGCCCGGTTTCGTTGTAAGCGCGGTAATTATAGATGACCAGGTCGAAGAAATGGAGCCTGGCGCAGTTGATTCCGAAGTGTGCCAGGCGCTCAGCCAGCCTTTCTGCCTGCTCGTGAGTAGGGAAGCAGGCTCCTCCGACGATGTTCACTCCGTTGAACCGGATCCGGCCGGCGTCGTTGACGAAGTGCTGGCCTTCTATCCGGGTAAAGCCATGCTTGCCGGCTGGAGCGTCCAGAAGGGCGGAGAAATCGGTTGCGCCCTTGGCCATGTCGTAGGAGATCACAAAAGGGAAGAGCCCGTCATCGGACGGCACTATTCCAACCCGCAGGGCGTCTTGGGCAAAAGACATCGCCGAAAACGCCAGCGCGGCAAGGGCAAGGGTCAGTAGTTTACCCGTTTTCATTTTATAATATTATAAAGTCGTTCCGTCTCCGTCGTTTTTGAGGTAGAATTCCTTGGTCATGACGTTGCCGTCGGCATCGGTCCAGGAGACTTTATAGTTGCCCTTGAAGCCGCGGAAATTGATGACACCCTTCTTACCGGCCTTGACCGTGAGGTTCGTCTTCCACTCGTGGTTGATCAGGTTGTCAAGAGCGTAGTAGGATGCCTTGGGCTTCATGTCACGATCGAAAAGACCTGAGACAGAAGGCTCTCCGGGGGCGCCGCAGTCATCCACCACATTCCACCAGGTTATACCCATCATGGGTTTGATACTGAACCAGAGCCTGTAAAGGTTTGTGGCTATGATGGCCTGGATCTGGCGTCCATGGGTGTCATTGCCGGGAGCGGTGATGGTGATCTCGCTGAGATGGATAGGCTTGCCGGCCTGACCTAGGCGGTTGGACCATTCCCAGAC
>ONSC01000083.1 GCA_900320365.1 uncultured Bacteroidales bacterium
TTTAGTACAGCGCTAGAAGCGTCAGCTAAAGCTTCTAAATCTGATTTATATATTCCCTCATTATCCTTTAAAAAGTTTAACACTCTTAAATGATTTTCTCTTTTAATCTTTCCATCAGAAATAAATGATTCTAGTTCTTCTTTTTCTATATTAAGATAAACAAAATTACCTTTTTTATCTTTCATTCTATTTTGTTCATCTTTAGACCAAGTTCCTGGCGCAAGCATTAATTTAATACAATCAGAAATATTGCAAAAATATTTTCTTGCCATAAGACGCGCAAGTTCAATATTATCTTTAGTTAAACTATTTTCTTCTGTTACTTTTAGAATATCTTTGCATTCAAATTCTGAAGATTTCTTTATATTAATTACAAAGCCATCATCAGATGTTTTATTTCTTCCGAAAGGAATAGATACTCTAGATCCAATATGAACTAGATTTTCAAGTTCTTTTGGAACACTATAATCAAAAGTTCTATTTAATGCTTTTGCATTATTGTTAATAATAACTTCTACAAACATTCTTTTGCATCTATCTCCTGGGAGACGCCATTATCTGCCTGATCGACAAGCAATGCGGAATCTCAATCGTGGCAGGATGGTTCAGCGGGAAGTCCGAGATCATAAATGTCGATTCGAAGATAGCCGGACACGGGGTATGGTTCGTTGTCTCGGGAGCGCTTCAAATCTCCTCGGTTTTCCTCCTCGGAGCGTTGATTTTCAAGAAGTCCAAAGTCACCAAGACCATCCTCACATTGTTCATCATCTCATTGGTGTTCTCAATCTTGACAACCATAGTGATGGCGAATACCAATCTGGATGCCTTTGGCGAAAGAATAAAGGAATGGATAATAAATCACGCCGAGAACGTCGACTTCTGGTTCAATTTCTGGAACAACGTATGGCTGGCACTCGTGGTGATAGGATGCGGTATATGGTCCTGGTTCAGAGTCAAGAATGTTCAACATTAATACCGGTAACCAATGGAATTCAATTCAAATAAAGCGATATTCCTCCAAATAAGGGACGCTATCCGGGAGAGAATCCTCGCTGGAGAGCTTAAGGAGGGTGACCGCATTCCCTCCGTCAGGGAGTACGGGGCCTCTATAGGAGTCAATCCGAACACCGTGATGCGTACCTACGAGAGGCTCACCTCAGAAGGAGTGATTCACAACCAGAGGGGCATCGGCTATTTCATCTCCGAAGGTGCCCGCGATATTGTCCTTGAGAACTCCCGCAAAGAGTTCCTTGAGGAGGAGCTTCCTATAGTTGTTAGGAAGATGGAACTGCTCGGCCTTAATCCAAAGGAAATATTTGATAATAAATAGATTACAACATGAATATCATAAAGATAACCAGAACCGCCATCGCAGTGGCGATGACTGCCTTGACCGTGTCCTCCTGCTATGTCAGGATCAGCGACGAGGATAAGAAAGACCTCAAAGAAATGTCAATGTATAAGGAATTGATGTCAGAGGTCATCTATGGGCCCGGAGACTCACTGGTCTACTCCCCTGGAGAGTTCCATGCGATAGAAGCCGCTATCTGGGCTGACATCATCTTCGAGCAGAGAGAAGGAGAGCCTGAAGTGGTGGTCAAGGGATCGACACGGCTTAGAGACTCCATTAAGGTCGAGAATGTCGATGGGACTCTCAGGATCGATTTCCATAACTCGGTAGGCGTCATATACACAAAAGACGAATACATCAAAGTGTACGCTCCCTGTTTGGACAATATTGACAAGAGTGGCAGCGGTGACCTGACTGTATCCGGAACCTTAAAGGGAGAAAGCCTCTCCATAACCAAGTCTGGATCAGGGGATATGTATCTCGAGAATTGCGAGATCCTGGGACCGGTGAACCTTCGCAAATCCGGCTCGGGAGATATTGAGGCATCAGTCAAATGTCTCTCAATGGACGTGGATGCCTCCGGATCCGGAGACGTGTTTCTCAGAGGTGAGGCGGCGGATGTGTCCTTGAAGATGAGTGGATCGGGGGACCTTGACGCCAGCAAGCTGAAGGCGACCAAGGTCGCTGTGGCCAAAAGCGGCTCAGGCGATATCACCTACATGGATGGAGACGTCGTGAAAGAGCTCTAAATCAATAGACGTAGTATTCCCGGCGGTACTGGTAGTGGGAACGCAAGCTCTCAAAGGCCCCGGGATCCATCCTGAACATGAAATCGTCCGTGAATATCGGATAGTTGTACTGCAGGGCTGAGGTAATCTCGCCCTGCTTTTTTCCTTTCAAGTCCAGTTTAACAGCCTCCAAGCTCTCCAGCTCTGTCTTGGGGAAGAACTCGTACAGCTTCTCAAAACCGAAGAAACGCGCCAATGCCCTGACCGATGCAGCCGTGCCATTCTGCTTACCCTGATAAGAGTATCCCGCTATGTGGGGGGTGGCTATATCCACCATGTTCATCAGCTCCCTATCAATGTCAGGCTCATTGTTCCAAGTGTCGATAATCACAGGACCAAGCTTCGGGATCGCGCGTTTCAAGGCTTCGTCATCCACCACCTCTCCCCTGGAGGCGTTGATGAATATGGTTCCGGGTTTCATCTTATCGAAAAAAGCGTCATCACACATCCGGAAAGTGGTCTTATCCAGAGGCACATGCATTGTCACCACCTGGGAATTCTGTAGAAGGTAATCCAATGGGCAGAAGCCATCCGGGCCCTCCGCCGCCATCCTCGGAGGATCATTCTTCAAGACTTTGAAGCCCAGGTATCCGGCCACCCTGTCCACTCTACTTCCGACATTACCGACTCCCACGATACCGAGTTTGGTCCCATCAAGGCGTATCGCCTTGCGGGAAGCGACACCGTACAGTGCCGAGAACACATAGTTCATCACCCCACCGGCATTGCACCCGGCGGCATTTCGGACCACTATTCCGGCCTTGTCGCAATAATCATGGTCGATATGGTCAGTACCGATGGTCGCTGTGGCTATGAATTTCACCTTAGTGCCCTCGAGAAGCGCGGCGTCACACTTTGTCCTGGTGCGGATGACCAGTGCCTGGGCATCGAGAAGATCCTCGCGGGAAATCTCCCTTCCCACTTTATACACTACATCCGCATACGGTTCAAAGACTCCTGAGATGAATGGGATAGCGTCGTCGACAACAATTTTAATCCTGCCTTCTTCCATATCACTTGAGTATTATTTCCTTCACCAGACCCACCTTGGAGCATGACTTGTCGAATAAACTGTCTTTCTCCAGGAAAGAGTTTACAGCCTGGAGAATAGAGTCTTTCTGAAGCTCTATATGGGTGCGCACCATCGAGGAAGACAGCGTCACAAACAGTTTCCCGTCCCTATAGAACTTCCTCAATGTGAAATCTTTAACCCCTGAGACCTCGTCCCATGCGGAGAAAACCCTCATGGTGTTCAATCCTGCGCTCAGCCCTCTGGAGCGCACGAACAGAGGGACCATCTGGTCCATCCCCAACGCCTCTTTCCTGGGCACGCCTTTTATCTTACCATATTCAGGCATCTCCAACCTCCTTGAACTCTCCACCAACGGCCTCAAAATATGCCCTGTCAGCGGTCAGATTATCCACAATCCCGGCCATGCGGACCTTGTTGCTGTCGGTGATGAAAATCTGCCCGAAATCCTTACCCGCCACCATTCCGAGAAGATTACCGATCCTGCCCATATCCAATTTGTCGAACACGTCGTCCAAGAGCAAAGTCGGAGGGAAACCGTACCTTCTCTTCATTATCTCATATTGGGCGAGCTTAAGGGACACGAGGAAAGACTTTTGCTGTCCCTGGGAGCCGCATCTTCTAATCGGATAGCCATCCATCTTGAAGATGAAATCGTCTCTCTGGACACCTGAGGTAGTATATCCGAATATCCTGTCCTTCTCTCGGGAAGCCTTTAGAAGATCAGCGAGAGGGGCCTTCCCCAAGTCTGAGTTATAACTGATCGACACTGTCTCCTTGCCTCCGGAAAGCGCTTTGTAATATTCTGAGACAACAGGCTCGAGATCCCTCACGAAAGCGTCCCTTACTTCAAAGACCTTTGAGGCGTGAGAACTCATCCGCTCATCGAATATATCCAAAAGGGAATCATCGAAAGACCCGTCCTTCAACATCTTGTTCCTTTGAAAAAGCAAGCGGTTGTACTGCTGCATGGAGGAAAGGTACTCCCTATCCATCTGTGACAGCACCGAATTGACAAAACGACGCCGGTCATCCCCGCTCTCACTGACAAGGGAAATGTCCGAAGGCGAGACCATAACTATCGGAAGGACTCCGATATGCTCAGCCACCTTGGAATAGGGTTTGTCATCCCGTCGTACCTTCTTCTCCCCTTTCGAGTCCACCTTCACAGAGAACCGGGTCTGGAGACCATCCCCCATGTCGTAAGTCCCGGAGATAGCGAAAGCGTCAGTCCCATGCCTGAAATTGAACCTGTCTGAGGAAGAGAACGCGCTTTTTGTCATCGACAAGTACCAGATGGCGTCCATGAGATTCGTCTTCCCTTCCCCATTGTTACCCGAGACGCAATTGATGTTCGGGGAGAAGGTCAGCTCTTGCAGAACGATGTTCCTGAAGTCCTGGACTGCTATTTTCTTGAGCGTCGGCATCCGGTAAAAGTCTATATCGCAAAGTTAAGCAAAGATAATCATATTGCATGATTAAACAATTTTTTCTATTTTCGCGGACTGTCACAGAAGTAAAAGGCAATAAAACAAAAAAGAAATAGAAATGGCAAAGAAAACAGTTGACCTGAAAGAGCAGGAACGTCAGGAGAGAGTGAACGAGACCGTCTCCAAGACCGACCAGTTCTTCCGTGAAAACAAAAAGACTATCTACACCATCTTGATAGCGCTGCTGGTCATCGGACTCGCTATCGTGGCTTATTACAAGTTCTACTATCAGCCGAAGAGCCGCGAGGCCGCCGCTCAGATGTTCCCCGCCGAGGCCAATTTCCGTTCCGGCGAATTTGAGCTCGCACTTAATGGTGACGGTAACGTGCTTGGTTTCTCCCAGATCATCGACGATTTCGGAGGCAAGGCCGGCAAGGATGTTTATTTCTACGCCGGAGTCTGCGAGCTCCAGCTTGGAAACTACCAGTCCGCCATCAATTATCTCAAGAAATACAAAGGCGAGGAGAGCATCCTCAAGGCCCGTGCCCTTGGCTGCATCGGTGATGCCTACACAGGACTCGAGGACTACAAGGAGGCTCTGAATTACTTCGACAAGGCGATCGCCGCCGGAGACAACATGTTCGCCGCCACCTACATGCTCAAGGCCGGTGTGGTCTGCGAGCAGATGGGTGACAACGCGAAGGCCCTTTCTTACTACAAGACCATCAAGGACAAATATCCCCAGTCCTTGGAAGGATACGACGTTGACAAGTACATCTCCAGGATCGAAAGCCAGAAATAGTCATGGGAAGAGCGTTTGAGTTCCGCAAGGAAAGAAAGTTCAAGAGATGGGGGCACATGGCCAAGACCTTCACGAAGATCGGGAAGGAGATAACCATCGCTGTCAAACAGGGCGGTCCGGATGTGACCGGCAACCCCAGGCTTAGGGCTCTCATGGCCGAGGCCAGGAGCGAGAACATGCCCAAGGAGAATGTCGAGAGGGCCATCAAGAAGGCTCTTGAGAAGGATCAGGGCGATTTCAAGGAGCTTGTGTACGAGGGATACGGGCCTCACGGCATCGCTTACCTTGTGGAGGCTGCCACTGACAACAACACCAGGACAGTCGCCAACGTCCGCAGCTATTTCACCAAGTGCGGAGGCACTCTCGGAACCAGCGGTAGCGTTAGCTTCATGTTCGATCACAAGTGTGTTTTCCGTATCAAGGACAAGGAAGGTCTTGACATTGAGGAGCTTCAGCTCGAGCTTTGCGACTGCGATGACGACCCTGAGGTCTTCACCGAGGAGCAGGAGAACGAGGACGGCGACATCACCCGTAACATCGTGATCTACGGCGCTTACAGCTCTTATGGTGCCATCCAGAAGTTCATCGAGGACAACGGCTATGAGCTTGTTTCCGGAGGTTTCGAGAGGATTCCCAACACGGATCTGAAAGAAGTCACTCCTGAGCAGAGGGAGACCCTCGACAAACTCACCGGCCTCCTTGAGGACGATGACGATGTCACGGCTGTCTACAACACCATGAAGCCCGCGGAGGAATAATCTTCCCAAAGGCGATCGGTAGTGTCCGGTCAAAAAAACATCACCCTGGTTCGCATGCCGAACCGGGGTGTTTTTTCTTAATTATTCATTTGAGAAAAGCGGGATTTTTGGTAAATTTGTGAATTGACATTTTACAAAAAAGACATAACAACTACAATATGAGCATCCAACAGGAAAATATCGCCAAATTGGTCGAGCGTAGAGCCACGGCCAAATTGGGAGGAGGGCAGAAAAGGATAGATGCCCAGCACCAGAAAGGCAAGCTCACGGCCAGGGAGAGGCTAGCCTTGCTCCTTGACGAGGGCAGCTTCGAGGAATTCGACATGTTCGTTGTCCACCGCTGCGTGAACTTCGGGATGGACAAACAGCATATAGATGGCGACGGAGTGGTGACTGGTATGGGCACGATAGGCGGAAGGTTGGTCTATGTGGCTGCCCAGGATTTCACTGTCTCGGGAGGATCACTCTCGAAGACAATGTCAGAGAAGATATGCAAGGTCCTCGACTTGGCGTCAAGAAACGGAGCCCCATTCATCTGCCTCAATGATTCCGGTGGAGCCAGGATCCAGGAGGGTGTCGACTCCCTGGCCGGTTACGGAGAGATATTCGAGAGGAATATCCTCGCCTCCGGAGTTGTTCCGCAGATCTCAGGAATATTCGGCCCCTGCGCTGGTGGTGCCGTATATTCACCAGCCCTCACCGATTTCACTGTGATGGTGAAGAACACATCCTACATGTTCCTCACCGGCCCGGCCGTCGTCAAGAGCGTCCTTGGAGAGGAGGTTTCCCAAGAGGAGCTAGGCGGAGCCAGTGTCCACGCTTCCAAGAGTGGTGTCGCCCACTTCGCCGCGGAGAATGAGGAGGAAGGCATCAAGACTATAAAAGAGTTGCTCTCTTATATTCCTCAGAACAACATGGAAGAGGCACCCAGAGTCCCCACGAATGATCCCATTAGCAGGGTGGACGACAGCCTCAACGAGATCGTTCCGGACAACCCCAACAGCCCGTACGACATGTATAAGGTCATCAACAGCATAGTCGATGACGGCAAGTTCTTCGAGATTCATAAGGATTTCGCCAAGAACATAATAGTCGGGTTCGCCCACATGAACGGAAGGAGCGTGGGAATCGTGGCCAACCAGCCTAAGACCCTCGCTGGAGTCCTGGATATAAACGCCTCACGTAAGGGCGCGCGTTTCGTCCGCTTCTGCGACGCCTTCAACATTCCCCTCGTCTCGCTCGTGGATGTTCCCGGCTTCCTTCCCGGAACACAGCAGGAATACGGGGCTGTGATCACCAACGGCGCGAAACTGCTCTACGCATACGGAGAAGCTACCGTGCCGAAGGTGACCGTCGAGCTACGCAAGAGCTACGGAGGGTCCTACATCGTGATGAGCAGCAAGCACCTGAGGGCAGACCTGGTGTACGCCTGGCCTTCAGCCCAGATCGCCGTCATGGGCGCTGATGGAGCTGTCAATGTGCTATATGCCAAGGATATAAAGGCTGTAGAGGATCCCGCTGAGCAAAATAAGATACGCGAAGAGAAGAAAGCCGAATACGAGGAATTGTTCAACAATCCTTACCAGGCTGCCCAGAAGGGCTACATCGATGATGTGATTGAGCCGAGAAACACCCGATTCAGAGTGATCCGGGCTCTTGAGCAACTCGCCGGGAAGAAACAGATGATGCCCGCCAAGAAACACGACAACCTTCCTCTTTAGCGCGATGAGACATTACAGGATAATACTTTCCATAGCCATCACGTTTCTGTGCGGGTTGTCTCTCGATGCCCAGAACATGTCCGATCTGCTGATCGGAGAAGTGCTTGTCGAGAACACTAGCGGGATTGTTGATGGATATGGCCAACGAAGCGGTTGGATCGAGTTGTTCAACACTTCCAACGGCACTGTCAAGTTCGGAGGGTGTTACCTCTCTGACGACAAGTCCGACCTGAAGAAGTACCATATCCCCACTTCGGACCGTTCAGCCCAATTGGGCCCCCGCCAGAGCGTGGTATTCTACACTAGTGGAAACTCCTCACAAGGAACATTTTACACCAATTTCAAGCTCAGGAACGGATCGACTCTTTATCTTGTCAGTAATGACGGCCGGACCATCATAGACCAGGTGGAGATCCCCGCTGATCTGCCGGCTGACCAGTCTGTGGTCAGGATCCCCGTTGGAGTCAAGGAAATGGAGTTCAAAACCCAGGTCAATCCCAACCCCACTCCCGGATCCTACAACGGAAATGTCGATGCCAAGACAAAGAGCCAGATCATGAAAGAGCAGGATCCGCATGGTCTTGTCCTGACATTGATCGCTGTGATGGTGGTGTTCACCGCATTGCTTATCCTCTCGTTCATATTCGGATGGATCGGCAACGCCAACAAACGTGGCAAGGAGGGTCCCAAAGTCAAAAAGTCAAAGAAATCACTTGACGGGAAACTGACCCCTGAGATCGCCGCCGCTATTTCCATGGCCCTTTCAAGTGAGTTTGGAGGAGAGGTTTACGCGGCTATCGCGCTTGCCCTCGACGACTACTTGCGCGGTGGGGTTCACGATATAGAGAGCATGGTCATCACGATCCAGCCTTCAAGCAATGGCAACTGGGCCGACAAAACACAGAATTTCAGACAATTACCACGATAAATAAAGACAAGATACGATATGAGAAACTACAAATTCAGAATCAATGGCAACGAATATGACGTTGAGATCAATTCAGTGGAAGGAAATATAGCTGACGTGACCGTCAACGGTGCCTCCTATAAAGTGGAGATGGATACACCAGTGGCTCCCGCCGCGGCTCCAGTGGCTCCGGCAGCCAACGCCGCACCTGCCGCGGCTCCCACTCCTGCCCCCGCTCCCGCTCCGGCCGGAGCCGGCAAGGCAGTCACCTCTCCCCTACCAGGTGTCATCATCGAGGTCTCAGTCAAGGAAGGTCAGGCCGTCAAGGCCGGTCAGAAGGTCGCTGTCATAGAGGCGATGAAGATGGAGAATGAGATCCAGGCGTCCAGCGATGGCACCGTGACCGCCATTCTCGTGAATAAGGGTGACTCAGTGCTCGAGGGAGCCGAAATCGTGAAGATCGCTTAGGATGAGCACCATAATAGAGAATCTAAAACAATTCTGGTTCTTCACAGGATTCGCCAACGCAACCTGGCAGAACCTGGCCATGATCCTGATAGGCATCGTGTTCATCACCATTGCCATCAAGAAAGGCTGGGAACCTCTACTGCTGGTTCCTATTGGCTTCGGAATGATCATCGGCAACATCCCGATGTTCCCGGGACTCAATATCGGAGTATATGAGGACGGATCCGTCCTGAACACGCTATACCAGGGTGTCAAGCAAGGCTGGTATCCCCCGCTTATCTTCCTCGGAATCGGAGCGATGACTGATTTCTCGGCCTTGATCTCCCAACCGCGGCTGCTTCTCATAGGAGCCGCTGCCCAGACCGGAATATTCGGAGCCTACCTCCTTGCCCTCCTCCTCGGTTTTGATCCTAACCAGAGCGCATATTCATACATGGCTCTCGTACCAGTCATCCAGAGGCCTATCATGCTTGCCTTGACGACCAAGAAGGAGCGCCTAATAAAGATGCCTGCCCCAAGGCCTGTTAGCCAGCGTGAGAAGATCATCTTCCCCATCGTCGGTTTCCTCCTCACAGCCTTCATCGTTCCCTCTGGCCTTCCTCTGCTCGGGATGCTTTTCTTCGGGAACCTGTTGAAAGAGAGCGGAGTGACAAGACGCCTCGCTGAGACTGCCCGCGGCCCGCTCATCGATGTGGTGACGACCCTCATCGGACTCACCGTCGGTGCATCCACACAAGCTGACAAGTTCCTCACCGGGAATTCCCTGAAGATTTTCCTGCTCGGTCTCCTCTCGTTCGTGATCGCCACGACAGTCGGAGTCTTGTTCGTGAAATTCTGGAACCTGTTCCTCAAGGGTGACCGGAAGATCAATCCGCTTATCGGCAACGCCGGTGTCTCCGCTGTTCCTGACAGTGCCCGTGTCTCAGAGGTTGTCGGAAGAGAATTCGATCCTGACAACCACCTCCTGATGCACGCCATGGGTCCCAACGTGGCCGGCGTGATCGGATCCGCTGTGGCGGCTGGTATATTACTCGGTTTCCTCGGCTAGCGTTGAACCATTCTTTTTACTATATTTGAACAATAACTTGAATAATATGGATAACAAACTCCAGGAATTGACCGACAAACTCTACAGGGAAGGTCTGTCAAAGGGAAAGGAAGAAGGTGAGGCCATTCTAGCCAAGGCTGAGCTCAAGGCCACGGAGATTGTCGAGGCGGCCCAGAAAAAAGCCGAGGAGATAATCAAGAAGGCCGAGAAGGACGCCCTCGACTATCAGGTGAAAGTTGAGGGAGACGTGAAAATGGCCGCGATTCAGAGCATGCAGTCCATCAAGAGGAGTATTGAGAACCTCATGGTGGACGGGATGATAGGCGGTAAGGCGGCATCGGCTTTATCCTCTTCTGATTTCGTCAAGGAAATCATATCTTCTGTGGCAAAGAATTTCAACTCCCAGGAAAGTGTTGATCTTGAGCTGACGCTTCCAGAAAAACTGAGAAGCGAGCTGGAACCCTTCATCAACGGGGAACTCTCAAAGAGCCTGTCCGGAGGGGTCTCCGCAAAGTTCTCGGGCAAGATCGACGCTGGTTTCAAAATCGCCCCGAAAGATGGATCATATTTCATTGATCTCACTTCCGAGGCATTCGATGCTTTGATCGGAGAATATCTCAGGCCCACCACACGGAAGATGCTCTTCGGGGAGTGATGTCGAATTACGAATACATAATTGCGAGTCTGCCCTCCATTTCCAAGGACTGGAAGTTTGGTGAGAACCAGACTTTGGATAGCTATATTCAGTGGATCAAGTCACAACTCTCAGACAAGGATATCAAGACTGTGGACACCCTGCTGGACGGATTCAAGGAGGAGAATCTCAACCCCGGTTTCTATGAGGCCGCCCTCAAGGACGGCAACCGGTTCATCAAGGAGTTCTTCACCTTTGACCTAGGGATGCGCAACACGAAGGCACGGTTCCTTAACAAAGTGTTCAATCGTCCGGTGAATCAGGACACCATCAATTTGGAGACTGGAGAATTCGAGGAGGATGCAAAGGTCGAGGAAATACTGGGCGGGGAAGATATTCTCGCCAGGGAAAGAGGTCTGGACGCCATCAAATGGCAGAAGATCAGCGAGTTGACAACTTTCGATTATTTCGACCTCGAAGCCTTGCTGGGAATGATCGCGAAGATGAGAATCATTGAGAGATGGCGGGCTTTGGACGAAGAGACTGGCAGGGAAATGTTCCTGGATCTCATCAATGAGACAAAAGCCACCTTTGGTGGCGTGAGCTACACAGCTCCACAAAATGAATAACACGAAATAGTATATATGAAGACAACAGGAAAAGTTATAGGCATTGTCTCCAACCTCGTGACCGTACAGGTCGATGGCCCAGTGGCGGAAAACGAGCTTTGCCACATCACGCTTGACGGCACACTGCTCCTGGCAGAGGTCATCAAGGTGAATGGTGACAAGGCTTCCGTGCAGGTTTTCGAGAGCACCAGAGGGCTGAAAAACGGTGACCCCGTTGAGTTTGAGGGCAGAATGCTTGAGGTCACCCTCGGGCCCGGACTTCTGTCAAGCGTCTATGACGGGCTCCAGAACAACCTGGCCACCATGGAGGATGTGTTCCTCAAAAGAGGAGAGTACACGGATCCGCTCGATCACAATAAGTTGTGGGAGTTCACCCCTATAGCTAAAGAGGGTGACAAAGTCATCGCCGGAGACTGGCTTGGAGAGGTCAAGGAAGGCTGGCTGCCCCACAAGATAATGGTTCCGTTCTCGTTCAAGGGGGAATATACCATCAAGAAAATCATTCCAGCGGGCAGCTATAACATCGACATGGTGATAGCGGTACTGAGCGACGGGTCTGGAGAGGCGAGATATGTCACAATGACACAGAAGTGGCCTGTGAAGGTAGCTGTCAAGGCGTACAAGGAAAAACCCAGGCCAAAGAAAATCATGGAGACGGGCGTGCGCTGTATAGACACCTTCAATCCAATCGCTGAAGGAGGAACGGGGTTCATACCTGGTCCTTTCGGATGCGGAAAGACTGTCCTTCAGCATGCGATTGCCAAACAGGGAGAGGCGGATGTCATAGTCATGGCCGCATGCGGGGAACGCGCCAACGAGGTCGTGGAGATATTCACGGAGTTCCCTGAGCTTGTCGACCCCCACACCGGAAGGTTCCTCATGGAGCGCACGACCATCATCTGCAACACCTCCAACATGCCGGTAGCAGCTCGAGAGGCGTCTGTATACACCGCGATGACGATATGCGAGTACTATAGGGCGATGGGACTCAAATGCCTTCTGCTCGCTGACTCAACATCCCGTTGGGCCCAGGCTCTGAGAGAGATGTCCAATAGGATGGAGGAGCTTCCCGGTGCTGACGCTTTCCCCGTGGACCTCTCAGCCATCATCTCCAACTTCTACTCCAGGGCAGGAATGGTTGTCCTCAACAACGGGCAGACAGGAGCCATCACATTCATTGGCACGGTCTCCCCTGCAGGAGGTAATCTCAAGGAACCTGTCACCGAGTCCACCAAGAAGGCCGCCAGGTGTTTCTATGGACTCGAGCAGAACAGGGCCGACCAGAAGCGCTACCCTGCCGTCAACCCGATCGAGTCATATTCCAAGTATCTGGAATATCCCGAGATCATCTCTTACCTCGACGGCAACGTGGAGAGGGACTGGGTAGCCAAGGTGCTTAAAGCCAAGAACTTACTTCGTCGAGGCCGGGAGGCTTATGAGCAAATCAACATCCTTGGCGACGACGGTGTTCCTATCGGTTACCACATCAGTTTCTGGAAGTCAGAACTAATAGACTTCGTATTCCTTCAGCAAGAC
>ONSC01000102.1 GCA_900320365.1 uncultured Bacteroidales bacterium
AGGTACAAGGATCTGAACGGTGACGGAAAGGTCAATGATGAGGACCGTACCGTCATCGGTAACACCATCCCTCGTTACACCTACTCTCTCGACGCTCTCTTCCAGTGGAAGGGTTTCGACCTCGACCTGTTCTTCCAGGGCGTAGGCAAACGTGACGGTTACATTAACGGTTATTACCGTTACCCGTTCCAGAACGAGACCACTCCTATCAAGGAACATCTCGACTACTGGCAGGAAGGCACCAATGAGAATCCTAACGCAAAACTTCCTCGACTCTCAGTCAACCAGCAGACCAACAACCAGAAGGTCAGCACATTCTGGAGAAGGGACGCTTCCTATCTGCGTCTCAAGAGCATCCAGCTTGGCTACAGAATGCCTTCCAAGTGGTTCGACAAGAGCAATTTCATCAGCAGCTGCCGCCTCTTCGTGTCCGGCACCAATGTGTTCACCATCGACCATTATGGTATCAAGGGTATGGATCCTGAAGCTAATTTCTCCACGGAAAGCTCATATCCTATCAACCGTCAATGGACTTGCGGTGTTGAAGTCAGATTCTAATACATAATCGCGCAATATTATGAAACTCAGAAATATAATTATCGCATCGCTCGCGGTCCTGACTTTGGCTTCATGTGAAGACATGATTGTCCGTAAGTCCCTGGTCCAGCCTTCAGCCGATACTTTCTTCACCAACGCCACTGAGATCGCCGGTGGTGTGAACGCGTGCTATGCCCAGGTGAACCTCTTCGTGGGAGGTTATGGAGACTTCGTCTATTCCTGGGATGGACTCACCGAAACCGTATGGCTTCGTGGAAATTCCGCTTCTGACGAGGTCCTTGGTGGTGCCATGGACTTCACCCACAACTATCCCAACACTGTCTGGAAGAACGCCTATGTCGGAATCGGTCGATGCAATCTTATGATAAGTAAGATGACAGGAGACGCCGACCTCGGCATGACTGAGAGGGAACTCAACCAGTATCTCGGTGAGGTGTATTTCCTCAGGGGTTACTATTACATGAACCTGGTCGCCAACTTTGGAGATGTCCCTTATACCGATGTGCCTGTCAACACTGTTGAAGAAGCTCTCGATATACCCCGCACTCCAGCCGCACAGGTTTGGCAGAACGTTTATTCCGACTTTGACAAGGCGGCTAACTACCTGAAGGGATCTTCCGTCAAGACCCTCGGCCGCGCGACTTGGGGTGCCGCCATGGCATACAAGGCCAGGGCAGCTCTCTACAGTGGTGACTACGCTACCGCTAAGGCTACCGCCAAAGCTATTATGGATTCCGGTGAGTATCAACTCTATCCTCAGTATGAGACTCTCTTCTCCGAGGATGTGATGCGCTCCGCTGACAACAAGGAGATGATCTTCGCATGGGATTACGACCTGAATGCCAACCGTACTCATCAGCTTCTCCTCTTTGGTGAGTCCCGTGCCGGAGGCGGCTGGTGCACTGTTGTTCCCACAGAGCATCTGCTCGACTCCTACGAGTGCACCGACGGTAAGTACATCGACGAGTCTCCTCTCTTCAACAAGGCGACCCGCTTCGACAACCGCGACCCTCGTCTCCACTATTCTTGCTATGTGCCTGGTGATATCCTCCACGATCTTTATTATGACACACATATGGATAGCGTCCAGGTCTGGGATTACAGTGCGAAGGCTTATGTCACCAACAAAGACAGTTATTCCTTCACCCAGTACTGCTCATTCACCGGCTATCTTCCCAGGAAGTACATGGAGGCTGAGAAGTACGGAAAATCCAATAACAAGTGCCAGAATCCTTTCTATCTCTGCCGCTATGCTGAGGTCATCCTGACTTACGCTGAGGCCTGTATCGAGACCAACGACCTGGAGGAGGGCCGCAGGGCGATCAACTTGATACGCCAGCGTCCTGACGTCAACATGCCCGAGGTCACCGCCTCCACTCAGGCCGAGCTTCGCAAGGCTGTCCGCCATGAGCGCAAGATCGAGCTCGCGATGGAGAGCCTGCGTCTCAATGATATCCGTCGTTGGAAGTCTTCGGAGAAGGTTCTGAACGCACCTAAGCTTGGACGTCCTTTCAAGGGAGCTTGGACTGATTGGCCGGATGTCACGTTTGATGAGAACGGTGATCCTGTGTACAACTACAACAGCTATGTACCTCACCCGTCAAGCGACTATCGTATCATCCTCAACCAGAAGTTCAACCCTGCGAGAGACTATCTGTGGCCGATTCCTCAGAGAGAGCAACTCCTCAACGAGAAGCTCACTCAGAACCCCGGCTACTCAAGTGTGAACTAACAATCATTTAGCGGAGGAAGAGGGGAAGACCTCTTCCTCCGCTTTTTTTTATTTCCCATCAACGAATCTCTTCCATGAACAGATCCGGCGCCTTAATCGCCCTCACGTTGCTGGCTGTGTCTTGCACAGGCGGCAGTTTCCTTATTGAGACTGAATCATTTGACGACAAGGGAGGATGGCTCGCTGACCATCAGGCTTTTGAGAAGATTCATTCATCCTATCTTCTCGCACACGGCAAAGGCACTCCTGTCGAGGACGCCACGACGGCAATCTCCGTTCCTTCGCCCGGCAAATACCATGTCTATGCGAGCACTTTCAATTGGACCGCTCCCTGGTATGAAGAAGAAGGCCCCGGTGCCTTTCAGATCGCGGTTGATGGCGATGTGCTTCCCGAGATCCTCGGGACAAAGGGTGACAAATGGGGGTGGCAATATGCCGGATGCGTGGACCTGGATGAGGCTGCGACGCTCTCTCTTAAGGATTTGACCGGATTTGACGGCCGAGTCGACGCCATTTATTTCACGAAGAAGCGGAAGGCTCCTTCTGACGATTACCTTTCACTTGACAGGAAGCGTCAGAAATGGACTGGCATTACCGGGACCCACAAGGAACCCGGAGCCGATTTGGTCGTCGTGGGTGGAGGAATCGCTGGATGCTCCACGGCCCTGACAGCGGCGAGATATGGATTGAATGTCATCCTTATTGACAATCAACCTTGGTTGGGAGGTAACGCACAGTTATTTCCGTCCATCGGAGGTCTTGGTTTCAAGAATCTCTATCCCAAGTTGGGGCGCCTCACCTGCGAGATGGTGGGTCTTGATCCTTCCCAGAAAGATGAAGCGCTCAAGATTCATGGCACCGATCCTACCGGTACTGGAGGACTGCATAATGACGACGAGGCTTTTAGCGACGAGCTGAGGCGGCCTGTGACGGATGAACGTTCATCGGACATCCTGGACACTGAGAAGAAAGTAAGGGCAAGCGGAGAGGAAATCACTGATAGTGGAGAACTTAAAGCTCTCCGGGAGGAATACATCCGCAAGAACAGCTCCATCCGTAGGGAGCGGATCCTGAAGGAAGCGGGAGTGAGGGTGTATCAGAATATCCAAATATATAAGGTCCAGAAGAAGGGTTCCAAGATATCTGGCGTCACAGGTAAAAACCTCAACACGGGAGAGGAGTATTCATTCAGTGGCACTTTGTTCGCCGATTGCACCGGTGACGGAGTGGTAGGTTATCTCGCCGGGGCGGATTTCGCTATCGGCCGTGAGAGCAAGGACTTCGCCGGCGAGCCCTCAGCACCCGGAGTGCCTGACAAGAAGACGCAAGGATCGACTTTGTGGTGGTATTCGTTCCCCCGAAACGACCCGGGGTCTTTTCCCAAGCCGGATGAAATCCCTTGGGCGATCCAGGTGGATTCGGCTTATCACATAAAAGGTACCGCCGGTGACTGGTGGTGGGAGACCGGCCTTGAGATCGATAACGCCCTGGAACCCGAACTCGTGAGGGACAATCTCCTTCGCGCCATCTACGGCAACTGGGCCTATCTAAAGAATTACGATCCTGATTATGCTCCCTACAGGCTCGATTACGTCCAGCACATCGGCATGAAGAGGGAGTCCAGAAGGCTTCTGGGTGATGTTATCTTGACTGAGACAGACATATTGTCGAAGAAAGAATATGAAGACGCCAGTTTCACATCTACCTGGACCATTGACGTCCATACGGCTCGTCCGGACAATGCGGCGAGGTATCCGGGCTGGGAGTGGATCACGACCTGCTCCAAAGACAAGGTGGACCGTTACCATGTTCCTTACCGCTGTCTATATTCCAGAAGCATCGACAATCTCTTCATCGGAGGCAGGTGCATGAGTGTGTCTCATCTGGCTCTAGGCACTGTGAGGGTCCAATTCACTCTCGGCATGGCCGGAGAAGTCACGGGAATGGCCGCGAAGATCTGCAAGGATCACGGCTCCCTTCCTCGTTCTGTCTATCTTAACTATCTTGACGAACTGAAAGACTGCATGACTACCGGAATCCCCGGAACTAAGTAAATATTAATATAATATGAATAAAGCGATTGTATTCCTGGCCATTGCGGCGATGTCCGTCTCATGCGCCACGGGTGTCATGAAGAGCCCGGACAAAAGCGTCAACGCGCGTCTTATCGAGGAGGACGGGAAAATCTTCTATGAAGTGAGTTTCCGCGGCTACACCGTCATTGAGAAATCCCGTCTTGGATTCGTCATCGACGGAAAGACCATAGGTGAAGGTGTGACAGTCAAACTGAGCGATGTCAAGAAAATTGACGAGCGGTACCAAACCAGGGGATTCCACAATGTCGCGGTCAACAAGGCTGTGGAATACACCTATGACATAAAAGGACCAGGACTTGACTTCCAGTGGCAGGCCCGCCTCTATGACGACGGCTTTGCCTTCCGCTACCTTTTCAATGAGGATCATCCGCTCCATATTGACAAGGAGCTTACCACTTTCACTCTTCCTTCCAAGACTCCGGTCTGGTTTTTCGAGCGTGATTCCAACTACAAGCTGAAAACCTATGCGGGCGAGTGGCTGAGGACAGTCACGGACAGCCTGTACTGCATATCCTCGCAAGGCCCCGTCCAAGGAGGCCTGATGACCTTCGAGCTTCCCGATGACCGATACATGCTACTGACCGAGGCGGCCCTCTATGACTATAGCGGCATGCGGCTTGAATGCATGGCGGACGGCTCGATGGTCACCAATTTCACGGAAGGAGACAAGGGATTCGACATCAAGGGCGACGGAAAGACCCCGTGGCGCACGATGATACTTGCCGACGACCTCAACGAACTCGTCAACAGCGACCTTCCCACCAACCTCAACCCGGCCCCGGATCCCGGACTGTTCGCCGACATGAGCTATATCAAGCCGGGACGCAGTGTCTGGACCATCTGGTCGTCTTACAGGCGTCCCGAGTACCTGACCATCCCTTACGAGCGCCATTTCATCGACATCGCCCAGGAGCTGGGCTACGAATACACCATCATCGACGATCCCTGGGAGGACCGCTGGCCTGACAAGTGGCAGACCCTCAAGGAGCTCTGTGAATATGCCGCCGAAAGGAACGTCCGGGTAATTGTCTGGAAGCGCTGCAACGGCATCAACATCCCTGATAACGACTATGAGGCGATCGACCACTATCTCGACTCTGTCAAGATGAGCGGTGCCGCTGGTGTCAAGGTCGATTACATGGACAGCGAGGCCAAGCAACTCATCGAATTCGAGGAGGCGGTGATGAGGAAGACAGCAGAGCACAAACTTATGATCGATTTCCACGGAATACAGTCTGCAACCGGCGAGTTCAGGACTTATCCCAACGAGATCACCCGTGAAGGCATTAGGGGCCTGGAGCTGAACACCATGAACCAGCCCATCCCCTCGAACCACAACGTCGCCCTGATCTTCACCCGCTGCGTGCTGAACAACAGCGACTATACCCCCATAGGATTCTCGAACCCCGGCAACACGACCTGGACCCACCAGCTTGCGACGGCATTCGCCTTCACGTCTCCCCTCACCGTAGTAGCCGAACAGGCGGACACCCTTGTCAACAACCCTATAATCAAGAAAGTCCATCCTTTACTCAAAGCCTTGCCCACCCAGTGGGATGAGACGGTCATCCTTCCGGGCAGCAGCATTGCTGACCGCGCCCTTATGGCCCGCCGCTACGGAGACGATTGGTATATAGTGATTCTCAACGGCAGGGAGGGCAAGCAGGTCAGTGTCAAGACCGACTTCCTTAAAGAAGGGAAATGGCTGCTGTCTGAGGTCAACGATGACCCGGCCGATTCTGCGGACAAGAATATGATCGTCTCCGATAAGACCATCTCCGCTGGAGACGAGATCGCCGTTACGCTCAAGGCTAACGGAGGCTATCTTGCGAAACTGACAAAAGAATAAGAATATGAACAGACTCCTGACCGCGCTGGCTTTCGCCGCCATCTTCGTGGCATGCCAGAGTGATCCCGATATAATGATTGAAGCTGAAAGCTTCGCCGAGAAAGGAGGCTGGGTGATTGACAACCAGTCGGATGTGACTATGGGCTCGCCATATCTGCTGGCCCACGGCATGGGTATTCCCGTGGCTGATGCCAAGACCACTTTCAAGGTCGGCAAGGCGGGGGACTATCGCATGTGGGTGCGCACCCGTGACTGGGTGAAATCATTCGGCAAGGCAGGTTCTCCGGGACGCTTCGAGATCCTGCTTAACGGCAATGCGCTCAGTGCCACTTTCGGTACGGAATCGGCTGATTGGGACTGGCAAGACGGCGGTGTCGTCACCTTGGCCGAAGGTGAGAATGAGATCGCTTTGCGCGATTTGACCGGATTCGAAGGTCGCTGTGATGTCATCTATCTGACTCGTGATCTCGAGGCCGCTGCCCCCGTCAATGATGTTCCCGCCCTCGATAAACTGCGCCACAAACTGCTCGGAATAACAAAGCCTGAGGATGGTGGCACTTATGATCTTGTCGTCGTTGGAGGAGGCGTGGGAGGTATATGCTCTGCCGTCAGCGCCGCTCGCCTCGGTTGCAAGGTGGCCTTGATTCAGAACCGTCCTTTGCTCGGGGGCAACAACAGCTCGGAGATCCGGGTAGGAATGACCGGTTATGTCCGCCGTCCTCCATATACTAACCTTGGCGCCATGATGGATGAGGTAGGAGGTGTCCAAAGCTATCTCTTAAGAGAGGCGAAGAACGATGGCGACACCGCCCGTTTGAAGGTTCTTCAGACCATTATGGACAAGTATCCCGAGAAAATGCAGTCAAATGCCGGACCGGCGGGGAACTATGAGGATGATAAGAAGATGAATCTTGTCAAGGGCGAGAAGAACATCACCTTATTCCTCAATACCGAGGTCATCAAGGCCAAGATGAGCGGGAACAAGATCAAGGCTGTTATAGGCAAGGATATTGAGACCGGCAAGGAAACCATATTCAAGGGCGCTCTATTCGCTGATTGCACCGGTGATGGTAATCTTGGCTTTATGGCCGGAGCCGACTTCAGGATGGGACGTGAGAGCAAGGCCGAGACCGGTGAGCCTACAGCGCCTGATGTCGCCGACGATCTTACTATGGGTACATCCGTCATGTGGTATGCGGAGGCGAAGCCTGAGGAAAGCTCGTTCCCCGAGTGCCCATGGGCCATCCAGTTCAATGACAACACTTGCCAGCCTATGTTGAGGGGCAACTGGGACTGGGAATCTGGCCTCAACAACAATCAGATCACTGAGATCGAGTATATTCGTGACCATGCTCTCCGTGCCGTCTACGGCAATTGGTCCTATCTGAAGAACCACTATTCCGGAAAAGAAGAATATGCGGATAAAGCGCTTGAGTGGGTGGCTTACATCGGTGGAAAGCGTGAATCCCGCAGGCTTCTTGGCGATGTGATCCTCAAGGAGCAGGATGTGAGGGACCAGGTGGAATATGACGACGCTGTCGTAGCCACCACCTGGGGTATGGACCTGCATTATCCGAAACCTATCGAAGGTGTCAATGACGAGCCTTTCCTGGCCATCAGCATCAATGCAGGCCATCAGGAGTACTTTGTGCCTTACCGCTGCCTTTATTCCCGCAATATCGATAACCTGTTCATGGCGGGCCGCGATATCAGCGTAACCCACATTGGACTGGGTACGATTCGCGTGATGCGCACCGGCGGCATGATGGGCGAAGTCGTCGGCATGGCGGCGTCGATCTGCAA
>ONSC01000031.1 GCA_900320365.1 uncultured Bacteroidales bacterium
CGGTCAGAACCTTGAGTGATTCGGGATTGAGGAAGTCCTTGTAATCCTTGTCCTCGGGGATTGAGTTCATGTCCTCTTTAGTGAACAGACGGTCGTAATCACGGATCTCAATCTCTTTGGCGAATTCGGTGGGGACCCAGTGGATGGTGCCTTTGACTGAGCGCCAAACCTCACCTCCAGGCCTCGTGGTGGGGTCGTATGTGCATTTGAGCTCCACGATATTGCCATCGGAGTCTTTCACAACCTCCTCGCACTTGATTATGTAGGTGTATTTAAGGCGAACCTCACCTTCCGGTTTGAGCCTGAAGAACTTCTTCGGGGCATCCTCCATGAAGTCGTCTCTCTCGATAAAGAGCTCGCCTGTGAAGGGAACTTTCCTTGTCGCCCCTTCAGGTTCAGCCGGGTTAAGCGGGCAGTCGAACCACTCGACTTTTCCTGCTTCCCAATTAGTGATGGTGACTTTCAACGGATTCTGGACGACCATGTAGCGGTTGGCCCTGGCGTTGAGATCCTGGCGTACACACCATTCCAGAAGCTGGATGTCCATCATCTGGTCGCGCTTTGAGACACCGATCTTCTCGCAGAACATCTTAAGTGCCTCCGGTGTATAGCCTCTGCGTCTCACTCCACAAAGCGTGGGCATCCTGGGATCATCCCATCCGGCCACGAGACCCTTCTGGACAAGTTCCAGAAGCTTACGCTTGCTCATGAGAGTATATGTGAGGTTGAGTCTGGCGAACTCATACTGGTGGCTAGGGTAAATGTGCAGCGCTTGGATGAACCAATCGTATAGAGGGCGATGCACGTCAAACTCGAGGGTGCAAATGGAATGGGTGATATGCTCGATTGAGTCGCACTGGCCATGAGTGAAATCGTACATCGGGTAGATGCACCATTTGTCGCCTGTGCGGTGGTGGGAGGCATGCTTGATGCGGTAAAGCAAGGGATCCCTGAACATCATGTTAGGGGAGGCCATGTCTATCTTGGCCCTCAGAACCTTCTCACCGTCAGCGTACTTCCCTTCTTTCATCTCCCGGAAAAGCTTGAGGTTCTCCTCGACGCTCCTATTCCTGTAGGGGCTCTCCTTTCCAGGGGAATCGACGGTGCCGCGGCCCTTGCTGATCTCCTCCTGGGTCTGGTCGTCAACATAGGCGAGACCTTCCTTGATGAGCTGTTCTGCCCACTCGTAGAGCTGGTCGAAGTAGTCCGAGGCGTAAAGCTCCTTGTCCCACTTGAAGCCCATCCAGCTGATGTCCTCCTTTATGGCGTCGACGTACTCCGTGTCCTCCTTTGTGGGATTGGTGTCGTCGTAGCGAAGATTGGTCTTTCCGCCATACTTCTCAGCCAGGCCGAAGTTGATGCATAGGCTCTTGGCATGGCCGAGATGGAGGTAACCGTTGGGCTCCGGAGGGAACCTGGTCATGACGCTTTCCACCTTGCCAGACTTCAGATCGTCCTCAATTATCTCTTCAAGGAAATTCAGTTTCTTGGTCTCTTCCATTTTATCCAAACTTTGATCAATCCAACAAAGATACAAAAAAGCGGGCTTATGTCAGATTATTTGGGTATATTTGTATAAATAATCGTAGATTATGAAGAAAACTTCCCTTCTCTTTTTCGCAGGCTTGATTTGCTCTGTTCTGAGTCTCAAAGCCTATGGTTCTGAACCAGTTCCAATCGAAAGTGTCAAAGTTGTGTCTCCAGATGGAAGAGTCTGCCTTACTGTTGATAATGATGTGAAGTTGACATATTCTGTCACTTTTGATGGTCGAAAAGTGATCACTTCGGCACCTTTGGGTTTTGAGTTCCAGGACGAGGATCCGCTTTGTGACTCGCTAGAGATGACAGCAAGTCCAATCGTTCTCAAGAGGGACAAGTGGACTCCTGTGGTCAAGAACCGTCATGCGGAGGTGGACCAGAGTTGGCGTGAGACCAAGCTGGTTTTCAGGGAGAAGAGAGGTGAGTGGCGGGAGATGGAGATCGAGGTGAGGGTATCGGACGAGGGAGCGGCGTTCCGCTACCATCTTTTCGATGGCGCCACCATCCGTGACCGCCGTGTGCTAAGGGAGCTGACCGGATTCAATATCCCGGCTTCATCCCAGGCCTATGTCGCTGAATATGACGGGCGTTATCATTCAGCTCAGGAAGGGGAATTCATAAAAAAGGAGGTTTCCTCGTTGAAAGATGACACCCTGGCCGGGCTTCCGTTCCTCGTCGAGCTGGAACCTGGTTTGTGGACGGCCATTACAGAGGCGGACATAGATAACTATCCAGGGTTTTACATAGGCGGGAATCCCGAAGGGAAACTCAAAACTATGCTCGCACCCCTTCCCGGGGAGGATGAGGATGGAATCAAGGCCCGCTTCGACGATGAGATCACTTCACCTTGGAGGGTTATTCTTGTAGCGGACAACCCAGGGAAGTTCATCGAGAGCGAGTGGATCCGTACTTTGAATCCTCCTTGCGCCATTGAGGATCCCTCCTGGATTCGTCCTGGTATGAGCGCGTGGGATCACTGGTGGAGCGGTGAGGTCAAGATGGAGATGGGAGTGATTAAGGAGTATATAGACCTTGCCTCTGAGGAGGGTTGGCCCTATATGCTTGTGGATTGGCAGTGGTATGGAGAGAACAATCGTCCGGAGGCGGATGTGTTGACTCCTGCTCCACAGATCGACATGGCGGAAGTCATCCGTTACGCTTCGGAGAGGGGAGTCAGGATATGGGTGTGGATGCACAGTGGCGACGCCAATCGTAACGACGCTTATAAGAGGGCCTTCCCTTTATATGAGAAATGGGGAATCGCCGGGGTGAAGATAGATTTCATGGACAGGGACGACCAATACACCGTCAACTGGTACAGGAGGGTGGTCAAGGCAGCCGCTGAGCATCATCTTCTGATTGATTTCCATGGGGCTTACAAGCCGGACGGGATAGAGAGGACATACCCCAACCTGCTGACTCGGGAAGGTGTCAAGGGGGGAGAGTACAACAAATGGACAGGACGCCAGAACAGTGCCGCCCATAATGTGAAACTGGCTTTCACAAGGATGGTCGCCGGCCCGATGGACTACACACCGGGAGGCTTCCTCAATGTCAAGCCGGAGGATCATGTTGGCCAAAGTCCCTCTCTGGTTCCGAATACTCGATGCCAGGAGCTCGCCAAGTTCGTTGTCTATGAGAGCCCTTATACCGTAGTGTGTGACCATCCGAACCATATTTTAGGTCAGCCCGGGGCGGATTTCCTTAAGATAGTCCCGACGGTTTGGGATGATATACGTTTCGTTGGAGGCGATCCGGATTCCTATGTCTACGTGGCCAAGCGTTCCGGGGAACAGTGGTTCCTTGGGGTTATCAATGGTTCGAACGCTAGGGATATAATCCTGGATACGCCTTTCTTGCGGGAAGGCGAGTTCACTATATCCTATTGGGCGGATGGAAAGAACCCTACTGATGTGGTGAGAAAAGACATGAAACTCAAGCCTGGAAAGCCAGTCAAAGTCCATTTGGCTCCTTCCGGAGGCTACGTCGCTGTAATTTCCCCGGTTAAGTGATCTATCCCTCAAGTATCTGACTTGCGGCGTTCTTCGTGTCCACTTTCTCTATGACACGCTCAAGGATGCCGTTCTCGTCGAAAATGAATGTGCGTCTGAGAGTGCCCATTGTGGTTTTGCCGTACATTTTCTTCTCACCCCAGGCTCCAAAGTCTTGTAGCATCTGGGTGGATGTGTCCGCGAGGAGACGGAATGGAAGCTCATACTTGGCCCTGAACCCCGTATGGGACTTGGAGCTGTCTTTGCTGACTCCCACGACATTGTAACCTGCGGCGGTGAGCTCAGCGTAATTGTCCCTGAATGAGCAAGCCTCGGCAGTGCAGCCTGAGGTGTTGTCTTTTGGATAGAAATAGATTATGGTCTTGCGGCCTTTTCCGATGAAGTCTTCTGATTTCACGGTATTTCCGTCCTGGTCCAGGACCTCGAAGGACGGCATTTTGTCTCCAATCTTAAGCATGGGTCGGTTATTATTGTTATCTTGTTTTCACTTTCACAAATATACTTAAAACGGATTATCTTTGTAATGGTAAAGCGTAATCAGATGAAAAAGATTTTTCTTTCCGTTCTGGTCTGCCTGGTGTGTGGGCTGACGGCATTCTCACAAGAGTTCCAAATTCCCGAGCGTGTGAAAGATCCTGGAGTTATCCAGGTGTTGTGCATCGGTAATTCGTTCACATATGTTCATGATTCTGACATGATACTACGGGAAATAGCTCGTAGTCAGGGACTTGATATTCGTATAGGGAAGTACCTCGCAGGCGGCTACACTTTCGGTCGTCATCTTGGGAATGCTGATTCCAGGGCCGCTGTCGATTTCGGTGGCTATGATTTCGCCTTCCTTCAAGATCAGAGCGCTAACCCGGCCAGATATTCCAGGGATAAGGACAAACAGGTGTTGAAAGATCTCAAGACACTGAAGAAGAATGTTTTGGCTCATTCTCCAGGATGTGAGGTGATTCTTGAGAGAACTTGGACTTACAGCGGTTTTGAGGCCGGAGGTTTCGGAACAGCGGAAAGCCTTGATTATCACCTCGGAAGGGGAGCGGCTAAGATGGCCCGGAAGGCCCGGACAGGGCTTTCTCCAATAGGTGACGCGTTTAATCTTGCCATGAAGATATGGCCGGAAGGAAAACTACTGGGTCCCGACAATCATCATCAGTCCCTGGAGGGAGCTTATCTCAAGGCCTGTGTCAATTACTTGCTGATCGCCGGTAAGCCTTTTTCCGGCACTCCGGCCAGCTGTGGAGTCAATCCAGAGGTCGCCTCGTTCCTCCGTGCCATAGCCCAGCAGGTTGTTCTCGGTGACATCAAGTAGCTCCGTTTTTTCTCGGAATATCCGCTTTTATTCGTTATTTTTGTATGATAAGAAAGATCCGGATATGATTAAGTCAATGACAGGTTACGGCAAGGCTGAGGCCGTCCTGGAGACAGGGAAACTCACCATCGAGATAAAGACTCTCAACGGAAAGAACTCCGACGCCAACATAAAGACCCAGCTCCTTCCGAAGGATAAGGAACTGGTGGTCCGTCAGATGATCGCCGAGTCTCTGGTTAGGGGGTCGATTGACTTCTTCATGACCTGGGAGCCGGGAGCCGGATCCGCCAAGCAGGTCAATCCTGTTCTTGTCAAGGAATATTTCGGCCAGATGAAGGAGATCCGCAACAATCTCACGAGCTACCGAGCGGCCAATTTCGGAGACCAGGCGAGGATGGACAACGAGCTTCTGACCTCAATAATGCGTTTCCCGGACGTGATGGACAATTCAAGGCAGGATGTCGTGACTGAGGAAAACTGGCCGGTGGTGGAAAAGGCTGTCAAGGAGGCTATCAAGGCGGTAAATGACTACCGGAGCAAGGAGGGCGAGGCGCTTTATAAGGATGTGACCTCCAGGGTGAGAGGTATAATGGAGCTGGAGGATGAGGTTGAGAAGCTTGAGCCAGAGAGGGTGTCCTCAGTCAGGGAGAGGCTCCAGAGGAGTCTTGCTGACCTTGAGCAGAAGGTTGATCCTTCCCGGTTTGAGCAGGAGATGATTTTCTATCTGGAGAAACTGGACATCAATGAGGAGAAAGTGCGTCTGCGTCAGCATTGCAGGTATTTCCTCGACACGATTGATTCAGAGCCGTATCCCGGGAAAAAACTTGGCTTCATTATCCAGGAGATGGGGCGCGAGATAAACACGACCGGATCGAAGGCGAACCATGCCGGTATCCAGAGGCTCGTGGTCAGGATGAAGGACGAGCTGGAGAAGGTCCGTGAGCAGTCCATGAATATTCTTTAGTCAAATGAATAAAGACACCATCATATTGATAATCTTGGCCGTTGTGGCGATTCTTGCCTTGGTGGGTATGTTCGTGGTTATGTCCCGGGGGGCAAGGGAACGGGCAAAGCTGGTCAAGAAATACGAAGATGCCGAAGATGCTCTGCAAGACCGTATCACCAACCTTACCAGTGAGAAAGCCGCGGTGGAAAGCCTTCTGGCTGCCAGGGATGAGTATGAGACCCGGCTCAAAGAGGAACGTGACAGAGCTGCCCAGGCGCAAAAAGAGGCTCAGGAGAAGGCCCTCAAGATGCAGGAGGAACGGCACCAGAAGGAACTGGAAAGCATGAGGGACTCTTTCAAGGCCCTCTCGGCCGAGAATAGCGCCGCTTTCAAGAGCCAGAGCGCCGAGTCTATCGCTGAGCTCTTGAAGCCGATAAAAGAGAAGTTTGAGGCCTTCGATAAGAGTGTGAGAGAGTCCAGGATGGAGAGCGCCGCCCAGAGCGCCGCCATGAAAGAGAACATCGAGAACGTCCTGAAGCGCTCACAGGCCGTGGGTGAGGAGGCCAGGAATCTCGCTAACGCATTGACAGGATATTCAAAAGTCCAAGGGGACTTCGGTGAAATGTTGTTAACCGATGTCTTGAAGAACGCCGGGCTTGTCGAGGGAATACATTTCTTCACTCAAGGTGTAATCACGGACAGAGATGGTCACGAGATTAAAAGTGATGAGGGAAGGACTTTGATTCCGGACGTCATGGTGTACTATCCGGATGACACCACCGTCATCATAGATTCCAAGGTCAGTCTCAACGCATACAAGGAATATATGGTCAGCGAGACTGTCGACGCCAGGAGGAAGTTGGCCAAGGCTCATGTGGAGAGCGTGCGCAAGCATGTGGATGAGCTGAAGACCAAGGATTACGCTTCGTATATTCCTCAGGGAAGGAGGAAGGTCAATTACAACTTGATGTTCATCCCCGTTGAGGGCGCTTTCAGGCTGATGCTCGAAGAGGATCCTATGTTGTGGCAGGTGGCTAAGGATAATAATGTCCTTATTGTCAGCCAGATGACGTTGATTATTGTTTTGAATATGATTCAGATGGCTTGGAAGCAGGCCAATCAGGAGAAGAATATTGCCGAGGTTTACAAGACCGCGGAGGAGCTGATGAGCCAACTGGGAGGCTGGATGGGAAGCTATGTCAAGATAGGCGATGCTCTGGAGAAAGCCGCCGCGGCTTATGGAGACGCTTCCAAGAAACTGTCAGACTCTAATCAAAGCGTCATAAAGAAAATCCAGAAGCTTGAGAAATTGGGTCTGTCTCCCAAAAGGTCACAGGGAAAGATAAAGACAACAGGGCGAACAATGGGCCCTGAATCGATAATTCCGGCCGTCCTCTCGCCTGGTGACGAGATGGAAGCCACAAAGAATCAAGAGGATGAGAACTGATGTTGATTTCGCCGCCATGGCGGCCCGCTACAGGTCTGAGCTGCTATACAATGTGCTCCCTTTTTGGCTGGAGAAATCCCAGGACAAGGAGTTCGGAGGGTATTTCACCTGCCTGGATCGGGAGGGGAATGTTTTTGACACTGACAAGTTTGTCTGGCTTCAGGGAAGGGAAGTGTGGATGTTCTCCATGCTTTATAACTCTTACAAAAAGGACCCCGCATGGCTGGAATGCGCCAAGCAGGGGGCTGAGTTCCTTTTACGCCATGGTTACACAGGCGACTATGACTTCTATTTCTCATTGACCAGGGAGGGCCGTCCACTTATTCATCCCTACAACATTTTCTCCAACACTTTCGCCTGCATGGCTTTCGCCCAGCTCGCGAAGGCGACGGGCGACGACAGATACGCCCTGGTCGCGAAAGAGACTTTCCGCAGGATTCTGGAGAGACGTTCCAATCCCAAGGGACCATGGCTCAAAGCTGTGCCTGGTACCAGGCCCATGAAGGATTTCGCGTTGCCGATGATTATCTGCAACATGGCTTTGGAAGTCGAGGAAATAATTGATGATCCGGAGCTTATGGAGAAAACCATAGACGAGTGCCTACATGAGGTTTTGGATGTGTTCTATCAGCCGGATCTCGGAGTGATGGTGGAGAACCTGTCTTCTGTGGACGGAAGTCTCGTGGATTGCTTCGAGGGTCGCCGGATCAATCCGGGACACGATCTGGAGGCGCTATGGTTCATCGAGAACCTTGGCATCAGGAAAGGGGACAGAAAACTGATAGAGAAGGCGGTCGAAATCTCGTTGAGGGTTATCGAATATGGCTGGGACGAGACCTACGGAGGCATATTCTATTTCATGGACCGCAAAGGCTGTCCTCCCCAGGAGTTGGAGTGGGACCAGAAGTTGTGGTGGGTTCATATCGAGGCTGCCATAGCCATGCTGAAAGGGTATCAGCTGACCAGGAATGAGAAATGTCTGGACTGGTTCCTGAAGCTAGATGATTATCTATGGAAGCATTTCAAAGACAAGGATTTCCCGGAGTGGTTCGGATATCTTAACCGTAGGGGGGAAGTGCTACTTCCCTTGAAAGGTGGTAAATGGAAGGGCTGTTTCCATGTCCCTAGAGGTCTGTATCAGATAGGTAATATACTTGAGGATCTGTCGCGATGAGAAAGTCACTTCTTAGGCTTGTTTTGGCCGTTATCTTTTGCCTTTGTGTCTCATGTGGTCACAAGGATGAAGAGTGTTTCATGATTCCATATTCACCGGTTGCGCCATCCTTGGATGGGCTTCTTACCGCTGCGGTGTGGGACGCCATTCCACCTGTGGTAGGGTTTCATGCTCCTTGGGACGGACTTGATGACGAGACTGTTTTCAAGTGCATGGTCACGGACAACTTCTTCTTGTTCAGATTCGACATACAGGACACCACGTTGGCACTGAAAGGTGATTTCACCAACGAGATGGATGTGTCACCCGAGGACAGGGCGGAGGTTTTCTTCTCCCACGCCGGTGAGCTTGACAAATATATAGGTGCCGAGATGGATCCGGCTGGCCATGTCCTGGATTATACTTGTGAGTTATACCGGAAATTCGACTATGGCTGGAATTTCAGCACCCTCGAGTATTGCCATGAGATCAGTCCTGAAGGGTATTGCATCGCCGGCAGTGTCACTTTGGAAGAGCTTGCTGAATTCGGTGTTGATGTTGAGAATGGCTTCCTTATGGGAGTGTTCAGGGCTGATTTCAGGCCAGATGGCGATGTCAACTGGTACTCTTTGAAACTGACAGATGACAAGAAAGCGGATTTCCACCAGCCGAATGTGTTCTTTAAGGCCAAGGCTGACAAGGAAGCTTTTTTCAAGATGAGGGGAGCCGTCTTATCCGTGGATGATCTCGAGTCAACCTCCTGGCCTGCTATAGCCAAAAGAAACGGTATCAACACCATCGGGACCCATGTGACTCCCTCGCAAGTGTCGGATTTCATGCGTTTGGAGAAGGGCAGGATTTTCTTCCGGGAGTGTGAGAGGATGGGAATAGATGTTGAGCACCAACTCCATGCGATGGGTGATTTGCTTCCCAGGGATTTGTTCGCTGAGGATTCAACCATGTTCAGGATGAATAGCGATGGCAAAAGGGTGGCTGATTTCAACTGCTGCGCCCATTCAGAGAAGGCATTGGAGATTATCTCTTCCAAAGCCGCCAAGTACGCGACAGAGTTGCCTTCGACCAATCACCGGTATTATTTCTGGTTGGACGACAACTCTGAGCCTTGTTTTTGCCCTCTATGCAGGGAGTACTCGGCGAGTGAGCAGGCTCTGATAATCGAGAACCGGATGCTTGAAGCCATCAGGGAGGTTGATCCGGAAGCCACTCTGGCCCATCTCGCGTATCAGCGTACCATGGAGCCTCCTGTGAAAGTCAAGCCATCTGATGGAATTTTCCTTGAATTCGCTCCTATTGAGAGGCAGTGGGACCGGCCATTATCAGACCTCGATGCCCCTGGACGGAAAGGCAGGATGTCCCATAGGAAAGTGATGGAGTTATTGGACGCCAATCTCAAGGTTTTCCCTGCCGAGACCGCAGTCGTCTTGGAATATTGGCTGGACGTGTCTCTGGCCAGTGATTGGAAGAAGCCGGCGGTTCAATTACCATGGCATCCGGAAGTGTTCGCACGAGATTTGGATGTTTACAAAAGCCGTGGAATCAGCAATGTCACGTCCTTCGCTGTCTATATGGACTCCACTTATTTCAACACTTATCCAGGCGAGGAATGCCTGAGGGATTACGGGACAATTCTCGGTGTGTACCGATAAGAGGATTTTTAATATATTTGTAAACTGAATATTATCGGTTTGAATGTTCAAGAGACTTAAAGAAAGGATAAGGGACACAAAGCTGTCGATGCGGACGAAGCTGACTCTCAGCCTCTCAGCGATAGCTGTGGCTCTTCTTGCCTCAAGTGTCATATCCATCCTCGAATACTCCAGGATGAGCCATTATGTCTCTGACTTGATGGCTGACAATATCAAAAGCGTCGGGGTGGCCCAGAAGCTATCCGAGGTCAGCAGTGAGTACAACCTGGGCATTCTGGCTGTGATCGGGGATGACGCGGTCTCCGCTTTGCCGGATTTCCACCAGGAAGAGTTCATGGCGCATTGTGATTCGCTCAGGCAGTCACTAGTCTCGGACAAGATGCTGCCCCTGACTGATTCCGTGGTATATGCATACTCGGCTTATATGCTGACTTCCATGGAGTTGAGCGATGTGTTGCTCTCAGACTTCATAGACACAAGGACATGGTACTTTGAACGTCTTCAACCGCAATTCAAGAGACTCAACGCATATATAGACAATCTTGATGACGCCATATACGCTGAGTTGAAGAAGAATTCGGAGACTTTCCAGAGAGGGTTCTATCGCAGCATCATTCCTGGAGCGGTGGCCGTCGGGGTCGGGCTGCTTCTCATCTTGATGCTGTTGTTCTTCCTTCTTGTGTATTACGTCAATCCTCTATACCGGATGCTTGAGGGACTCAATAATTACAGGTCCTTCAACAAGAAATACACATACTCCTTCGAGGGCGATGATCAGCTTCTGGAACTCAACGATGGAATCACGGAACTTGTCAGTGAGAACCAGCAGCTTCGTAAGCGAGTCACGGACATGAGAAACAAGATGGCCCCGAAGCCTGCAAACGAAAGCCAGGAATGAATATCAAGGTGATATCGAGATATGTGGGCTCCGCGTTGTTGGTCAGCGCGCTGTTCATGTTCTTGTCCATACTGGTCTCTGTGGCATATGGCAACGATAGCGCCTTGGCCGCTTTGCTCATCAGTTTCACCATCACCTTCACGGTCGGTATTTTCCCGTTCATTTTCGTGAGGCGGGCCAAGGAAATCACCCTGAAGGACGGGTACATGATAATAGTCCTGTCCTGGCTTCTATCTTTTATCTTCGGCATGCTTCCGTATGCCCTGTGGGGAGGCCCTTTCACTGTGATAAACGCCTGGTTTGAAAGTGTTTCTGGATTCACTACGACCGGTGCTTCCATTCTGGAGGACATTGAGTCCCTGCCAAATAGCTTGCTTTTCTGGCGTTCCTCAACACATTTCATCGGGGGCTTGGGAGTAGTGGTGTTCCTGCTTCTCGTGATTCCGAGCTCGTCACAGATGAAACTTCGTCTCACTAACCTGGAGCTTTCATCCCTGTCGAAGAGTGAGTACAGGTCAGGGACGAACAGGACGGTGTATATATTCACAAATGTCTATGTGGGCATGTTGATCGCTTCTTTCGCCGCATACCTGATCTGCGGGATGAGCCCTTTCGACGCGATCAACCATGCGATGAGTGTCACAGCCACGGGAGGTTTCAGCACGAAGAATCTATCGATAGGCTCTTTTGACTCAGTGGCGATCGACCTCGTCACGATGTTCTTTATGCTGGTCTCTTCCATTCACTTCGGGATGGTCTACGTGGCGATCATCACAAGGAGCCTCAAGCCTTTCAAGAATGAGATATTCAAGTTCTATTTCTGGATATTGATTGTCACCAGCGTGGTCGTGGCCATCTCCCTTAAGGCTAACGGGATCGAGGGCACATGGGGTAAGAGCTTCCTTTCCAGCTCCTTCCATGTGTTGAGCTACGCTTCCACCTCCGGATTCGGAATCTCTGACAATGGTGTCTGGCCGGCATTGCCCTCGGCGATGCTTGTGTTCGTGAGCATCTGGTGCGGAATGGCGGGGTCAACCACCGGTGGCATAAAGTCCGATAGGGCGCTCCTTCTTTGCAAGGAGATACATTACCGTCTCAAGACCGTGCTCCATCCAGCATCTGTCAACGAGGTCAGGGTCAATCGTCGTGTCGTCAGGCAAGAGGACATCGCACCGCATATCCTTTACATCGCTTTGTACATGATGTTGATCATTGTTTCCCTGGCGATTAATCTCGCTGTCAACCCTCATAACGCCAATGCTGTCGCCGCCACATTCACCTCTTTGAGTAATGTTGGCCCGGCTCTCGGCGATCTTGGGGTTATGGGTAATTTCAGCGCTGAGCCCACTGGAGCCAAACTGATGTACACAATCGACATGTTCCTTGGACGTGTCGAGATTTATCCTGTTCTCGCTGTCATGATGATGTTATTCGGCAAGAGTGCCAAGTGATGGACAGGAGAGGCTTTTTCTACAAGAGATTCAGGGATCATTTCCCATATGACCTGACTCCTGACCAAGACAGGCTTTTCTCAGAGATAGCTGGTTTCTTGGTTGGCGATGATCACGATATCCTGGTTGTGAACGGCTATGCCGGTACTGGAAAGACTACCGCATTGGCTGCGGTCATCGAAGCCATGGACGATTTGCGGCCTGTCAAAGATGATCTCCCGGAGGAGATTTGTATTCTTTTAGCTCCCACAGGTCGGGCCGCAAAAGTGCTATCGCAGTATGCCCACAAGCCGGCTAGCACTATCCATAAATGTATATATCGCCAGAAATCAATAGGTTCTGATGGATTCGGCCAATTCTCCCTGGCTCCTAACAAGAGGTCTCACAAGCTTTTTATTGTTGATGAGGTCTCTCTTATAGGAATCGAGGGGCAGGCTGGGAATGGCTCGGCTATGTTTGGCACAGGTGATCTGCTTAAGGACTTGGTGGACTTTGTCAGGTCAGGAAATGATTGCCGTATAATCATGATCGGGGACTCGGCCCAACTGCCGCCGGTTGGTCTGGATGCCTCTCCGGCCCTGTCCAGTGATTATATGGATGGTTTCGGGGGTGTGGCATATTGCTCCTTGACAGAGGTCGTGCGTCAGCAGAAAGAGTCCGGGATTTTATGGAACGCGACACGGATAAGGGAATTAATAACTCGGGATCCCTATGGCGACGCTTCGTACACTCCAGATGAGCTCGGTCTCAGGACGGAGGGTTTCGATGATATAGTCAGGATAAGTGGGGGAGAGTTATTGGACTCTCTTAATCAGACGTATTACACTGATTATTCGAAAGATGACGCCATCGTCCTGTGTAGGTCGAACAAGAGGGCCAACAGATATAACGCCGGGATAAGGGCCCAAGTCTTCTATGACGAGGAAAGGCTGGTCCGGGGCGAGAAACTGATGATAGTGAAGAACTGTTATCAATTCACAGGCGAGGCAAAGGGGATGGATTACATCGCCAATGGGGATATCGCCAAACTAGTGTCTATCAAGAACTTCGAGGAAAGATACGGCTTGACTTTCGCGGATGCCCGCCTCACTTTCCCGGATTATGATGACGCTGAGATAAAGGCCAAGGTTTGCCTTGACACCCTTGAGTCGGAGGCGGCTTCCCTCACTTACGAGCAGCAGAATATGCTCTACAACGGTGTCAGTGAGGATTATTCCCATCTCACCACAAAGAAGAAACGTTATGAGGCGGTCCGTGAGGATCCGTATTTTAACGCTCTCCAGCTTAAATACGCCAACGCCATCACATGCCATAAGAGCCAGGGAGGCCAGTGGAGCTGTGTTTTCGTGGATAATCCCTTTTGGCAGGATGAACTCACAACCGACGATCTCAAGTGGCTATACACCGCCCTGACCAGGGCTGTTGAGAAAGTCTATCTCGTGAACTTTAAGGATGAATATTTCAAAAATTAAGATAGTGTCATGAAAAAACTCTTATTATCCTTGTCCCTTTGCGTCGCCACAATCGCCGGCGCCCAGGAATTCAACCGGCTTCCCATGATGGGAGGATGGGTCGGTGACCATCAGGCGGCTTTCTATTATAATTTAGGCGGTTCTGTGTCAGAGGACGATTTCGTTGTTGATGCCGCTACGGGCAAGAGGACAAAGGGCGTAGCGCTTCCGTCAATGTCGAGGCCCGGCAGAGGATCTCTTCCGGTCAAAATCGACGGGGCTGAGAACCTCACGTACTCTCCTGATTCCACGAAGATGGCCTTCACTCGGGATAACGACCTGTGGGTAGTGGATATGGCAACAAAGAAAGAGACTCGTCTTACTTCAGATGGCTCAGATGTCATCCTGAACGGCTACTCCTCATGGGTGTATTACGAGGAGATCCTCGGGAGATTCACCAGGTATAAGGCTTTCTGGTGGTCTCCGGACTCGAAAAAGATCGGTTTCTACCGTTTCGACAACACCGAGGTTCCTTTCTTCCCGATTTATTCCCCGGTGGCTGTCGATGCTGACCGCTCTGGCCTCCAGCTTGGTTATGGCCAGAATGCCGGTGGCGCCGTAGATCTTGAGGATATGTCGCCGACGGGAGGTTCTGTCAGGATGACACGCTATCCCAAGTGCGGGGATCCCAATCCCAAGGTACGCATCGGTATAGTGAATCTCGAGAATGGCCAGACCGCTTGGGCTGATTTCAACGAGGATGATGACCAGTATTTCGGAACCCCGTTCTGGGGCGCTGACAGCAAGTCCTTCTTCATCCAGAGGGAACCTCGTATCCAGAACACTTTGGACCTTTATGCCGTCTCTTCCGAGGACGGTTCCAAGACCCATATCTATCACGAGACATATAAGACCTGGCTTGACTGGATCGGGGGAATGTACTTCGGCCGCGACGGGCTTTATATGGTCCGCTCATTTGAGACAGGTTGGGAGCAGATATATTACCTTTCTTATGACGGAAAGACTCTCAAGCGTCTGACCGATGGGGAGAATTGGAGGACACAGATCTTTTCTGTCAAGGAAGGGAAGCCGGCGAAAGGTTTTGACGGCACCACCTCCGAGGTCGTGTATACCGCCCAGAGGGACTCTCATGTGAGGACGGGAATATACCTTGCCACAAAAGGCTCTGTCAGAACGATTTCCAATCCCGCTCTCAACGCTGCCATGGTCATGGTTTCGCCTGATAAGAAATATGTCACGGCTATCATGAGCAACTCAAATACCCCGAATCAGCACTGGATTTATAACCTCGCGAAACCTTCCAAGTCATTTAAGGTCGCGGACCTGGCAGGCCCCGATTTCAATCCGGACGCCACGAAGCTCCCGAGAATCATCACCATGACCACGAGCGACGGTCTTGAGTTGCCCGGCCTTATCGTCTATCCGAAGGATTTCGACCCTTCCAAGAAGTATCCTGTCCATGTGGATATTTACGGAGGCCCCGACACTCCCCAGGTGTCCGATGTGTTCAGGCCTTACAATCCATATCAGTGGTATTCCGACAACGGTATCATCGAGTGCGTGCTTGATTGCAGGGCAGCGGGTTACAACGGCCGAGAAGGTCTTGACATGATCTACAAGCATCTTGATGAGATTGAGGTCAAGGACTTCGTTGAATGGGCGGAGTACCTGAAGAAACTCCCTTATGTCAATGGCGATAAGATCGGTGTCGAGGGATTCTCCTTCGGCGGCACTATGACCGCCCTGCTGGTGATGAAGCATCCGGAAGCCTTCCATTACGGAATCGCCGGTGGAGGAGTCTATGAGTGGGCTCTTTACGACACTCATTACACAGAGCGCTTCATGTCCACCCCTCAGGACAATCCAGAGGGTTATGAGAGGACAAAGGTGACGAACGCAGCTAAGGAATATCCTGTCACTGACGAGAATTATGACGGCTCGGTGATGCTGAAACTAACCCATGGTACCGGAGACGATAACGTCCACTTCCAGAACACCTTGAAACTTGTTGACGCCCTCCAGGCCGGAGGTAAGAAGTTCGAGCTGATGATCTACCCTGACGGCATGCACGGTTACAGAGGTTATCAGGGTAGGCATTTCAGCGCCGCCAACAGGGCTTTCTGGCTGAAATACCTTAAAGGGGAGTAATGAATCTCAAGGCCACGTTCTGCGCCGCGCTGATGATTGCGCTGTCGTTCTCCGGGTCAGCTCAGAAGGTGACCCGGAGCCGGCAGGTGCCAGGTCTCAGGACTTATGATACCGACCTTGCCGTGATGTCCAGGGAGGAGAAGGACTCGGTGAGGATGGTGACTGAGTTGTGGAAGAACTATGTGGATTCTTATTCTTCCGCTTCTGTGTCCGAGCAGGAAAGACGTTCGATGTGGGTGGATGGAACGCAGGACTATCTGGCCGAATTCGATGACGGTGTGCTCCTCTATTCCTCTTTTCGGGAGAATAAGATCCTGGATGTGAGGAAGATCGCTCCCGGGACATATCAACTCTCCGTGATGACCAGCAGCAAGCTTCCCGGCGAGGATTTCTATGGGTGGAACGAGTGCGTGTACAGGGTTTGCGCGCTGGCAGTGGCCAGGTCTGACGACAAGGAGCGTCGCTACAACCCTTTCAGGCTTTGCAATTGGTTGGATGCGGTGATCCCTACACTTCAAAAGACAGAGGTGGGGATATTGGACTATTTCTGCGCTCCGGGATGCAAAGTTCCACTGTCCGATGCGGTGGAAGTGGCTGGTTTTGTGGACGCTCTTTCCAATGAATATGGATTCGGTTTTGACTCCAGGATCCGCTATGTCGTGGCACCCACGGTGGATCAGTGTGAACAGTTCTCCGGATTCCTGTTCAATGCATATTCGAACCCGATGATGGGTTCGGCCGTGCCCAAGGCCGCTGACTTCACGTTTTATGGCCGACCTTTCGGAACGTCCACCCTGGTCTCCGACTTTTATGATGATCTTCACGACCTCGCGCTGTTGGTTGTCCGCTCTTGCAGGCCGGAAGCGTTCCCGATGATTCAGGAAGGATTCGCCACTTTCCATGGCGGTTACATGAGCAATTCCTACGAATCCCTGAAGGAGTCGTTGAGGCTTTTCATGGAATCACATGAGGAGATTGATTTCTCCGACGAGGATTTGTTCTATGACCTCACTATGCCTGTCAAAGGAGTGGGATCAACCGTAGTGGTCCCGCTTGAAGGTTTGCTGGGAGCCTTGTTCGTAGAGCACGCATGGAAGAACGGCGGGGCCTCCTTGGTCAAGGAGCTATTGGCATGTCATGACTATCCGGAGGTCCTGAAAGTATTCCGGGTTAATCCGGAGGATGCCGGGTCCTTCATCAAAATTCTTTTCTGACGTGGGTGACTTCGAGAGATTCATTTTGGAAAATGAGGAGGCAGGGACCTCCCGGCTCCTTCTCTCCCATGTGGATTGGCCTTCGCCACCGGATGGTTTTATTCTTTCTGGCTTTGGAGGGAAAGAATTGGCTGTCAATACGATAGAGGCTCGCCATAAACTCAGGGACAAAGTTCCGGAGTGGTATTCGATATCCTCTTTGGTATACCCGTCCTCCCTTTGTGCTGAGCAGTGCAGTTCTTCGGTTACAGCTGGTTACAAGGCATCTCTCGCCAAAAGAATCTTAGATGGAGCCCCTGGTCGTGTCGCTGATCTGACCGGTGGACTAGGGGTCGACTCATGGGCTTTCTCCTCCGTCGCTTCGGAAGTCCTTT
>ONSC01000210.1 GCA_900320365.1 uncultured Bacteroidales bacterium
TGGCCGAAAAGGTGATAGCCAGAACTACGACCACTACCTGGCCTTCATGAAAGCTCAGGTAAAAGAGCTTTTGACCCAGTATCATACACGAGCGCTCTGGTTCGACGGATATTGGGACCATAAGAGGGACGCTGTTCCTTTCGACTGGAGGATGCCGGAGTTTTACGAGTATATTCACTCAATCAATCCCGATTGCCTGATCTGCAACAACCACCACATCGCCCCTATCGAGGGAGAAGATTACCAGACTTTCGAGAGGGATCTCCCCGGAAGAAACACCTCAGGGTTCTCCGAGGGTCAGGAAGTCAGCACCATCATCCCGGTCGAAATGTGCCAGACCATGAACCATTCCTGGGGATATTCAGTCGCGGACCAGGATTATAAATCTATCGGCACCCTCGTAAGGCTTCTGGCTCAATGTGTCTCGATGAACTGCAACATGCTGATGAATATAGGTCCCCAAGCTAATGGAGAACTACCCGCGACAGCCCTGGAGCGCCTCAAGGGAATGGGTCAATGGATGAGGGTCAACGGCGAGTCCATCAAAAGTTGCGGTCCTGGTCCTATAGCGGAGCAGGATTGGGGCGTGAGCACGGCTCCCATCGATAGCAAGAAGGTGTTCTACATTCATCTTTTCAAGAGCCCTGGAGCCGTTGTCGAGATTCCTGTGGCAAAGAGGGCGAGGATCTCGAATGTCACAGCCCTGTCTGACGGGTCAAAGCTCTCAACGAGAAAAGTCGGCGAGAAGCTTTTCGTCACGGTCCCCGGTGAGTTGCCAGCAGACTCGGATTATGTCATCAAAGTGACTCTGAGATAATCGATTACACTCCTCCGAAGGCGCTATAGCCTCCATCGACAGGAATCACGACTCCTGTCACGAATGAAGAAATATCGCTCAGGAGATAGAGCATAGTACCAACCAGATCCTCCGGCTCACCGAACTTGTGGGTCGGAGTATTTGCTATAATCTTCTTTCCTCTGGGCTTAAGCGCACCGGTTTCCTCGTCCGTGAGCAAAAAGCGGTTTTGGTCTGTGAGGAAGAATCCGGGAGCGATGGCGTTGCAACGGATTCCCATCTGGGCGACGTGGACCGCATACCACTGGGTGAAATTGTTGATCGCCCCCTTTGCGGCGGAATATGCTGGAATCTTGGTCAAAGGACGAATCGAGTTCATGGAAGAGACGTTCAGGACGTTGCCCTTTCCCGCCTCCAGCATGTCTTTCGTGAATACCATGGTGGCCAGTAAGGTTCCCTTGAAATTAAGATCGAAAACTTGATCGAAACCAGCCAGGTCCAAGCCATAGAAGGTGTCCGCCAAATCGTCATCCTTACTCATCTGCTCCGCTTTACAAGTTGCCTTCGGCGAGTTACCTCCAGCGCAGTTAATCAGGATATCGACTTTGCCGAGTTTCTCATGAATGAGGTCAAGCGCTGCCTCGAGGGCCTCCCTGTCCAAAGTACTTGCTGAGATACCTAAACACTTGACGCCGAACTCTTTGGCGATGGCTTCTCCCTTCTCGGGATTAGAAGCCGAACGGCTGATCACGGCGAGATTGACTCCGGCTTCAGCCAGACCTCTTGTCAAAGCGGTTCCGATCACGCCGAAGCCGCCGGTGATAACGCAAACGCGTCCTTTCAAATCATCAAATGAATATTTCATGGCACTATTCACTAAATAGTCTTTTTATATGACGATCACATAGATTAGCGGTAATTTGACTGCCAATCACTTCCGTGTGCTTTTCCAATGCGGGAAGGAACTCGTCGGCGAGTTCAGCCGCTATCTTGTAGCTCACGTGGATAAGCTGGCGGAAAGAAGGATTGTACAGGGGATCCGCCTGGTTGTGGCGCAAAGTACGGGCATAGGTATCCGCATCCCACTTCGCCACTTCCTCCGGTGAAGGAAGCGCGTTGACATCCACATCAATCACTGTGGCATATGGAACTGTAAGCTCTTCCATACGGCCCAGAGCGCCCGCATATATCCTCTTAGCGAGTTCAAGAGCCGCAGGATCCGCGACGGCGAGGCCAATGTTCTCCTCAAGCCAGGTGGTGCCGGCGGTCTTGATGTGGATTCCCTTGTCGTACTTGCGGATCAGACGGCCCATTATGGGATATATGCTGAATTTGTCAGATCCAGAGTGAATGGAGAGTTTAAGGTTCTCCGGCAATCCAAACTCTCTTACCGCCTCGTCAATCACGATAAGATCCTGCTCGAACTCGCGTTCGAAGCGGGCCAGGTCGCCACGGTAGTCAACGCCCTTATTGAAACGCCCGGTGAATTTGGGAGCGATAGTCTGTACTGGTATGCCTTCATGAGCAAGTCCTGACAGGATATACTTCAACTCTTCCGGAGTCTGGGCATCATCCACTTCATCCATGGAAACCTCAGTCACAAAGTTGTCAGCTCCTTTCTTCCCGGCAATATAGCGGTATATTCTACCGGCTTCCTTGATGGCGGGCAGGAATCTTTCCTCCATATCACCGACCTTGCCGATGTAATCAGCGACATCAATAGTGAAGAAGTCGGAGGGCTCGATAAAGCGGTCCACATTGGTAAGATTGATGTGATCCGCATCCACGAAGTACTGACCTTCATACCCTAGCGCATTGACAGCCGCATCCGCCTCCAAACGAGTCTCCATTGGCTCGGTGCCAACTATCTGATGCTCACGGTTCGATTTGTTCCATACTGGTACGAATCGCACCCCGAAACGCTCCTCCGCCTCTATGAGGGCCTTGAGTTGGTTGATTCCCTCATGAGCGAAACGGTCGCCCACCCCGAATGAATACTTGCCTATCTTCATGTAGAGAATACTCTAAGCATTATAAGTGGTCGAGACAGTGTCGCCTCCGTGGCCGGTCCAATTAGTGTGGAAGAACTCGCCACGGGGACGGTC
>ONSC01000005.1:0-8991 GCA_900320365.1 uncultured Bacteroidales bacterium
TTAACGACCAAGAGCAGAAGTTCTTGCGCATACTGTACGAAGATGGATTCGAGGACGTGAGAGAGGATATCCGTAAATCCTACGATGTGATGATGGTAGATGAGTTCCAAGACTCCAATCCAGTGCAAATCAGGATATTCCGAAAGCTGATGGAACTCGTGAAGGAGACCGTGTTCGTTGGTGACCGCAAACAGGCTATTTTCGGTTTCCGGGGTACGGAGAGTACACTAGTGGAAGAATTCATAAAAACTTTCTCGGATGAGGAACAGGAGTCACTTAAGGAGTCATATCGGTCAAGACCAGAATTAGTGGAAGCCGCCAATGACATATTCTGCAAAGCCTTTGGTGTTGAAAAGTTGCCAGTCTATCCAAACGATCCAGGTAAACCGTATGACAAGGTATCGCTGAAACCGGTTCGTCCGGACAATGAAGATATGGCCCCTGTGTCTCAATTCTGGTTAGCTCCTTTGAAAACAAATAAAAGCCAAAAAAGCGATTACGTCGCGGTCGGCAAGAAGATCAAGGAGATTGTTAGCTCCGGGAGTTGTTTGGTCTATCGTGAAAATGATGCTGAAGGGAAGGCGATTTTGGAACCGATACAGTATAGGGACATTGCGATTCTTCTCCGCAATGGCACTCTTATCCCTGAGATAGCCCAGGCTTTCCGGGATGCTGGGGTTCCGGTGTCCATACAGGAAAAGGAATTTGTTAACTGGGCTGAATATCAATTGATTCTGTCTCTTATTAGATATGTCATTGATGAAGAGGACAAGTGTGCGAAGGCAGACATACTTCATCTTGTTAATGGGACCCCTACAACAGAAATTATCCGGGACAGCGTCAATCAACTCTCGGATGAATCTGGACAACTGTTTAAACGCCTAGCCGATCTTCGCAAGCGAGTCTCTGTCCTTTCTATCTCAGAAATCGTTGAATCTCTTGCCCTTGAATTGGACATGTATGGCAATGTCGGAAAGTGGGGGCTTCCCGAAACCCGGACACGCAACATCGGATTCGTGATAAATCTTGCTCGGCAGTACGAGCAGATGTGTTCAAATATGAATGTCGCTCCAACCCTTCCGGGATTTATCGCCTATGCTTCCGGGTATAAAGCGGAAGGACATATCATCGACAGGACTAATACAGTGAAAGTCTTGACATGCCACTCATCAAAAGGATTGGAATGGCCGATGGTCATCTTAGATGATTTGAGCAGTTTGAATCTTGACGAACAAGAAATCTATAAAAAGGATTTCAGCGGTGTTCGTCCATATAGGAATAATTCTGTAGACCGAGTCTTGCTCCACGTCTTCCCCAAAATCCTGTCGAAGTCTTCCAGGGATTATTATGGAGTGACGCCCAACTTACCTGAACCGGTTATGAGACGGCTTGTGAACACGATGTTTTTCGGATATGTCACGAATCGTAAAAAAGAGGAAGAAAGACGGCTCCTTTATGTTGGGTTCACTCGGGCAAAGGACTATCTGATTACTTTGGGAAATAGTAAAAGCAGTTTCTCCTGGCCCCTTTCGTGTGGCGCTGGTGAGCTATCTGCTCAAGGATTTGTGTGGCATCCTCAGCATCCATCACAATTCGTTGACTTGTCCTCAATGGAGTACGAATCCATTAATCAGAAAGAGGAAGATGATCTGGCCAAGGATGAGCCCACGATTCTGCAACCTTGGAAGATTCCATCAGCCCCGACGGGTTCTGACAAGTATTTAAGTCCAAGTCTCTCAGGACATAAGTCATCGGTTTCGGTAACCCTTACCGAGGTGTTCCGAGGCGAGAAGATGTTGCGGAATATCCAGGGTGCGGAAGGTGACGATGCTCTTTGCGGAACATGTGTCCACCACATTTTCGCGGCTTATAATCCTGAACGGGATAGGACGGATATGGTTGAGATGGCCGACAGAATAATCAAAGGAATGGGTCTGACCAAAGAGTTTCCTTCTCCAGAATCCGTCATTGACTCCGCCGCCCAGTTCTTCGGCTGGCTCAAGAAGTGCTACGGAGATGGAACACCTTTGCACGAGTTGCCTGTCGTTAAGAAACAGGATGACGGAACTATTATCCGGGGGGATGTGGACTTGGTCTGGAAGCTACCAGACGGAAAATGCGTCCTGGTCGACTACAAGAGCTACCACACGATAGAAGACTTCCTTGATCCAAAGGCGAGGGGTGCGTATGCTGGTTATGCTCCGCAGCTGAAGGCATATAAAGAAGCTCTGGAGGCAGGTAAAGGACCGGACAAATACAAAGTCCAAGATGTGCTCATCTACTACTTTGTCCAGGGACGGGTAATCCAATTTGCTCTATGATTATAAACCAAATTAACTATATTTATGGCTAAAGAACTGATTTTCAAATTGTCGGGGGCTGATTATGCGGCGGCTCCCGTCAAACTGGAGAGAAAGAAGATCTACGGCTGGACCACGCTGGTAGCCACTGACAAGGAGGGCGGAGTGTGCGATTCCGCTTACCTTTCTCCCGATGATTCTCTGATTATTCCTGCCGGCGGCTTGAAACAAGCCACTGTGGACAGCGAGGGGCATTGGGTTGACAAGAGCACGCTGAAGGCTTACAGTGAGGATGGCGAGCAAGAGTTGCCCCTTCTACAATCCTCGTTTGAAGCCCCTGTCGACCTGTCTCAAAAAGCCACATTGGAGGAATTCCTGGATAATGACTGGGAGTCCGTCTATCAATTGGACAACCCAGACTTGGCTTCCGCTATCGGAAATGATATTTTTAAGTTCGATTTCTGCTACCGCAGCGGCATCAACCACAATGACGGTTACCTTTTAAATACTCCTGGAGGCCTATTCCTTTTTGCGGGGGATAAGCAGGAGTTTCCCCTTTTGTCCCTTGACGAGGAAGTTGCGATTGACGAGACGGAAGAAGTTGAGGAAGAAAGCATTGACGAACTGGATTTCAGCATGTTCTAATAGAATCACGCTATGAGAAAAATCAACATATCCAACGATTTGAAACGTGATGCGGAAGTGGCCTTCGGGACCACATTCCATCGTCCAACTCCTATATATAAGACCGCTGAAGGTAAGCGGGGAATGTCTCAGCGCAGCGTGAGGTCCACACTCGCTACCGCTGACGCCGCCCTGACCGCGAAATACGGGGATAATCTCCCTGAGGCACTCATCCAGTCCGACCCTGAAGTGGATATGGAACTGTTCGGACGTATTGTGGAAGGTGTAAAGAAAGTGTATCTGACCTCTGGTGGAAAAGTGGCGTATGGCGTGTCTTTGAACGAACACGTGTTCCTTCCTGACGGGACAGAAAAAGAGGTTCGTCCTGACTCCACGACCGAAGCTAACATCGCTTTGGAAGGATCTCCTGTGCGCTGGACAGGAAAACTTATCCCTAGAGACAAGGCTATGCGTATGTTCGTGTTCAAGCGGAGCTATCAAGTGCGACATGTCAATGGCCTGACCTACGATTTCTTATTTGGCATGGCCAAGAAACTTTCGGACGCCAATGCGATGATGCTTTTAGGTGGTGGACCGAAGGGCGTCGCTCCGCTAGTTATGGGAAATGGTGGAACTCCTTACCGGGCTTTCCTTGAGGGTAGGGTGGAAGGTGACCGCTATGCGCTTATTCTCCGGCTTACCAATCTTGAGCTTAAACCTATAAACGGATGATGGAAATGGAACAGAACGATATTCAAACCGCTATTCAATACAAAAAGAATGTAGCCGGGCGCTTTGTCGCTGTGGAAGGCGCTAAGATAAAGCAACTTATCGGTGGCACCCGTTTCAGTGTCACGCGTAAGATAGACGGCCATCTGCAGGTTGTGTTCTTCCGGGACGGACAGTGTGTGATGCTTAACTCTCAGGGAAAGCAACGCACGGACAACTTGAAATGTCTGGATGTGTTTGCCGACTCCTTGAAGTCAGCTGGAGTGAAGTCCGCCGCTATCGCTGCTGAATTGTATTATCCGGCGGAAAGCGGCCGTCCACGCTGCAGCGATGTAATCACCGCTCTGGCGGACAGCAAGAAAAAGGATCTCCTCCGACTGGCTCCGTTCGATATTATAGAACTTGACGGAAGCCCATGGAAGCCTGATCATTACGCCGACACGCACAATAAGCTTTGCGTGCTATTCTCTGGCGAAATGGTGAAGCCCGTTCAAATGCGTGGCGTCAACTCGGTAGAAGAGGTTCGGGAAATATATGACGAGTGGGTTGAGGGAGAAGGTGCGGAAGGACTAGTCATTCACAGTGATAGTCACATTATCTGGAAAGTAAAGCCTCGCCACTCTATCGATGCCGCCGCTATCGGCTACACATCCTCTGATAGGGGACTGCGCGACTTGATGTTGGCAGTTCGAAGAGAAGATGGCCTGTTCCAAATGTTCGCTGTTGGATCGAACGGATTCAGCGAGGAAGACCGCTTGAAGATAATTGACCGACTGGCTAAACTCCATGTGGAATCGCAATATATCCTCTCAGACTCTCGCGGAATCGCTTATCAGATGATCCGTCCTGAACTTGTCTTCGAGGTCAGTGTCCTCGAACTCGTCTCCCGTGGCAATGACGATAAGGTTAAGATGAATCCATTACTCCGATTCGATGAGACACAAGGTTGGTTGATGGAAGGCAACACGCCTGGCGTGAAGGCTCTGAGCATGACCATCGAACGTGAGCGTACGGACAAAACACCCTCCCAGACTGATGTTCGCATCTCTCAACTGACGGATATTTGCCCCTTTGAGGAAGATGAAGCTCCGGTTAAACTTGAGCCCAGTGTCTTGCTGGAGCGTCGTGTATTCAAAAAAGAATCCGGCGGAAAAGTCATGCTCCACAAGTTCCTCCTTTGGAAGACCAACAAGGAACAATCCGGTCGTTATCCAGCCTATGTGTTCTTCCACACCGACTTCAGTTCGGGCCGTAAGGAGATGATAAAAAGGGATATTGCATATTCTTCCGACGAAGCTCAGATTCGTGAGATTTTCAAGGCAGAGATAGCGGAAAACGTGAAGAAAGGCTGGGAAGAAGTATGAGAATACTAGCGACTGGAGACTGGCATATAGGTAAAATGTTCCAAGGCTCCGCAAGGGCAGAGGAACATCGTCACTTCTTAGAGTGGCTAAAAAAGCAGGCGATACAAACAAGGGCTGACGCCCTATTGGTAACAGGAGATGTTTTCGACAGCAAGGATCCCACTCCTCTGTCCCAAGAGATATATTACTCTTTTCTGGATGATATCTCGCACGATTGCCCTGGCCTTCAGACTGTTATCATCGCTGGCAACCATGACAATCCAACCCTGTTAGAAGCTCCTCAAGGTATCTTGAGACGCCACAAAGTGGTGGTGGTCGGCACTGCGGTGGGTTGCGGAGAGGATGACCAGTCGGATAACCCGCTCATAATTCCCTTAGACAGTGATAGTGGCGAAAGAGCTTGGGTCATCGCTGTTCCCTACCTCAGGCGAAGCAATTTCAAGTTCGACAAAAGCTATGAGAAGAGCGTAGCGGATTACCTTTCCTCTTTGGTTCGAGCGGCGAAGGAAAAACGCGGAGAGGGAGAGCCTGTTCTCATGATCGCGCATTTGTATGCGGCCGGTTCCCTGAATGGTAATGACAATGGTCATTCTGAGACCATCTATGTGGGCGGTGAACCGGAAATCCGGATGTCCAATCTTAAGGATCATCCGGATTTCCTGCTGAGCGGTCATATTCATAAGAGAATGGAAATCAATGGCGTTCCTTGGGCGCAATACACCGGCAGCGTGCTCACTATGTCATTCGCAGAGATTGATTATGTTCACGGAGCTGACCTGCTAACTTTCGAGGCTGGGAAGGATCTGGTTCACGACTTTTTGGAATACACCCCAATGATGAAATTCGTGTCCTATGGACCGTCTTCTCCGGAAGATATTGTCAAGGATATAAAGAAGGACCTTCCGCACCTGAACTCCAATATGTTCGTCGAAACGAAGGTGTGCCTGGAATCGGCTGATAATGAGATAAAAGACACTCTGAAAAAACTTATTGAGGGCATCGGTGCCAAGTTTGTCTACACCCCTGAGATCAAGGAGCGGAAAAGTGATGTTGGGAAATATTCAAAAATTTCCAAACCCGAAGACCTGTCTTCAGATGATATAGTCAGGGAAGTTATCCGTAGGCGTTTCGCCAGTGCCAATGAAAGGGAAGCCTCTGATGTGGCAGACATTATGGACGACGAGGAACAAGCTCTGCTTGAAGAAATAATCTCTAGGGCTAGGAGCGGCAGTAATGGAGAATAAGCGATGGAAATAAATAAAATAGAAATATTTAACCTCAATTCACTCAAAGGCGAGTTCCCTATTGATTTTATGTCTGGCCAGCTCAAAGACCAGGATATATTCGCTATCACCGGCCCAACGGGAAGTGGCAAGTCTACCATTTTGGATGCCATTACTCTTGCATTATACAACAGAGTCCCTCGATTAGATGGAAAGTCTGGTGAAGCAGATCCTAAATCAGAGGATCCTTATAAACGTCTAAAGCCGGAAGATCCGAAAAACTCACTTTCCAGAGGTGCGAAGGAAGGGTATGCCAAGGTCCTTTTCGAAGTGTCCGGCAAAACCTACAGGGCGGAGTGGATCTGCGTTCTTAAAGAAAGAAACTTCTCAGGGACTCATGCTCTGTATCTGATTGAGAATAAATCAGGCGTGGAGAAAGCGACATGTCTGGCCGAGGGAAGGCTTATCAATGAGTTCTACCAATCAGGCGCTCCAAAAGAAGGAACGGTTTCCCAAAAGGTCGTTGAACTGATCGGGCTTGGTTATGACCAGTTCTGTAAAGCTTGTATCCTTGCCCAGAATTCCTTTGCGAATTTCCTGAAGGCGGACAATTATGAGAAGTCCGACATCCTCGAGAAAATCACCGGAACTTCCATTTACGGTAGAATAGCGGGAGTGATAACCGAAGGCTATAATAATGCGGTCAAAGAAAAGAATGACATCGAGAACCAGATTAGCGGCCAAAAGAGATTCCTGATCGAGGACGATGCCGAGCTGGCTAAAATCCAAGCGGAAAAGACCGTCCTGAATAATAAAAAACAGGCTCTGGAAACTGAACTGGAAACGATTAAGAACGGGCTGGCCTGGTGGACGACTCTTGAGGTGTTGAACAAAAACTTGAGTGATGCCGAAAAGAGAAAAAACGAGGCGGAGGAAAAAGAGAGGCAGCTTTTGCCTAAGAAAACAAAACTGGAGCGGCACGATGTACTGAATGATGGCCTGAGACTATATGATAATGAGACAGATGCTAAAAGGGACCTTGCAAATGCCGCGACTAATGTCGAGACCGCGAGGAAGCGCCTGAAAGACAATCAGGGCAGAATCAGCGGGCAGGGCAAAGCGAAAATCAAGGCTGAGAAGGTTCTGGAAGATAAGAAATACAACCTGGAGAATCTCGCCTGGGCAAAACCTATCAAGGAGAACATTACGTTTATCCGCAGCGAGTATGTCCAGTTGGATAGATCCGTTAATAATCTACGTTCAGCCGCGGACGAACACTCACCTGAGAGTGGGTACAGAACACTGGGAGAGAACGATTTGACACGGGCGATAAGGCGGCTCGCTGAGGGATTGGATCCGGAATTGACCGGCCATGCGATACAGGCTGACTTAGCTAGAATAGAGGAACAATTGGACCTTTGTGACAATGCTGATATCCTATATGAACAGATGAAGCGAGTTCAGGAGTTGGATGCTCAGGACGAGAAAGACAATGGGACAATAAACTCAAATTCACCCTTGCAAGAGGAGTTGAAGGCCGAGATCGAAGATATTGACGGGCATATCAAATCGTTGGAAAACAAGGATTTAGCTTATAAGCGTAGCCTCCTCGTGGATGGAAAACCTTGCGAGCTTTGCGGAGCCATTCATCATCCATATGCTACCGCTTCAATCTTCAATGAAGAGATTGAAAAAGTTAAATCCACTCTGGAGGCAAAAAAGAAGGAAAAGGACGGAGTTGACAAGATTATAGACGATGCCAGGATCAGTATAAGCCAAAGGAATGGGGAAAGAAATACATTAAACGCCAGCATCAATACATTGAAGGCCAAGATTGAGGATGCTGACGATTCTTTCCGGATTGTTTTCTCGAAGTTCTCATTGGAGGCGCAACTTCAGAAACTGCAGTCAAAAGCCGACGAAAAGACCGCATTAGTCGAAGAGAAGACTGAGACTGAGAGAACTCTCTCGCTTATTGGTCTCCGTGATTTGTTGATTGAGACTGATTCTCACATTGATAACCTTAACAACTATCTTCCCGAAGGATGGTTTGAAAGAAGAGTTGATGACAAGATAGGGTATGCCAGAGCATTAGAGGAAGATGTGAAAGGTTACACCACGGCGGAAATAGAGGTGTCTGATGCCGAGAAGGAGGTTCAAAAGATTGGTACAAGCATTAAAACCTTGGAAGGTCTTATCCCCGCTTTAAAGCAAGATATTGAAGAGCAGGAGAAGCTATTAGAAGAGAAGAAACAGCATTCAGACAATGCCGTTTCAGAATTATCTGACTGGATCACGGACTTCAACGCCAAGAATGATAATCCCGTAACAAGAGACGAACTCGCCGTCCAAAAGGAAGACAAAACTGATTGGACAGACCTACGGAAAGAAATAAATGAAGCGGAGAATAAACGTATAGAATGCACCACTTCGTACAACAATGCCGATAAAATCCATAAGGATCATTTGGAAAAAGAAGACAGGCCATCGGCGGGGAAGGATGATCTTTTAGGAAGAAAAGAGACTGCGACCAAGGAATTGAAAGGTCCAGGGGAGTGCATCGAGTCCACTCTATCCGCTATTGTAGGGCGATTAACCGCACATCAGATGGCTGAGACAGCTATAGCCGGTTTTAAGGGCCAAAGAGCTGAAGCAGATAAGAAAGTCAAGCTTTGGACCCGCTTTTACAATATGCTCGGTAAAAGCAAAGGTGACAAAGAAGCCAAGGAGTTCCGTATGCTGGCCCAGAAT